>QHPU01000044.1 GCA_003219175.1 Verrucomicrobiota bacterium | reverse complement strand
TCTTTGTTCCGTAGCTTTCTAGAGTTGGAGTCACTCTGGTCTTGGTCGTCATTTTGCTGCAAATCTACCTATGAACTGCGCCCGTAGCTCAGCCGGATAGAGCAACGGATTTCTAATCCGTGGGTCGGGTGTTCGAGTCACCCCGGGCGCGCACCCTGATAAATACTGATATGGCAACGAAAGCGAATCCAGCGGATGTCGAATCGATCGACGCGATTATAGCAGCAACCTACGACGTGATTTCAGGACCGGCGGGCAAGCCGCGCAATTGGGAGCGCGAGCGATCATTGTTTTATCCGGGCGCACGATTGATGCCGACTGCAACGGTTGCTGGAAGGAATGATGTCGAGCTGGCGCCACAGATTTTGGATGTCGAGGGCTACATCGCGCGGGTAGAACCCTTGTTCGAGAAAAGCGGTTTTTACGAAAAAGAGATTGCGCGCCGCGTCGAATCCTTCGGGAGCATTGCGCACGTTTGGAGCACATACCAATCACGCCGTGATCCCAGCGATCCCGAGCCGTTCATGCGCGGTATCAATAGCATCCAGCTTTTCAATGATGGAAAGCGTTGGTGGGTGTTGTCGATCTATTGGCAGCACGAAAGCACACAACAGCCCCTGCCGAAGCAGTACCTCTAAACGAACGCGGTTTGTCCGCGTGGCCGGTGCTCTTTCGTTAGGAAATTACCAGCGGTGAAACGCAGGGTGCCCTTCCTTCACGGCTACAAATGTACCGCGGCAGGTCGCACACACTTTCTCGCCGGCAGTTAATGTGCCATCTACAGTGGCACGGTCATCGGTTGATTCGACTATTTTTGCCGATAAAAAAATCGGGCCTTTCGTCGGCGTTGGTCGGAGCAGCTTGATCGCGTAATCAGCCGTCACGGTACATGGGGGATGGCCGGCGCCGCCTTTGTTCATCAAATGCCAGGCTGCTGTCCAGTTGCAGTGACAATCGAGGAGAGTGCCGATAATCCCTCCGTTCAGCACCCCCGCAAATGCTTCGTATTTCGTTTCAGGCGTCCACTCCGCGAACACCTCATCTCCCTTCGGGAAACTGCGAATGCGTAAGCCTTCGCGGTTGGCGGGTCCGCAGCCCCAGCATGAATTTGTCGGCGCGTATTTTTCCTGAAGCGATTGTTCTTTCATCATTATAGCGGCGCTCTATTAGCGCCGGAACTAAGGGCCGGCGGTCATAGACCGCCCGCTACAGCTACTAGGGCTGGGTCTTACCGTTTTTCGAGACTCCGGTGTAAGGCCTGATCGCCGGACCGGTGTAAAGCGAGGTCGGCCGGATCAATCTATTATGATCGTGTTGCTCGACTACATGCGCGCACCAGCCTGCGACGCGCGCGGCGGCAAAGATCGGTGTGTTTAGGGCGGGATCGAATCCCAGCATCGTGAATACCGGCGCCGCGTAGAGATCGACGTTGGCGCAAAGATGTTTTTCGTGCTCCATCGTTTGTTCCAGCTTCTCACAAATCGGGATCCAATTTTCCTTGCCAGTGCGTTTGCCCAAATCGCGCCCGATCTCACGCATGATCGGCACGCGCGAATCACCTTTTTTGTAAATGCGATGGCCAAATCCCATGATCTTGGCTTTCTGCGAGAGCTTATCTTTCAGCCATGCTTCCGCACGATCAGGTGTCTTGATTTCATCCAGCATCCGCATTGATTGCTCATTCGCGCCACCATGCAACGGGCCCTTTAGCGTGCCGCATGCACTCGTCACCGCCGCGTAGATATCAGCCAGCGTCGACGCCGTCACTCGCGCCGCAAAAGTCGAGGCATTAAATTCATGATCGGCATACAAAACAAAAATCGTGTCCATCATCCGGATCTGCCAATCCTGCGGCACCTCGCCTCTTACCTTATAAAAGAAATTTCCGGCCAGCGTCAGATTCTCACGCTCCGGCAGCGGATCTTCATTGTGCGCAATGCGATACCCATCCGTAATTAGGGTCGAAACTTTCGCAATCAACCGAATAGCCTTACGAATGTTGGCGGCATGCGAATGATCGTCGAGCTCCGGATCGAATGGCCCGAGCATTGAGACGCCTGTCCGAAGCATATCCATCGGATGCGCATCCTTCGGGATCAGGCGCAACGCATCGAGCACCTGTTTCGGGACCGAGCGAGCCGCGGCAATTTCGCGGGTAAACTTGCTCAGCTGCTCGGCATCGGGCAATTCGCCCTTAAGCAAAAGATGAGCGACCTCTTCGAAGCTGGCCTCTTCCGCCATCTTGTGAATGTCATAACCGCGATACGCGAGGCCGGCGTTCGGATCGACCCAGCAGATTTCTGTCTCTCCTGCGATCACGCCGGCGAGGCCTGGACTGTAAGTTTGCTTGGTTTCTTTAGCTGCCATCGTTTTTCTCGTGATTTTGCGCCCTCAATAACTCCCCAACGCTGTGTCTATTAAGTTTACACAAAGGGAATCATTCTCAAACTTGTCATACCGCGCGATACCCTTCCCAGGAATCCCTTGCTGGATCGTAGTCGAGTAACTCGTAAAGCTCAGCCCGCGTCTGCATTTTCTCCAGCCAATCCGCCTGGCTCGAACGCCTTTTCAAATCGCGCAAAAATTCTCCTGTGGCTTTCATGGAAACACGAAATGCGCTCTGCGGGAAGATGACCATCCGATAACCCAGGTCGCGCAATTCCTCGAATGGAAGCAAAGGCGATTTTCCAAATTCGGTCATGTTCGCCAGTAGCGGGACGTCGATCGCTCTGGCGAATTCGCAAAATTCCTCTTTCGTTTGCAACGCTTCCGGAAAAATCGCATCAGCCCCCGCCGCAACATAA
Organism: Verrucomicrobiota bacterium; assembly: GCA_003219175.1. Lineage (GTDB taxonomy): Bacteria > Verrucomicrobiota > Verrucomicrobiia > Chthoniobacterales > UBA10450 > AV69. The sequence continues at coordinate 156,560 of QHPU01000044.1, read as the reverse complement.
GCCCGCGCGCGCTTAACCGCGCCGGCGAAATCTTCAATTGCCCGCGCGTCGGTTCGAGCAATCACCAAAAAATTCGGATCGCGTCTCGCGCTGACAGCGGCCTTGATTTTTTCCTCCATGTCAGCCGACGCGATCAGCGATTTGCCCGCGAGATGTCCGCAACGCTTGGGAAATTCCTGGTCTTCCAGGTGACAACCAGCCAGGCCAGCAGCTTCCAACTCACAAATCGTGCGCGCTGCATTTTCGGCGCCGCCAAATCCGGTATCGGCGTCCACAATCGCCGGTATTTTGACCGCCTTCGCAATTAGGCCCGCGAGCAAAACGACTTCACTCAATGTCAGTAGCCCAATATCCGGCAAGCCTGCGGTGCAATTCGCCAGCCCTGCACCGCTAGTGTAAACGGCATCGAATCCGGCCCGCTCGATCTGCCGCGCAATCGACGCATTCGGCGCGCCGGGCATAGCCACGCAATCTTTGGCGATCAATGCACGCAATCGCGCTGCTCTCGTTTTCATTGCGAAAGGTAGGGGCGATTGACCTCAATCGCCCAACTAGGGAAATCCTGCGCGGCTAGTGCAACTGGACACTCAGCCGGGCGGTTCGGTGAACCGCCCCTACCGGTCGTCTTTTTCATCGCGGCATTCGCAATAGCTTCATCAAATGATGTACGCCCTTCTCCTGATCGAGCGACCAGGCATGGTCCAAAATTTTGGCGCAATGATCTCGTCCCAGCGCGGGCTCGACCAGCCGCAGGAATTTTCTTTCGAGCTCCCCGTCCGAGACCGGATTCTTCGCGTTACCTAACGGATAATCGACTCGCTTTGTCAGGGTTTTCCCATCTTTCAGCGTCACGTGGACGATGTTCGCCACCGCGACCGCATAAAGCGCGCTGAGTTCGGCATTGCGGGTGACTTTCACGTGTTCCAAAAACTTCCAGATCGCAGGGTCGGTGAATCGCTCAGGTTCAAATTGCCGGTCCGTTACGTCGCCGTCGATCAATGCGATCGCGGTGATATACGGCAAACTGTGATCGGCCGTCTCGCGCGTTTCCGGTTTCCATTTTTCCGGCTCGCTCCCGATGATATCGACTGATGCATCGTGTGACTCGATGTGAACCGATGCAATCTGAGAAGGATCGTCGATCTGTTCGCGTAAAAAGAGCGCCGCTTCGATCGCGCTCTGGCTGTGATATTCCGCCGGCCAATATTTGATGCTGGTGTTCAAAATCATGGAGGCCGGTCCCTGCGGATTTTCCACGAACGGCACGGCAAATTTTTCGCCCACATTCCCGAGTGAAACACCGAGTTCTTTTTCAAAACCCATTTGTCCTTCGAAAATCGGAGCCGGCCCGGTCATTCCCGCACGAGCGAGCAGTGCGGAGTAAACCCCGTGCCGCGCCGCGTGCGCAAAAGCTACGCCCTTCCAATGGGAAAGTTCACCCACACGCGATTGCCGCATTCCCATTCCCGCGACACCCGCGATGTTAACCGCGTGCCGCGTTTTTTCCGGATCGAGCTCCATCAACATCGCCGCTGCTAGCGCGGTCGAGAACGACCCGTAGGTCGGATGATCCCAACCCCGCGCACGGATGCTGGCCGCGTCACACAAGCGACATTGCACTTCATAGGCGAGCGCAATCGCCGTCATGGCATCGCGTCCGCTCGCGCCCACGCTCTCTGCCACCGCCAGTACCGCGGAAATGTTGTCGCTCGGATGCGCCGGCTCCTTTGAAAGATAAGTGTCGTTGTAATCGAAATATCGAATGCAACATCCAGTTGCGAATGCCGCCCAATCGGGTGGCGCCTGATGATGGGTCCCAATAATGGTCGCGCCATGCTTGGCGGAAAATTCGGACGCCACCTCGCGCGCGATCCGGCACGGTTCTTCGTTCCATGCGCCCAGCGCGCAGCCGATCGAATCAATGATTCGCCGTTTCACTTCGTGCACGGTGTCCCGTGACAAATCTTCGAAGCGAAGGGCACAGGCGTATTCGGCAAACTGATGGGCCAGTGATTTGGTCATAAGAGATGGAACCTGCAATGTGACGACATCAAGCGATGCGGCAACTTCCTTCATGTGCATTCATGCAATGTGTGGTTAGACTTCGGCCCACATGAGCAAAGTCTTTCCCAACGCCAAAGCTGCGCTTGATGGCCTGCTTCACGACAATATGACGATCGCCGCAGGCGGGTTCGGATTGTGCGGCATACCGGAGAATCTCATCGCGGCCTTGCACAACAGCGGGGTGAAAGGCCTGACCATCGTCGGAAACAATGCCGGCGTGGACGGGTTCGGAATGGGCGTTTTACTACCGGCGCGTCAGGTGAAAAAAGTCATGGCCTCCTATGTGGGCGAGAACAAGGAGTTCGAGCGCCAGGTCTTGAGCGGCGAGCTCGAACTCGAACTGATCCCGCAAGGAACGTTAGCGGAACGGTTGCGAGCGGGCGGCGCCGGTATTCCCGGCTTTTATACCCGCACCGGTTTCGGAACGCTGCTCACCGAGAAGAAAGAAACGAAAATGTTTGGCGATTGCGAATATGTGCTCGAGCCTGGCATTACCGCCGAAGTCTCGTTAGTCAAAGCGTGGAAGGGCGATAAATCGGGCAATCTGATTTACCGAAAAACTTCACGGAATTTTAATCCCATGATCGCGACTTGCAGTAAAATTTGCGTCGCCGAAGTCGAGGAGTTGGTGGAGATCGGCGAGCTCGATCCCGATCAAATCCACACGCCGGGTATTTATATCGATCGAATTGTCCAGGGCACAAACTACGAGAAGCGCATCGAGTTTCGCACTGTGCAAGGCGCGGCCGTGGCAAAAGCCGGATCGACCGTGCGTGACTTGCTCGCAAAACGCGCTGCACGGGAATTGCACGAAGGTTACTATGTCAATCTCGGCATCGGGATTCCGACGCTGGTCGCCAACTACATCCCCAAAGGAATGCACGTAACGCTGCAATCCGAGAATGGCTTGTTAGGCATCGGCCCATTTCCAAAACCCGGCGAAGAAGATCCCGATCTCATCAACGCCGGCAAACAAACGATCACGACACGACCGGGCTCGGCCTTTTTCTCTAGCGCGGATTCGTTTGCGCAGATTCGCGGCGGTCATATTGATCTCGCGATCCTCGGAGCGTTCGAAGTCGCGGACAACGGCGACATCGCAAACTGGACGATTCCCGGGAAGATGGTCAAAGGCCCCGGAGGCGCGATGGATCTGGTCGCCGGAGTGAAGCGCGTCGTCGTCGTGATGGAACACACCTCGAAGGACGGCAAGCCGAAGATTCTCAAGCAATGCACATTGCCGATCACCGGGAAAGGAGTGGTCGATCTTATCATCACCGAACTCTGCGTGTTCGAAGTGAAGAAAGGCGACCGCGGCGGTCTTGTGCTGATCGAATTGCAGCCTGATCATGCCGTTGACGAAGTGCGCGCGAAAACGGAAGCCCCGTTCGAAGTCGCGTTGAAGCGTTAAGTCGCGAAATAGAAGTGATGATGCCTGGCGCAGCCGGGGTTGAATTGCCGATTGCAACACGGACAAACTGATCCGGAGTCGAGATATTCGCGAATCATGAGCTGATAGCCGCACGCACCGCATAAAACGGCCCGCTCATGAAACTGCTCTCGGGACCAGAGCGATACGGTGTGATCTGCGCATTCGGCGTGACATTGATGGCATGGAAACCATTTGCCGCAGCAGGCAAACTTGATCGCGATGATGTCGTTAGGCAGGTGATGATGCGCGCAGCGCGTTTCGAGATCGACATCGACGCCCTTGACTTCGACGCCGTGAATTTTCACGCGTTTCGCTCGCGCGGACACACCAGAACCAGCAACGATGCGATGACCCAACATCCGATCATGACCGCAAAGCCAGTATTGAAAGAGCCGGTGCCCTGACTCAGTTTTCCAAAAATCTTCGGCCCAAAATATCCGCCGATGCTGGCGAAGCAGTTGATGAATCCGACTGCTGCGGCCGCCGCTGACGCCGATAGAAAAGCGGACGGCAGCGCCCAAAACGATGGCAGATAAGCAATCGTCCCGAAGCCGACGAGCGAGAAGATTACCACCAGCATGACGTTGGAGTGCGGCAAGAAAAACCACGCCCCCAGCGCGAGTGCAGCCGTCAATTGCGGGATCGCAAAATGCCACCGTCGTTCGCGCATTCGATCCGAGCTCCAGCCAAAAAAAAGCATTCCGGCCAACCCCGCGCCAAAAACGATCGGGCTCATCCAACTCACGCGCTGCACGCTCCAACCCGTGAGCCGTTGCAGCATGGTCGGTTCGAAAAACCAGAAGGCGTAGCCGCCGCTGTAGGTGAAAAACAAGCCGAGGGTGAGTATTACCACGATTAGAAGATGACGCAGGATCAGCTTCATTCTCGGCTGGTCAGCGGTCGACTTCGCAGCGCGCTCGTCAGCAAGACGGTTCTTGATCCAATCGCGTTCGTCGGCGCGCAGCCAGGTCGCGTCACGAGGTCGGTCCGGTAACACAAACAGCGTGGCGATTCCAAAAATCACTGCCGGAATTCCTTCGAGCAGAAACAGCCAGCGCCAGCCAGTAATACCGAGCCAACGCACGCCGAGAATCGCGCCTGCGACTGGTCCGCCGATAATGAAACCGATCGGAATGGCCGACATAAAACGCGCAACCGCTTTCGCGCGGTCCTCTTTGATGAACCAATGCGAGAGATAAACGATCACGCCCGGAAAAAACCCAGCCTCAGCGGCACCTAACAAAAACCGGGCGCCATTGAGCTGGAATGGCGTTCGCACGAACGCAGTCAAACCAGTGAGTGTGCCCCAAGTGATCAATGTAAGCGCCAGAAGACGCCGCGCACTCCAGCGTTCCACCAAAAGCGCGCCTGGAACTTGCAGCGCAATATAACCGATGAAGAAGATCCCACTCGCCGTGCCGAAAACGGAATCGTTTAGTCCCAACTCGCCCTTCATCCCAAGCGTGGCGTAGGCGATGTTGGTGCGATCGAGATAGTTGGCGATGTAAAGTAGGAACAAAAAGGGCAGGAGCCGCCACGCGATTCGAGTTCGCGCACTTGCTCCAGCGTCTATTTCCAGAGAAGTCACAATGTGGGAGGGGCCTCAGTGCCCCGACCGCCGCAGGATAACGCGGCACGTCCCGCTCACAATTCGAATCCTGTCGCGAAATGTTCGCGACGCCAGAGCATCGGAACGCAGTCTGCCATCGACGCGACCAAGAAAAACGGGCAGGATTTAAAGCGATTACATTATGATAACATTGGAACATCCGCTCGATGAGGCATCCCGCGCCTTTCTGAAATCAGTTGAAGAATTTGCGCAGAAGGAAGTGGCACCTTTCGCCGACGAATGGGATCACGACGAGAAACTGCCCCGCGAAATCTTTATCCAAGCGGGAAAAATCGGATTGATGGGAATGATCGCGCCGAAGGAATTTGGCGGTCGCGGTTTGAGCTATGTGACTGCTGCCTTTGCCATCAAAGAGCTGGGAAAAGTTTTCGCCGCGTTGTCGATGGATATCGCCGCCCACAACTCGTTAGCTGTTGGGCAGATCAACCAATTCGGCACCCCGGAGCAAAAGCAAAAGTATTTGCCCAAACTGACAAGTGGCGAATGGCTGGGCGCCTGGGCCTTGACCGAGCCCAACGCCGGCAGTGACACCGGCGGAATCGAAACGCGCGGCCAGGAAAATGGCGATCACTGGCAGATTAATGGACTGAAGAAATTCATCACCAGCGGACGCACCGCCGAGTTGCTAGTGGTGATGGCAACGACCGGAAAGACCGAAACGGGCAAGAACGAAATCAGCGCTTTCATTATGATGAAAGATCAGGTGAGGCCGGTCCGCAAAATTCACACTTATGGCATGCGGGCCAGCGACACCGCCGAATTGCGTTTTGAAAAGGCGAAAGCGGAACTCCTGGGCCCGCGCGGGCGCGGGCGCGAACAGGCGCTTTCAGTTTTGGATCGGGGGCGCATTGGCATCGCTGCGCTGGCGGTCGGGATCGCGGAGGCGGCTTTTGATCGCGCGAATTCCTATGCCAACGAACGTAAACAATTCGGTCATCCGATCGGCGATTTCCAGGCGGTGCAATGGATGCTGGTTGATTCCGCAATGGAATTGGAGGCCGCAGAAGTATTAACCATGCACGCCGCGAATTTGCAGGACCAGGCTAAGAACACGACCAAAGAATCGGCCATGGCGAAATTGTTCGCCTCGGAATCGGCAGTCAGAATTTGCGATCGGGCGATGCAGATTCACGGCGGTTACGGCTACAGCCGCGATTTGCCGATCGAACGCTACCTGCGGGACGCCAAGCTTTGCGAAATTGGTGAAGGAACTTCGCAGGTGCAAAGACTCGTTATCGCCCGGCATGTTTTGAAAGAGGCCAAGCCACTCAAGCTCGCGCACCGTGAACCGCGTCCGCCGAATATCTAAGCCAGAAAGAATCATCGTTTTTAAGGCTTCAACCGCTGTGAATGAACTGGGAGGTTCTTTATGCAAAGTTGGGCTCGGTAAATCTGCGGTGATCCTACTGGCAACGATTGGAACAGCGCTGACGGCAGGACCGTCAAAGTTTGACGGCGAGTTCGTAGACAAAAAATTTCTGAACGGGCAGGGCGTGTTTGAGTTCATCGTTCATCAAAGTGGCACCGCCCTCGATATTGCCTTCGATGCCGCCTATTCCGATGGACACGGCGGTCCCCCTGATGCCACTGGAGCGGGTAAGGTCAACGGCAAGACCGCGCAGTTCACCTGGAAAGGTAGTTTCGATGATACCGCGACTGGCACGATCAGTCTCGCCGGCGACGACATTGTCGTATCGATGAAAGCTGTGCATGTCGCCAATCCCAGCTGCCTCGCATTTTATCGCCAGAACATGAAGCTGAAGCGGACCGGGAAGAAGTAGCGCTGCACGAGCCGCTTGGTAGGGCGACGCTCTGCGGAGCCTGTTCGGCGATTCGCGGCTCGACGGACTCTCGCCCTACCAAATTGGTTCACGAAGCACTTGATCTAACCCGCTTACACCATTGGCCGGAACCGCCCCACAATCTCTTGCAACCGTCCGGTGATTTGGCCAAGCGAACAAACTTCCACCGCCTCCAGCAACGCCGGAAAACAATTTTCGCCTCGCTCAACGACCGTGGCCAACTTGTCGAGCGCGCGTTTCGATTTCTCCGCGTTTTTCTTTTTGAACTTCTTCAGGCGCTCGACTTGTAACTTTTGTTTCGCCCGCGGCGTCCGCGCCAACTCGATCTCGGGCATCTCATCGGCACCATTGCGGTAACGATTCAATCCGACAATCGGCCGAGTCCCGTCGTAGATTTGTTGTTCGTAACGATGGGCGGCATTTTGGATTTGGCTGCGTTGATATCGATTTTCCACCGCGGCGAGCACGCCGCCGAGTGACTCGATCTCGCGGAATTCATCGAGAATTGCTTTCTCAACCGCGCGCTCGACCGCTTTCATCCCAGGCGAGCCGCTCAACATGTTCATGGTGTGCTTAAAGATTCCAGATTCTTCGAGCAGGATTGCCTGTCCGTGGGCGGCGAGCCGGATCCATTCTTCGCTCGGCGTGGTGAACGGTTCGTCGGCGCTGTTGGAATGACACGAGTTGGTGCCATTCATGTAGGCCAGCATCAATTCCGCTGCCGTCCGGGTGAGATTGTTTTTGAATTCAGCCGCGATGAGCGAACGCCCGCTCGTTTGCGTGTGCAACTTGAACATTTGCCCGCGCGCATTCGCGCCAAAGACGTCGCGCATGCCGATGGCCCAAATCTTTCGCGAAACCCGGGCGAGCGCGATGTATTCAACGTCGAGCCCGCAATCGAGGAAGAAGGAAAGTCGCGGTGCGAACTGAGCCACCGGCACGCCGCGGGCGGTGAGCATTTCCGCGTAGGCGAATCCATTCGAGAGGGTGTAGGCAGCCTGCTGCACCGGCGTCGCGCCCGCTTCACCAATGTGATAACCGCTGATCGAGACCGGATACCACCGCGGCATGTTCGCCGTTGTCCATTCGATCATGTCGCAGAGAAAGCGGAGCGACGCTTCGGTCGGGAAAATAGTTTCGTTCTGCGCCTGAACTTCTTTGAAAATGTCGGCCTGAATCGTGCCGCGCAGATTTGGCACCACCTTTGGGCCGAAACGACGCTTCGCCGCCGCGATGTACATCGCCATGATGATTGGTGCCGGCCCGCTGATTGTCATTGATGCCGAAAAATTCGGCGCACCGAGCTCAAAACCGTCGTAGAGCCGCACCATGTCTTCGACCGTGTCGACCGCAACGCCTCCTTCCCCGATTTTTCCGAAAACGCCATCGGCATCGGAATCGATTCCGTAGAGGGTCGGACCGTCGAACGCCGTGCTCAGACGTTTCGAGCGCTGATGCGCGCTCAAGAAATGGAAACGCTTGTTCGTGTCCTCGGCCAACATGAGACCGGAGAACAGTCGGGTTGGTTCTTCCTGTAGAGGCGGCCGCTCCGGCGCTTTTGCGCGGGACACGCGCGCCGCTACAGCCTCGCTTGAGCCGTTCGGCGATTTTGCCGCCCGTCCGGCTCGGACTCCGTAACTGCCGGTTTCGATTTCGCGCAACGGCTCGAGATACATTTCACGATACGCGCCATTTAAATAAGGAAACTCGCCGGGTAAACCCTCGCCAAAAAGGTAACGCGCGATTTCGCCTGGCTCGTCGATCTCGGGCAACGCGAAGCGAGGCAACGGCAACCCAGTTGGAGCTTTCGCAATTGGTGTTTCGGCTTTGATCTTGTTCCAGCGCTCGGTCACTGCATGCGCAAATTTTTCATCGCTGCGCGCGCCCTTGACCTGCTCGAGTACAAACAGCCCGTGCTTCTCTACTGCTTCAACTACCGCTCCAAGTTTACTCATATTAAACCTCCAAATCCGCCGTCATCCTGAGCGAAGTGCAACGAAAACGCCAGTCCGGCTCGGACCGAAGGATCCCGTCATGTAATCTTTAAGGTCACGCATCGGGATCCCTGGACTTCGCTCGGGATGATGGAGCTTTTGTAATTAACTCGAACAATTCATCCACGCCAGGATCACGATGGCGTTTCGCAACTGTGGCCACAACCTGCTGTTTGCGCTTGTTCTGCGTCAATCGCTGCTCGATCTCCGACAACGCCGCTTTTGCCCGCTCCAGATCCGTCTTGTTTACCACCACGATGTCGGCCACATCCAGCATCACAATTTTCTGTAACTGCAACCGCGCCCCGTAATCGGGATTCATCACCAGGACAGTTTGATCGACCAGGTTGTTGCGAAATGGCAGTGCTTCCTGACCAGTGCCGACGGTTTCGATAATCACATAATCGAACCCGGAACGCGCGAGCAGCGCGAGGCAACTTTCGGTCGCCGGCGAAAGTCCCCCGGCCTGGCCGCGCGTTGCCATGCTGCGCATGAACACACGATCGTCCTGCGAGTTGATCATCATTGCACGATCCCCGAGCAACGCGCCTTCACCAATCACGCTCGGATCGTGCGATAAGATTGCGATACGCGTTTTTGGTTTCCGCTGAAGAAAACGCAGAACTATTTCATCAATCAAGGTCGTCTTTCCTGCGCCACCCGGGCCAGTAAAGCCGATCACTTTGGATGTTCGGCATTCCGTGTTCGGTGTTCGGTGTTTTCTTCCTTTGGCAGCTGCATCTTCGATTTCGCTCAACTTACGTGCGAGTGCTAAATCGGGTTTCGAGCTAGCGCGGCGTTTCCCTCCCTTTGCGTATTGCCTTCGTACATAATCGGCCATCTCGGTGAGCGAGGTTCCGGCAAAGAAAATTTGATCGACGCCTTTGCGTTTCATTTCCCTGGCATCGTCGTGTGTAATCGTGCCGCCACCACCGCCAAAAACCGCGATATTGTCTGCCCCTTTCTTCTTTAATTGGCGAACGACGTCGGCGAAAAACTCGATGTGGCCGCCGTTGTAACTGGAAATCCCGATTGCAGTCACGTCCTCCTGAATGGCCGCACGTACGATGTCGCCGACATAGCGATGGAATCCAAGATAAACCACCTCGATCCCATGCCTGATGAACTCGAGATTAATGGTGTTAATGGCGCTATCATGCCCATCGCAGATCGGAACCGCGGTGAGAATACGAATCGAGGACGGCATCGTTAGACAGGATTAATAGGATTTGTGGGATTAGTAGAGCAAACCAAAACCGTAACCGATTTGCTTTTCAAATCATCCTGTTAATCCTGTTAATCCTGTCTATGCCCGATCTATTGGATTTCACTGGGAAAATCGTGCTCGTGACCGGCAGTTCACGCGGCATTGGTGCCGAAACGGTCGAAGCCTTCGGGGAACGGGGCGCGAAATGCGTCGTCAATTACGTCGCGGATTCCGAAGGAAAGAACAAAGCCGATGCGCAAAATGTGGCACAAGCACTGAAAGATCCGCTCGTCATCGAATGCGACGTCAGCAATCCTACTCAAGTCGAATCGATGATGATGGAAATTGGCGACAAGCGCGGCGGCCTGGATGTTCTCGTCAATAATTCAGGAATCATTCGCGACCGGACGATAAAGAAGATGACGCTGGAGGAATTCGAAAACGTCGTACGTGTAAACCTGACCGGTACGTTCACTGTCACTCAGAAGGCCGCCGCGGTCTTGCGCAACGGCGGTCGCGTTATCAATCTCTCGTCTGTCAGCGGCCAGATGGGACTCTTCGGCCAGGCCAATTATTCTTCGAGCAAAGCCGCTATCATCGCATTGACGAAAGTGAGCGCGCGCGAGCTCGCCCGAAATCAAATTACCGTTAACGCAGTTGCGCCGGGATTCATTGACGTCGGCATGAGCAAAGGGATGCCTGATGAGGTGACACAAACTTTCATTAAGCAGATTCCGCTCGGCCGCTTTGGTGAGGCTAACGAGATCGTGAACGCAATTCTCTTCCTGGCCTCACCGATGGCTTCATACATCACTGGCCACGTTTTGAACGTGAACGGCGGCTACTACATGGGATAAGTATGATTGTGAAGGGACACGCACCGTCGTGTCCGACTCGGGTGCTGATGGCGGAGCAGCACCGTAGATAGCTATCTTGCCTGTCTCGGACGGTGGGCATCTTGCCCGTCGATCGCACACGCGACGACAAGCTAGAAGCTCGTCGGCCGAGGTCCGAGCCGGACTGGCGAATGGCTAGAAGCCTAACTTCCAAGCGCTCGCTTTGGCGCGCTGAGGGCCTACTCTTCGCCGTCAAAATAATCGAGCGGATTCGATCGAAGGATGGCTCGCTCAGGACAACGGACGAGCCATTTTTTGCTATCGGGATAATAGCTCGACTCACCGATTGGGTTGTCGGCTACCACGTACATTACCAGGTCTTCATTTCCGTTATTGATCAACTGGTGCGGCTCATTTGGAGCAAAAATGAAGGCGTCGCCAGGTTCGATCGACGTCTTTCCACCCCGGTGTCGCGCAACTCCGCGACCGGCAATGATGTGATAGAACTCCCATTGCGCGCTGTGGGTGTGATAAGGATAAGCCGCTTTTCCTGGCGGGATCCGGGCAATCTCGATATCGAACGGATGCCGTTCCATTAGATCGATCGAAAAAGGTTTCCGTCCCAGCGCCTCAGAAACCTGTTTGCCTGCGCCGGCAAATTTGCCTTTCGGCGAAGACCAAACCAGCTCCTCCATGTTGTTGGTATTTACTTTGCGCATAAAGAAAAGAACTGTAAGTCGGAGTTAAATTCAAAAACAAAACCGCGACATGGACGACTTTGAAGTCGCTCCTCCCAGTCACATCTACAACAACGATAGCTGCGCAACTTCCTGTTCGATCTCGGCGAACCGAACGCCTATCCCAATTAAGCGAATCTTCTTTCCAGTCCGGGAGAACGCTTCTTCGAGTAATAAATGATAGTTGCCGAGATTCGGACCAAGCCCAGCTCGCTCAATTGTCGTGCGTGTGAAGTCGGAGAACTTCAGCTTTAGAAATATTTTTGTTATTCGTCTAGTCGGCTCTTTCTGTGCTAGTTCGGCCGCAAGTTCTTCGAATAACTCAGTCACTTTCTCGTCGCATTGTTCAAGCGTCGTTAGATCACTGCTGAAGGTTTCTTCCGTGCTTAATGATTTGCGCTCGCGATTCGGCTCGACCACCCGGTCATCTATCCCACGGCAAAGATCGTAGAGTTCGCTGCCGAACTTGCCGAAAAGCTCATGTAATTCTGGACGCGAAAGCCGTTGCATCTCGCCGCAGGTAGTGATGCCGGCACGGGCGAGCTTTTCCTCGGTGACCGCGCCAATTCCCCACAGCTTGCGTACCAGCAACGGATGCATGAACTCAGAAACCTTTTCCGGCTTTACCTCGTATTGACCGTTGGGCTTGTTAATTTCGCTGGCGATTTTTGCGACCAGTTTGTTTGGACCAACCCCGGCGGACGCGGTCAATTTGGTTTCCTTGAAAATCGTATCGCGAACCTCCCGTGCCAGCGGTCCTGGCGGACGCATATTCGCAGTGACATCAAGGTAAGCTTCGTCAAGGGAGAGTGTTTCTACCAGCGACGTGAAGCGATGCATGATTTCACGAACTATTCCTGCTTCCTTACGATAGACATCAAAACGTGTCGGTAAGACGATCAAGTTCGGACAACGTTGCAGCGCCATGAAGGTCGGCATGGCTGAGCGAATTCCGAAGGCTCGCGCTTCGTAGTTACAGGTGGTGAGGACACCACGCCGATCGCGCGCGCCGCCAACGCCGACGGGCTTGCCTCGGAGGGAGGGCCGATCGCGCACTTCGATGGCGGCATAGAAACAATCCATGTCGAGATGAATGATCGCGCGTGATGCAGACGACAATGGCATAAGCCGAATCTCGCGCGAAATTCGGCCACTCTCAAAAGAGACTGTAGCAGCGGTCTATGACCGCCGAACAATTCTTGCGAAATATTGAATCCGGCGGTTATAGACCGCCGCTACAGAAACAAGTTAGCCCGCGCGATTCAGCTTGACCTCGGCACCTTCGGATGCGGCTCCCACTCGCAAGCTTGAGCCGGTTCCGGCAACCTCTTTTTGCCTGCGCGCAACCATTTCAGCAATTTTTTCGTCATCGTGATCGGGCTCATGATGGAAAAGGTGATCATCAGCGCCGGCCGCGCATGCGGTTTGGCTGATACTCTTGGGCCAGGATGAAGTTATCGAGTCTAGCATTTTTCCTGGTAGAGCGACGAGGGTATTTGAGCCCAAGCTAGCTGGCGACGGCGCCTCCCGGAGCAATTATGTCATTCGCCAACACTGTGGACAGTTTGCGTTGCAGCTCGCGCCAGAGAAGAAACAGATTGAGGCACGCTTGGAAGACGATTGAGCCGACAGACAAATACCAGACATGCCTAATCTGAAATCCCGGATGGAATGACAGCAGGATAGCGGGCAAGGCAAAAAGAGCCATTGGAGAAGACGCGAATGATCGTGGCCGAAGAAAATTGCGCCCCAAGGGTCAGGAAGAGCATCATTATCGAACCAAGACCAATTGCGGAGTAGATCGATTGACGGACTCGATCACCATGGCGCCCACCAAAATTTTGGCCAACAACCGGAGACACCGCAAAGCTAAGAGCGACCACAGGCAGAAATAACGCCTGCATGAGGCGAGCGCCCACTCCAAATCCGGCCTGGGCAGCTGGCCCGAAGCCACGAATGATGAAATAGACAATCATGATATAGACCGAGATCAGGATGAACTCCGCGCCCGCCGGCAATCCGATGCGAAGCATCTTATTCCAGATTTTGGTTTGCGGGCGAAACTGCGCGAACCGGAACCGCAAGTAATGATAGCTGCGCTCGAAGTAGAGTATCATCAGAACATCAGCAACAAGGATGGCGATGAAGGTGGCAAGAGCCGCGCCCGTAACGCCAAGCCTTGGGAAAGGTCCAACGCCGAAGATCAATAGCGGCGCGAGTATCATATTCAACACAACACTAAGAACCTGGAATCCGACTGTAGGCTTAATGATGCCCGTCGCGCGTAAAGCGGATCCCAATGCTACCAGTGGGAACTGAAGCAGGAGGCCTGGAATAAACCAAACCAGGTAACTCTTTGCCAGAGATGCGGTGACAGCATCAGCGCTCAGGGATTCGCAGTAGACATTTCGTAACAGAAAACTAAAAATGCCAAGAAGAGCGGCGACAATCAGCGACATGACAAAAGATTGATTGAATACGAGCTCGGCCTGCGGCTGATCCTTTCGACCGGTGGCTTGCGAGATGAGTGTCGTCGTCCCAACACCAAGCATTTGTGTCAGAGCCAGTACTACCATGGTGAAATTGCCGGCGACACCGACCGCCGCGATCGCCTCTTTGCCAAGACGGCCCACCCAATAAAGGTCGGCCAGCAAATAAAGCGTCTGCACCACCATGCTGATGGCGAGAAAGGCCGTCATTTGCAGCAGATGCTTGGTGACCGAGCCCTGGGTGAGATCTTTCATTATTCGCCCCCGGATTGCATCTCTGTTACCGTGCATTCATGAGCGCGCAAGTTTACGGATGCAATCACCTCGCGATCGAAGTAAGCGATGTAAAGGCGGCGGTAAAGTTTTATCAGGATGTATTCAATCTGCAGAAAATGGATGGCGGCGAAGGCGACGCTTTCTTGAAACTGGGTGAACACCAGTTTCTCGCCATCTTCCAAGTCGCTGAGGTAAGAGCGGACCGGGTTCGCCATTTCGGGTTAATTGTGCGCGATGAGAAACAACTGAATGAGGTGCGCAAGAAGGTGAAGGAGAAATATGGTTTGAAACTGGAACGGCCGTTCCGATGCGACTTTCGCGATCCCTGGGGCAATCGAATCCAGGTGGTCGATCTGCACGATGAATCATTGATCTGGCTTTTGCCCTACGCCGAGGTGCAAAAAGTCGGAATCAAGTTTTAGCCATTATACTTGCGTTCGAAGAGAAAATCGAGAATAGTGGCGCTTCTAGAATCAAGCCCGCTTCTTCCTTGGGCAGGCTCTTAACTCATTCGATATATGAACTTCCTGGAAACGACAGCTCCCCCGAAAGCCCGGGGACCGATTATCAAACGGCTATTAATCAGGTGCCCCTCGACGGCGAAACTCACGCCGAGTGGGCAGACAATCAGGGAAGATTTATGGGTCAAAGCCAAAATTAAAACGAGCAAATTCAATTGCCCGCACTGCGGCCAATCTCATACCTGGTCAAAGAAAGATGTAGTGCTTGCCCGGTAGGTCGTTGTAGCCGGCGTCGATGATGCCGGCTGGTGGAAAGCCACCGGTCGCAGTAATCACACGGCAAGAAGCAGTGTTGCGGATAACTAACACCAGGGCGACACCGAACGCGGTCATCCCGAACCCCGAAGAGGACGAGGGATCTCGCAAGCCGAGGATGAGCGCACAAGCTATCTTCCGGATTCACCGACCATAGGCGAGATCCCGCGCTTGCGCTCGGGATGACCAGCGCACGTTGTTTGTGGTTCGCTTGGACGCTTAATTGCGAGCGTGGAAGAAGCCGCCTAATCCCGTCCCCAAATCATGGCCACGGAAGTAGTCAGACTTCCGCCCATGTTGAAGGTCAAATAACGCTTCGCGCCTTCGATTTGTCGTTTGCCGGCTTGGCTGGTGAGCTGCTGATAGGCTTCAACGACCTGGCGGACGCCCGTCGCTCCAACCGGATGACCATCGCCAATCAGTCCTCCACCAGCGTTGACTGGAATCTCCCAATCAACTTTGCCCTTGATGTGCTCGCCGCGGACCTGCGGCAGCGCGGTCGCTCCGCTCTTCGCCAACTCAGCGCCCTTGCCCTTCTCCGCCAGACCGAGAATCTCATATGCAACAATTTCGGTGATTGAAAAACAATCATGCACTTCCGCCCCGTGGATATCACGCGGAGTGAGCCCGGCCATGCCAAATGCTTTTTCCGCCGCTTTCCGCGCAGTTGAAAATGTGGGTGCATCCTTCTTTTCCAACGCGAGATAATCGGTGGTGTGACCGAACCCGAGCAGGCGGGGCAAGGTAGATTTGTCGCGACCGATGCGATCCAAGTATTTGCCGGAAACCAACACCAGCGAAGCCGCGCCATCAGTGATCTGAGAACAATCCGATACCTTCAAAGGCGGCGCGACGCTCGGGTTTTTATCGGAGAGCTGCGACGCGCAATCGTAGGTGAGATCGGCCTCCCGCATTTGCGCCAACGGATTGAGCCGGGCGTGGGCGTAATTTTTGTAGGCCACCCACGCCAGGTCCTCCTCGGATGCGCCATACTTATCGATGTAAATCTGGGCGATGCGGCCAAACAATTTCGGAAACATGAAATCGCCGTACTCCGGTTTCTCGATGTGATAATCAGCGGCCGCACCCAGAACATCCGAACCATCGAGGGACGACATTGTCTTTTGCTGCTCTGCACCAACCACAAGGACGGAATCGCAAAATCCGCCCATGATCCATTGCGCACCGAGCAGGACCGATAGCGCTCCGGATGCGCAAGCCGCCTCGGTATGCATGGTCGGAATGCCATGCAATTTTGGATCGATTTCCGGAATAAACGCGCCGAGGTGCAATTGCTTGGTGAACTGCCCGGCATTGAAATTTCCAACCGCGGCGGCCTGAATTTCTGCTGGATCCGTTTTCGCATCGTCGAGAGCTTTCTTTCCAGCTTCGGTGATGAGGTTGCGAATCGTTTTCCCTTCCTTCTTCATGTTGCGCTTAAAGTCAGTGCGTCCGGCGCCGAGGATGTAAACAGGTTCCATAAGTAACGTTGAGAGTTGAAATTTTGACCCCTCAACCTTCATCCTGCCCGCTTGCAGAGGAAAAAGAAGAAGAGCTAGAAGTCGCTTTCTTAACTTAACCAATCTTCAGACTCTGTCATCCCGGGGTAGAGCGCGCGTCTCGCGTGCTGGCGAAGACGTCTCGCCTTCGCGGACTTTTCCAAAGATTGTTTCGGCGAGACGCCGAAACCAAAGCGCGAGACGCGCGCGCTACCCGGCAACCTGCGCTTCCGCAAATTAATCGCAGCGCGTGTCCCTCCAACTCAACCGCCAAAGGCGCTGATACCCGTAATATCGCGACCAATCGCCAGGGTATGGATATCGTGAGTGCCTTCGTAGGTCGAGACGGCCTCAAGATTCATAAGATGCCGGATCACGGAATAGCGGTCGGTAATGCCGACGGCGCCAAGTAAGTCACGAGCTTTACGGGCGCATTCCAGCGCCATCCAGACATTATTGCGTTTTGCCAGCGAAATCTGCTCCGGACGAACCGGACCTGCTTCCATCATTCGGGTGAGGCGCAGCGCCAGCAATTGAGCCTTGGTAATTTCCTGAATCATCCAGACCAGTTTTTCCTGCACCAATTGGAAACCGGCGATCGGTCGATTGAACTGTTCGCGCGACTTGGCGTAGGCCAGTGCTGTTTCATAGCAATCGATCGCCGCGCCGATCACACCCCAGGCGATACCAACGCGGGCCTGCGAAAGACAGGACAGGGGCGCCCGCAAACCCGAAGCATTCGGCAGGCGATTCGCCGCCGGGATGCGGCAGTTCTCGAACCAGCATTCCGATGTGCGCGACATGCGCAGACTGAACTTGCCTTCGATGTCGTTTGCCCGAAATCCCGGCGCATCTTTTTCCACCACGAATCCTGCAATCTTACCGTCGTCGTCCTTCGCCCAGACCACTTTTACATCGGCGATGGAAGCATTCCCGATCCAGCGTTTACTGCCATTTAAGGTATAATGGTCGCCGTCCAGCCGGGCACGCGTTTCCATTCCGCCGGGGTCAGAGCCGTGTCCATGTTCGGTTAACGCGAAACAGCCGACCCGCGTGCCGGTCACCAGTCCTGGAAGCCAGCGTTTCTGTTGTTCCGGCGTTCCGAAGGAGTGAATGGCATATATAGTAAGGGGGCCCTGGACCGACGCGAGGGAACGGAGGCCGGAATCAGCCCGTTCCAGCTCCTGCATGATGAGACCGTAGGCAGTATAGCTCAGCCCGGCGCAGCCGTGCTCCTTTAATTGCGGAGCATAGAAACCGAGCGCGCCCATCCGTGGAATGAGGTGCTCAGGGAATTTGCCAGCCCGATGGCAGGGCACGACCTCCTGCATCACCTCCTCTTGCACAAACCGCCGCGCCCGATCGCGGATGGCGCGTTCCTTATCAGTGAGAAGTTCTTCAATGCCGTAGTAATCGAGCGAGGGCGATGTCATGTGATGCGGCGCGATGAGATCGACATTATTATGGCCGCTAATCTCGATCAATACGATCAACGGCGATGGCTAAGATCGGATTGCGCACGTAATGCCAGTCCCGCTCGGACCTCACGTGGTGGCGAGGGCGTCCCGCAATCGGGGACTTTTTTGTATGCAATGAACGCATCTTGTGTATTACCCAGCAGCTAAGCAGACCAACCAGAAACCACTACTCCACACAAACGTAGCTCAAGGCTTCCAGTCGACCGGGTACTCTTCAAGATAGCCGTCCACGGCGCTGCCAATAGTCGGATAGAAGTTTGCGGCGCCGAAGCGTTCGAATAGCTCGAAGCGTCTTAGCTTGTCTTTAACCGGATCCTTCATCTCGGCGAACCGCAACTCGATGCCGGATTCGGTCAGCGTGTGCTCGAGCTCGGCGAGCATGTCAGCCGAAGTCACGTCAATGCTGGTGACGGGCTCGGCCGTCACGATGATTCGCCGTACCCGAGTCGGCGATTGTGCAACGGCCTCGAGCACGCGCTGGTGGAAGAGCTCGGCATTAGCGAAAAAGAGAGGTGCGTCCCAACGAAACAGCACCAGACCAGGAACACGGCGCGCACCAGGATAACGCTTTATGTCGTGGAAGCCTCGAACACCATCCACTCGGCCGAGTACTGCGTAGTGTGGCCGCCAGCCGTCCCACAGGAACTCAATGACCGCTATGCCGATTGCGATGCCGATGCCGGGAATCACGCCGAACACAGCAACGCCGACAAAACAGACAATCGATAGCCAGAATTCCCATCGCTGCATGCGGAAGACGCGACGCAGGTCTGCGAATTCGAACAAGCCGATGGCTGCGGCAATCACGACCGCGCCGAGCGCGCTGCTGGGCAGATCCTTCAGAAGGTTGGGTGCGCACACCAGAAGAACCGCGACGGCGCCCACAACTCCGGTCAGCTGCGTATTCGCGGCGCCCAGGCCGATCATTTCCTGATTTGGATCAACGGGCGTCCGCGTCTTGGCGGCATAGGTCCGCGACAAGACACTCGTGTCCGCGAATGCCACCATCGCGACAGCACACCCACCGATAACGACTTCGCCCAGATGAGCAAAATTGATGATCGGCAAGGCGAACGAGGGCAGTCCTTGCGGCAGCGGACCGAGAACTTTTACGCCGGCGTTAGCGTTGAGGTTCAGTATATCAACGACGATAGTCGCGCCGACGACCGCGAGCAGAAGACCCAGGATGCGCTTGTAGGGCTTAAGCAAAAGAATTGCCGCGAGTGTGCTGGCGCCAACTGCGAAGGATGTCCAGTTCACCTGTTCCCCGAGAATACCTTTGGCGATCAGCATGAGGTCGCGCACTGGACCGACGCCGTCAATTGAGAAGCCGAAGAGCTTCGGCAGCTGGCTGATCAGCACTGTGAGCGCGATGCCGTTCATGTATCCGTAGCGAATCGCTTGGAGAGCAGCTCCGTGACAAACCCTAGTCGCAACACACCAATCAACACGCACACCAAACCCGACACCACTGCCATCATGCTCGCGAGAGCTACCGTAAGCATAGGATCGCCAGCCGAGAGAGGGAGCACGACCGCGAGAATCACGGGGGCGAGAGCCGAATCCGGCCCGAGAACCGGGATGCGGCTGGGACCAAAGAGCGCGTATGCAAACAAGGGCACGATCGTGGCATACAGCCCATAAATTCCGGGAACGCCCGAAGCCAGCGCATAGGCGATACCGACCGGCACCAGCATCGTAGCCAGCACTAGCCCAGCCATCAGATCGCGCGCAAACCAGGCGGCTTGGTAAGTGCTCAGGATCTGCAGTCCCGGCAGCCATCGCTTAAAACGGTTCATCGTGAGTGGTGCTTGTCTCGAATTCGCAACCATGCGAATCGTCACGCTGGTGCACGCATTTACTTACCAAAGATCACGGTATTCATATTCAATGCATTCAGCGAAGAGAATGCACTTAAGCCACGCAAGGTGAAAGTTTCGCGGCGAATTCAAATTCGCTTTGCTGATTCATCAGCAGTTTGGAGTACCCGACAACGTCGATGAACAAGACGTGTCCTATCTGCAACCGGGTCTGTTTTTCGGTCTCTGTTCGGCCATACTGCGCAATTGCTATTTTATATCAAGGTTACTAACGCTGTAGCTGCCTCGCTCTGTCACAATTTCCGAATTTCTTCGACTTGAAGTTGCGTGAAACCGTCTCGCACAGTTTGCCTTCCTTTGATTGTTACAATCTGGGCAGCGTAGTCCGCCAGCTCGGCGTTGACCGAATGGCCAGGCTCGCCGGTCAGCAAATATACCTTTCCATCTCGAGTTTTGATTCCAGCGGGCAAACCATTCCTAATGCATATTCTGGCGCACTTAGCGTGATCGGGACCACTCAAGTTGGAGGCGATATAGCAAGTCATATCGAGCACCTCGCCAGTCACGAGAATTTCCTGCGCGTCCGCGACCGAAGAGTGGCGGTGCTCCGACCATTTCATAAGCAGCGCGGTGATACCGACCGAGATGAGGACGGCCGCAGCGAGCTGAGCAATGCGCGACCAATCGCGTGGAAACGGAATCGGCCGGTTGCGCACAATTTTCTCAGACAGTCCAGGCGCCGGTTCGATCGCGCGAAGCTTCGCTCGGATGGTATCGTAACACTCGGTTTGCTCTCGCAACCATTGGCCAAGTTCCGGATCGCTTTTGGCATAGTCCAAAGCCGCGCGAAATTGCAGATCGGAATCGTCAATCGGTCCGCGATAGAGAAGGAGGATCTCTTTGGCTTCGCGCGTATTCATTTTGTCTGCTCAAGCGGCAAACTCGTTTCACTTAACCGGCGCAAAAGCTGAATTTTCGCGCGCGCGATCCGAGATTGTACCGTGCCGAGCGGAAGCGAGAGGATGTCGGCGATTTCTTTGTAGGACAAATCTTCCATGTAATAGAGCACAAGCGGCGCACGAAAATCTTCGCCGATCTCGCCCAGAATGCGAAGCAGCGTCCGCGAATCTACCCGCTCCGCGCAGTCCGGCGGCACATTCGGCAAATCCTCGGTGCCTTCGTTAAG
Organism: Verrucomicrobiota bacterium; assembly: GCA_003219175.1. Classification (GTDB taxonomy): domain Bacteria; phylum Verrucomicrobiota; class Verrucomicrobiia; order Chthoniobacterales; family UBA10450; genus AV69. Next base: position 135,334 of record QHPU01000044.1, on the reverse strand, counting down.
TGATTGGTTGGGAAAACGGTTTTGGCGACGGCGGGATTTGAGAAATTCGCGATGCAGCGTCGTGAAGAGCCAGCTTTTCACGCTCGCCGACTTCTGAAGCTGGTGGCCTTTGTTGGCCCAAATGTAGAAAGTCTCCTGCGTCAGATCAGCTGCGTCGGTTTCGTTTCCGGTCAAACTCAAACCAAACTGATATAGATCGCGATAGTAAAGCTTCACCAGATTTTCAAACTCCAGGTCGGCGGACATCTCGCCGTTATCCCAAGATGGGAGTCTCCAGACGGGAGTTTGTTCCCGGTGACGAGCAAAGATTTGCCAGAGAACGGGCGCGAGGGTTCCTCAAATTTTTTCGGTCGCGGGAACAAAAATGATTCTGATGCATCTCATCCGAAAAGAACGTATGAACGTAAGCCTAATCTTTTCGTTCGCAGTCGGAATATTTGCTGCTACACAACTGGCCGCCCAATCGCCCTCGCCTATTCTGATAAAAGCTGGCCGGTTGCTCGATCCCCGCTCTGGAAACGTGCTCTCGTCCGCCGCCGTGCTGATTGAGAACGGCAAAATCAAAGAGGTTGGACCGGTTTCGCAGGTACAGCCGCATGTGCCCGCCGGCGCCAAGACCATTGACTTAGGCAGCGCAACCTTGCTCCCCGGCTTGATCGACAGTCACACCCACTTGCTGATTGACCCGATCGCGCCAGCGGAAGCCGAGCGGGCGCGTCACTACAACGGCAGCTTTGCGCCGGCGCTATTGCTGGCGATTGTCGAATCGCCAAGCAAACGAGTGTTCTTGGGCGAGCAAATGGCTCGAGAAGACTTGGAGAGTGGTATCACCACGGTACGCAATCTTGGTCACTCCGGCATTGATGGTGATACTGAACTGCGCGACGCGATCAACGCCGGTCGTACGGTTGGCCCAAGGATTCTGGCTTCTGCACGCAAACTCATCACACGAAGTTCATATGTGCAGAGCCTCAATCCCGCCCTGGCCGAGGCCATCCTTCAACAGGAATTTTTGTTGATCGACGGAGCAGACCGGGCCCGGCAGGCGGTACGGGAGAACGAGTTTCAGAACGTCGACGTGATCAAAGTTACAGCGGATGAAAATCTCACGGTTCCTGAACTTGTCGCCGTTGTTGAAGAAGCGCATCGCGCGCACCTCAAGGTTGCTGTCCACGCGGTCGACAAGCACAGCATCCAAACCGCGATCGATGCCGGCGCTGATTCCATAGAGCACGGGAATGAAGCGACCGACGCGCAACTTAAGCAGATGCGCGACAAGGGGATCTTTTTCGACTTTACACCCACTTCCTATGGCGACTTTTTTACCAAGATTTTCGAGGGAACTATTGCGATGTCTCTAAAGCTGCGACCTGAGCGTCTTGGTTCCGATAAGCGTACCAAGCAGCGCTACAGCGATCTGGCTCAGCAACTTTTGAAGGGAGCGCCATTTCCAGATGCGTCCGCTGAGCCCTACGATCGGCAGTACGACAACCTGGTTCAGCGGGTCATGAAGTCGGGCGTGAAGTTCGCGGCCGGATCCGACATGGGCTGGTTCTACCCCGGAAAAACACGAGGGCAAGCGTCGGTATCAAGATTTCCTACTTTGCATGAAGCCGGGATGCCCTCCCTTGACGTGATTCGTGCCATCACGACCAACGCCGCAGAAATGCTGGGTTGGCAGGACCGCATCGGATCGATTGAGGCGGGAAAATTTGCCGATCTTATTGCGGTTGCCGGTGATCCGGTCGCAGACATCAGCGAACTCGAACGAGTCCGCTTCGTCATGAAGGACGGCAAAGTGATCAGAAATGACTTTCAGGAGAAGGATTCGAAATGAAAACGACACACGTGTTTCTTTTTTCAGCAATTCTATCTGGGACAGTGGCGTTCGCGGCACCGACGAAGAACATCGGACACGATGTCGATTTTAAGTCAGGTGACGGCACAACTTTGAAAGGGACCTACTTCGCCGCAGCGAAACCAGGCCCAGGTGTGTTGTTGTTCCATCAGAGCAACCGAACTCGCAAATCCTGGGACGACCTGGCAGCGCAACTCGCAGCGGTCGGCATTCACGTGCTCACACTGGATAGCCGCGCACACGGCGAAAGCGGCGGCAAGTATGACACCGAAGCCAATCGCACCGCGTACTGGAAAACTTGGTGGCCGAGCGATCTGGACGCCGCATTCCAATACTTGAGTTCACAACCGGGCGTGAATCGCGAGGTGATTGGCGCGGGCGGCGCCGGCAACCTGGGCGTGGAAAGCGTTGTAGAGACTGCGCGGCGACATCCAGCCCAAGTGAAATCGTTGGTATTACTTTCCGGTGAAACGGTGCGCTCGGGAATGGAATTTCTGCATCAGGCATCGCAATTGCCGCAGCTGTATGTAATGGACGACAACGACGAATATCCGCCGACTCAGGAGGAGATGAAGTTGCTCTACATCACCGCTTCCAGCCCTATCAAAAAACTGGTGCACTACTCGCAGACCGAAGACGCGCCCTGGCTGTGGTACGAGACTTTTCTTGATAGCGGGAAGGTTCCGGCCAAGGGTGGGCACGGAACCGACATGTTCAAGCCGCATCCGGAACTGCCGGGGATCATCGTTGACTGGTTCAAGAGCACTCTGCTTGGGACGCCGGCACTGCCACTAGCAGATACTTTAGCCTCGCCGCAGGTGCTGAATCAGCTCAACTTCGGCGGCATCGTAGGGATCGCGGAAGTGAAGCAGCAACTGCTTGAAGCGCGGAAGAAAGATCCGCAGGCGCAGTTGTTCCCCGAGGTTACGGCCGAGAGTATCGGCGAAGATTTCCAGCGTGATGGCGATGCGAAGACTGCGCTCGAAGTCTTCACGCTGGTGGAGATCGCGTATCCGCAATCGGCGGACGTGCAAAGCGATCTGGCGGACGCACACTTGGCGAATGGCGAAAAAGACATGGCGCGCGAGCACGCGCAGCGAGCTTTGTCGCTGCTCGATTCGCATGCCGCACCTGCCTCATCGTGGTCCGATACCGAAGAGAGGCGCGGTGAAATCCGCAAGGCAGCAGAGGAGACGCTGAAAAAAGCGAGCGAGAAGCAATAGATCATAATCACGTCCAGAAGACACAGCGATCAGATCAAAAGACTTAACATTTCCGAGGCCGAAATACGTCGAAGCGGAGGGCTAAACAGGGGCTAATGGATCAAGAGCGGCTGAAACTCCGAAGGCAGCGAATTTCCTGAATCCAAAGCGCGGCTACGTTGCATCTCAGATGCAGAGACCTAGCGCTTATGGAGAAACTTCTGCAGGATATCCGCTTCGGCTTTCGCCAACTCATCAAGCAACCCAGCTTCGCCGCGCTCGCCATCCTTTCCATGGCGCTCGGGATCGGCGCTAACACTTCGATCTTTAGTTTAGTCGATACGGCTTTGCTGCGGCCACTCGCCGTGAAGGAGCCTTCGCAGTTGGTCGAACTTTACAGCACGACGAACCAGGGTGCCGATTGGAGCCTGCAGTCGTACCCCAACTACAAAGATTACCGCGATCGTAACACCGTCTTCTCCGGTCTGTTCGTTTACCGTGTCGTGGTCAGCAGTCTCACCGTCAACAACTCCAGTCAGCGGGTCTGGGGGTATCTCGTCTCGGGAAATTATTTCGATGTTCTCGGCGTGAAGCCGATGCTGGGCCGCGCGTTTTTGCCTGAAGAAGATCAAACACCTGATTCACATCCCGTAGCTGTGATCAGTTACAATTGCTGGCAACACCGATTTGGCGGCGATCCCGCGATCGTCGGCAAGACGGTGGAGTTCAATAGCCGCCCGTTCACTGTTATCGGCGTCGCGCCGAAAGGATTCATTGGCACCGAAGTCGCCTACGATCCCGAGATGTTCATCCCCGTAATGATGGCGAAGACGATCGAGCCCGGGAACAACTATTTGGAGAAACGTGACGCGGGAAACCTTTTCACCGTCGGCCGGTTGAAGCCGGATGTGTCTTTCGCTCAGGCGAGGACTGCGCTTGAGACATTGACTGCACAACTGGCAAAGGATTATCCGCAAAACGTCGGCCGCGGCATTCGGCTCGGGAAACCCGGCTTGTTCATTCCCGACATTGCGAATTCTGTCTTTGCCTTCACCGGCGTGCTCGCCGCCGTGGGTGCGCTCGTGATTTTGCTCGCATGCGTGAATCTGGCCAGCCTGCTGCTGGCGCGCGCGACGGAACGGCAGCGGGAAATTGCGGTGCGGCTTGCGATTGGTGCTAGTCGGCGACGCCTCGTCAGGCAACTCCTCACGGAGAGCCTTCTCATTTCACTCAGCGGGGGCGCGGCAGGCGTGTTCCTCGCTGCCGCAATCAATCGGGCGGTACGAGGCATTCGCTTGCCGAGCGACGTTACTTTGTTGTTCGACCTGCGTACGGATTGGCGCGTGCTCAGCTTCGCGCTGCTGCTCTCGATCGCGACGGGGATTCTCTTCAGTCTCATCCCGGCGCTGCAATCGTCGAAACCACAACTTGTGCCCGCCTTGAAAAGCGAATCATCGATGGCGGGCTTCCGTCGCTCGCGTTTGCGCAACTTCCTCGTTGTCGTGCAGGTCAGCCTCTCGTTGATTCTGCTCATCAGCGCCGGCCTCATTGTGCGCAGTCTGCAAGCTGCGCAGAGGATGCGCCCAGGCTTCAATCCAGAAAACGCGGTCGCAATTTCGTTCGATGTCAGCTTGCAAGGCTACGACGAGGAACGCGGCCGCACCTTTCAACGACAAGTGCTCGAGCGAGCGAAGGCCTTGCCGCAAGTCGAACACACCGCGCTGACTGATTACCTCCCGCTCGGTCTCAATTACAACGACAACACCGTTTATATCGAGGGCACGGAGTTTAAAGGCGCGAGCAACTTGCCGATCGCGATCCCGATCGAGAGCAGCCCCGGTTATTTCGATGTCATGGGCATTCCATTACGCGGTCGCGATTTTCGCGATGACGAAAACAAGAAGGAAAGTCGCGTCGCGGTCGTGAACGAGACGTTCGCGAAAAAATTCTTCAACGGGCAGGACCCGATCGGCCGGCGCTTCAACTGGCATGGGCCACAGGATCCGTTCTTCGAGATTGTTGGCGTAGTGCCCGACGGAAAATACAATTCGTTAGGCGAAGATCCCAAGCCCGCGCTCTATACGCCGCTCTATCGTGATTACAGCGGCACAGTTACATTGGTGGCGCGCACGCGCAGTGACCCGCGGCAGGTGTTGAGCGCTTTGCGCGGTGAAGTACAAAAACTCGATCCGTCGATTTCCGTGTACGCCGCCAAAACCCTGAAAGAACACCTGGGCACATCACTTTTTCCTGCGCGCATGGCTGCAATCGCCCTTGGTAGTTTCGGTGTTCTGGCGCTGGTGCTTGCCGCCGTTGGAATTTACGGTGTCATGTCGCACGTAGTCGCGGGACGCACGCGTGAGATTGGATTACGCATGGCTCTTGGCGCGCAGCTTTCCGACGTGCAAAAGCTCATCTTGAAACAAGGCATGTTCCTCGCGGCAATTGGTTCGTTGAGCGGATTACTCATTGCCTTCGGAGGCGCGCGCATGATGAAGAGCCTGCTCTATGGCGTGAGCGCTTTCGATCCGATCACTTTTATGTGTGTTGCCTTGCTCTTGTTAGGAATCGCGCTTCTTGCCTGCTGGGTCCCGGCGCGCAGAGCGAGTCGCGTCGAACCGATGATTGCTTTGCGCGCGGAGTGACTGAGTAGCGAGCGTGGAGCTCGCCATCGCGAGGTCGGGCGGCGGCGAACAAAGGGTAAGAGCGAGCAAGTGGGGTAGAAAGAGAGGGGAGGAATTCGCCCGTCCTGTGGTGGCAGGCGTGCCGCCTGCAAATTTAAAGACGTGCAGCCGACACGGCTGCCTCTACAGAATTATTTCGAACTCAAGTCGCACATCACCGCGGTGGTTGATTTATTTTTGGACCTTGAAATCCACCGAGTATTTCCCAAGTCACTTTTATCGTGCCGCCGCCGCTCGGATTACTGTCGACCGCGATCGCGAGTTGATCGGCTGCTGAACTCACCGGTTCCCCTTTCATATCTACGCGCGCGAAATCCTGTTTCTCATCATACTTCGTACCCCATTGGCCGATTTGTTTGTTCACGATTAGCGTGGCCGACTTCTCATCATGCGGGAGCATGAATAAGGTATAGCTCCCCGCCGGAATCGATTTGCCGCCGAGCTCCAGGGGTTGCGTGGTCGTAAACAGCGTGGCCTCATCTGCTCCAAGCCGCCAAACTTTATCGAATGGAACGAGTCCTCCCCAAATTTTGCGCTTCGCTCCGGTTTTCGGGTCTTTGGTGTAAGGCCGCCCATACACGATCTTAATTTCGCCCCCGTCGATCGTTGCGTTGGTAGTGTCATGCGGACTGACCCGGGCGCGTTGTTGTCCATTTGAAGGCGAAGGTTGCCACGAGAGCAGAAAAATAGCAGCAATCGATACTGAGAGTTTATTCATGAGAACGAAGGTTCTGCTGATGTTTTGGGACGTCCAGTAAAAAGCCGTCGCCTAAATGCGCTGGCGTTCTGGTTATGCTTCAACTACTTATCTTTCACTTCAACCGAACACATCCATGAACTTAAATTTCTCTTTGGCCAGCGTTTTGATCCTAACGCTTTGCACAGTTGCGAATGTTCAATCTCAATCAGTCCTTGATCTGCCGTATGCCAGCCAGGCCGCGCAGGTCAAACAACGGGTGGGCGTCACCGACATAACCATCACGTACCATCGTCCTGTCGTTAACGGTCGCAAAATCTGGGGCGGATTGGTGCCGCTGGGTCAGGTATGGCGGGCTGGAGCTAACGAAAATACCACGATTGAATTTAGCACGCCGGTTTCAATCGAAGGCAAACCGCTTCCCGCCGGCACTTACGGTCTGCAGATGATTCCAAACGCCGATAGCTGGACCGTTATCTTTTCCAAAGTGGCGGTGGCATGGGGAAGTTACACTTACAACCAGAGCGAAGACGCGCTCCGAATCGACCTGAAGCCACGTCCAATCGAGATGGAAGAAGCGCTCGAATACGAATTCGAGGATCTCAAGCCCGATGCAGTCACGGTGACAATGAAATGGGAGAAAGTGGCGGTCCCGTTCCGGGTCTCGGTTAATCTAAACGACACCGTCATATCCTCCATCCGGAACCAGTTGCGCGGTCGTGCTCAATTCTCGTGGGAGCCGTTGAATGAAGCGGCCAACTTTTGCCTGACGCATAAAACCAATCTCGAGGACGGCCTCAAGTGGGCGGATTTATCTATTCAGAATGAAAAGCGATTCGAAAACTTGAGTACCAAGGCAGATCTATTGCAGGCACTGAATCGCGCGGACGAAGCAAAGCAGGTGCGCGACCAGGCCATGCAAGTAGCGTCACCACTCCAGTTGTACGGCTATGCCCGCGGCCTGCAGGCGCAGAAACGCAGCGACGAGGCGATGACGATATTTAAAACGGTTAGTGAAAAGGCTCCGCAAACCGTTCCCGGGCACCTGGCCTCAGCGCGTTTAAAATCAGCCGCAGGCGATTTCGATGGTGCGCTGGCTGAAGCAAAAGCGGCGGAAGCGGCTGCGACAATTGACGCACAAAAGCAAAGTATCAGGGTCTTGATTGGCCGGTTGCAGTCGAAGCAGGATATTAACAAATAAGGCGTCATCCTACGGCCGCGTCTGGCGGAGCTTTTTGGAGAAAAGCTCACGGAATTGCTCGCAGGGATGCGTTCGCTCTCTAACGTCCGCTGATGCGTTTGGTTTGGGGCCGGCGGCAGGGAATTGCATTGTTCGCATTTGTCATGTCGCTACCGCTCTTCGCCGACGCGGCTCCTCCCACACTGCCGAAGCCAATGAACGCAGCTGAAATTCAGCTCGGATTGCAAAAGCTGAACGTGCTCGGACGCGTTCTTTACGTCGCCGCCCACCCGGATGACGAGAACACAAATCTGATGGCGCTATGGTCTAACGGTTCGCTTTATGATACCGCCTATTTGTCGTTAACTCGGGGCGATGGCGGGCAGAACCTTCTCGGACCCGAACTGCGCGAGCGCCTCGGAGTAATCCGCACCCGCGAGCTGCTGGCAGCCCGTCAAATTGACCATGCACGGCAGTTTTTCACTCGCGCTGTTGACTTCGGATTTTCAAAAAGTGCTGACGAAACGCTGCGACTTTGGGATCGCGAGAAAATTTTGGCCGACGTGGTGTGGGTGATTCGAAAATTTCGACCGGATGTAATCGTCACCCGCTTTAGTTCCGAGGACGGTCTCTCGCACGGACATCACACCGCGTCAGCGATCCTAGCCCAGGAGGCGTTTAAGGCCGCGGCGGATCCCAAGCGGTTTCCTGAGCAGCTCAGGTGGGTAAAGCCGTGGCAAGCGACGCGGTTGGTTTGGAACACTTCGCCGTTTTTCTTCCAAAACCGGAACCAGACTTTCGATCCGACTGGCCTTACTACTCTGGAAGCGGGTGGATTCGCGCCGCTGCTTGGCAAAGCATTTACCGAGATTGCTGCGGCCAGCTTGAGCATGCACAAGAGCCAGGGCGTAGGCAGTCCGCCACGTCGCGGCGAGCGAAAGGAGTATTTTAAATTGCTGGCTGGACCGCCCATGACGAACGGGTTGTTCGACAGCGTCGATACGACTTGGAAAAGAGTCCCGAATGCAACCGATATTGGCGGACAAGTTCAGAAGCTGATCGCCGAGTTTTCTCCGGCCGATCCGGCGGCGTCGGTTTCGAAGCTTCTCGAATTGAGGAAGGCGCTCACCGCCGTCGACAATGACTGGACGGTATCGAAACGCGCCGAAGTTGACGGACTAATCGCAAGCTGCACTGCGCTCTATATGGAAAGCTCAAGTGCTTTGTCCGCGGTCTCGCCCGGCCAGCCGCTCCCGATCAAATTCGATGCCATCAATCGATCAGCCGTACCGATCAAACTAATCAGCGTTCAAGTTCCGGTTTCCGGCGAAACCTTGCGCATCGACGCTCCACTCGCCCGCGATCAATTTTTTACCAAGGATCTCAATCCAACGTTGCCAACGAACATGCCTTACTCGCAACCGTATTGGTTGCGGAAACCGCCGACGGTCGGAACATTCACTGTCGACGATCAGCAGTTGATCGGGCTGGCTGAAAATCCGCCGGCGTTTCCGATTGAAGCGACGCTAGACATTGCGGGTCAGGAAATACGCTATCTGATTGATACGTTTTTCCGTCGGGTGGATCCGATTGGGGGTGAGGTTCACGAGTTGTTGGCCATCACCCCGCCGGTGTTTGCCAATCTGGCGAGCGGCGCGTTCGTTTTTCCCGATGAAAAGAGCCGGCCCATTGCAGTCGAGATAGCTTCTTCGACTTTGGCAGTGCAGGGCGAGGTGCATCTCAGTGTTCCAGCCGGCTGGCAGGTCACTCTAAAATCTGTTCCGGTTGATTTGAACGCGCCTGACGAAAAAATGTTCGCCGAATTCTCAGTGACACCTCCGGCTGGAGCAGGGGAGGGAACGTTCGCCGCCGTGGTAGTTACTGGCGGCAAGGAATTCTCGTTCAGTCGCGAGCAAATCGCTTATCCGCACATCGGCGTGCATGTATTAATGCCTGCGGCCGAGGCCAGGGTTCTCCGGGCCGACATTCGAAAAACGGGACAGCAGATTGGTTATCTGCCCGGTGCAGGAGATGAGGTTCCCCAGTGTCTGAAACAGATCGGCTACGATGTTAAAATGCTCGAGCCAGCAGATGTGACGCCCGAAAATCTTTCCCGATTCGATGCCGTTGTGCTCGGCATTCGCGCTTACAACACCCAGAGTCGAATTGCCGATCTGCAACGCAAGTTGCTGGACTATGTCCAGGCTGGTGGCGTGGTCGTCGCGCAATACAACACCACCGCCGAACTCAAGACCAAGGACATCGGACCTTATCCGCTCGAAATCTCGCGCGACCGCGTGACAGACGAAACCGCGGAGGTTCGAATTCTGGCGCCGGACCATCCGGTCTTAAACAGGCCTAACAAGATCACTACTGAAGATTTCAAAGGATGGGTTCAGGAACGCGGACTGTATTTTTCAAACAAGTGGGATCCGCGGTGGACCGCCATTTTGTCGTCCAATGATCCTGGCGAAAAACCGATGGACGGCGGGTTGCTGGTCGCGAAAGCCGGTAAAGGTTACTTTGTTTACACTGGCTACTCGTGGTTTCGGCAATTGCCGGCCGGAGTTCCCGGTGCCTATCGGTTGTTTGCCAATCTTGTTTCGCTGCGCGGCGCGGAATGAAAGGAACCAACCCTCAAAGCGAGCCTAACGGCGACTCTGCTCCTTTGTTTGGCAGCTGGCCCAAAGCGTACTGCGTAGCGCTCGGAATATTCGCGTTTGAGATCGTATTGTTCTACGCGTTTACGGCCATATTTTCGTGAACCGGCTCGATTACGTCGTGCTGGTTGCGACGATTTTAGCAATCCCGTTGTACGGCCTGTGGCGCACGCGCGGTCGCGAGACGCTTGGCCATTACATCAAGGGGGACGAAAGCATTCGGTGGGCGACCATCGGACTTTCAGTGCTCGCCACCCAGGCCGGGCCGATCACATTCCTCTCCATGCCCGGTCAGGCTTACGAAAGCGGGATCGGCTTTGTTCAGAATTACTTCGGTCAACCGTTCGCGCTGATCACCGTTTGCGCTGTTTTCGTGCCCATTTTTCAGCGGCTTAAAGTTTACACCGCTTACGAATATCTGGGTCAACGCTTCGACCAAAAAACGCGATTGTTAGGCGCTTTTTTATTCCTTATTCAGCGTGGTCTGGCCGCCGGAATCACCCTTTACGCACCGGCAATTATTCTCTCCGCACTACTCGGTTGGCGATTGAATCTAACGATCTGGTTCGCCGGCGGGCTCGTCGTAGCTTATACCGCATTTGGGGGCACAAAGATCGTTAGCATCACTCAGCGATATCAAATTCTGATCATCTTTGTCGGGATGGCTCTTGCCTTTATCATCGCAGTGCATCGACTGCCCGCCGGATTATCGTTCGGCCGTGCCCTGAGCGTCGCCGGTGGGATGGGAAAACTACAGGCGATCGATTTCTCGTTAGACCCGGATCGGCGCTACACGTTTTGGTCGGGAATCTTTGGCGGATTTTTTCTCGCACTTTCGTATTTCGGCGCCGACCAGTCTCAAGTTCAACGGTATCTCGCCGGCGGGTCGTTAACCGCCAGCCGATTCGGTCTCCTTTTTAACGCAGTCGTAAAAGTGCCGATGCAATTTCTCATTCTGCTGCTGGGAGCGATGGTTTTCCTGTTCTACCAGTTCGAAAAGCCGCCTATTTATTTCAATCGCCCTGCCTATGACAGAGCAATCGCCCTCGGGCATGGTGCCGAGTTGAATGAGTTACAGGCCGAGTTCGATGACGTATTCGCGCGTAAACGTGACTTGCTGAATTCATCGGGGGTAAACTCCGCGTTTAACCGCGCCAAAACTTCACGCGAAGGCGGATCTCGCCAGGAGATTCTGCAGCTCGACGCCAGGGCGCGCGAACTGCGCGATCAAGTAAGAACGATTCTTGAACGCGCCGGCGCCAGCCCGAAAAGCAAGGATTCCGATTACGTTTTTATCACTTTCATACTCCAGCATCTGCCGCACGGTGTTGTTGGGCTGCTGATTGCGGTGATCCTGTGCGCTACGATGTCGGCTACTTCCGCGACACTGAATGCGCTGGGCTCAACTAGCGCGGTGGATTTTTATCGACCCCTGATCCGACCGAACGCGCCCGATCACCATTACGTGGTGGCGACCGAGTTATTGACGATCGCGTGGGGAGTGGTGGCGATTGGTGTGGCTTCATACGCGAGCCTGGTCGAGAACCTGATCGAAGCCGGCAACATTCTCGGATCAATCTTCTACGGCAGTATTCTCGGGTTGTTTTTGGTGGCGTTCTTCTTGCGCTCTGTTCGCGGTTCAGCAGTATTTTTCGCCGCGCTTCTTGCTCAAAGCCTGGTGCTGATCCTTTTTTGGACCCTGAACATCAGTTATCTCTGGTACAACCTGATCGGTTGTGTGGCGGTGCTGGTGTTTAGTCTGGCGCTGCAGCGAACCATTTTCGCGAAGTCATCTCCAGCCTAAAAACCATGGCCGCGCCGATTATCTGTTTTGGGCAACAACCGTGTGGTTTTTTTCCAAAACGATTTCTCTTTGCCAAGATTGTTACCGCCAGACAGCTTCAACAGGAAATCGGTGGCGAAATCGTGTTTTTCTTTCACGACAGCGATCATGATCCGCGCGAGACGATAACGATCTTGCGAGAACGAAATTCCGGTCGTGAACATCGCGTCAATTTCCGGTTCCTGAACTCGATTCAGAAAGAATTCTCACCGCTCTACGCAAAGCGCATTCTTCCGAACTGGCATTCAAAAATGGTACGGCAGCTGCCAAACTACGTTGACCGCGAACTAGTCGACAAGTTCCAGGAAGTTGACTGCCACAACCCGGCTGATTTTTGCCTGAAGATGTATGGGAGGATGGGCCTGCTGGACGACGTCCGAGTGGAAAGATCAAGCTCACCCGAATTCAGAAAGCGTGCAGTTTCGGTGGACGATTATTTTGTCGATGTCCAGTGGGAAGGCGAAACGGTTCGCGCCCGGTGCCGGAACGGAAAATTGCTGCTGCACAAAGGCGCCGACCGATTCATCGAACTCCCTTCCCAGGATTTCGACGCCACTCAGATCAGTCCTGCGCGTGATACTCGTCTACGGTGGATGCAATCGGTCATTCAATGTACCCACTACGTCACCGGTGCCGGTGAACAGGAGTACTTGAACGAAGCTGATGCGCCGGGCATCACGTTCGTACTCCGAATGGACATTTCCGAAGCAGACAAGGCTTATACGGAAAATTGATGGAGCAGAGACCATTTAGAATTGGCATTACCTGTTTCCCACTGATCGGCGGAAGTGGCATTCTCGCGACATCGTTGGGGATGGAGCTCGCGACACGTAACCACGAGGTTCATTTCTTTAGCTATGCCAAACCGGTTCGCCTCGACCTAACGGCACCCCGAATTCATTTCCATGAGGTTGCCGTAGGCAAGCACAGCGTGTTTCCGTGTCCCGATTACACCTTGCCGTTGGCCGTGAAGATGGCGGATGTAGGCCGAGCCGAGCGCCTTGATTTATTCCATGTCCACTATGCTGTGCCCCATGCGACAGCAGCCTTTTTAGCGGCGGAGATGATCGGCAAGACGGCGCCTAAAATCGTGACGACGCTTCACGGGACCGATACGACCATGCTTGGCCCGAACCCGCAATATCGCGGCGCGATCGCGCATGCTCTCAACCACTCCGATGCGGTCACGGCCGTCTCCGAAAGTTTGCGACAACAGACTATCGAAACATTTGCCCTCATCCGAACAGTTGACGTAATTCCAAACTTTTTTACTCCAAGTGCGCCGACTCGAAGTCGCGAGGAAGTCCGTCGCGATCTCGGCTTAACCGACGAGTTTCTGGTGCTACACATGTCGAACCTTCGTCCATCGAAGCGGATTGATCTTCTCTTGAGAATCATCGCAAAGATGAAACAGCGAAATCGAGTCCGGCTGCTGATTCTCGCCGGCGGCTCCTTCGCTTCTTGCGAACCTCTCCTCGATGAACTGAACATTCGGCAAAACGTGATTGTGCGGACCGCGGCCGAACCGGTTGAAAATTATCTCCAGGCGACCGACGCCGGGCTTTACACGTCTGAGATTGAGAGCTTCGGTTTGAGCATTTTAGAAACGATGTTCTTTGCCAAGCCGATCATCGCTTTTAGAGTGGGCGGAATCCCTGAAGTAGTAGGCAACACTGGCTCGCTTCACCAGTTTGGCGATATCGATGCCATGGCGAAAACGGTGGACGAATTGATCGAATCGCCGGAACAAGCTCGTCAAATAGGTGAGGCCGGTCGAAAGCGAGCGTCAGCGGATTTCACAGCGCAAAAGGCAGTACCGCGTTACGAAGCAGTCTATCGGCGAGTGTCGGCTCAGTCTTAGCTTTCCTGCTGAGTTCCGCTACCGGAATTCATTTACCCCGCAAATGACTTCGCCCAAGCTCGCGCAGTAGTCGCTCTGCCGCTTAATGGGCAGCTTCGAATAACCGACAATGTAGATGAAGAGGACATGGGCGATCTCCGGTCGCAGCTTTAACTTCAGCAGCCATCTCGCGAGCTTACGTGAACCAATAATTCAATTTCGGAGCGATTACTGTCGAGAACAAAGCGGAAGTCTAAATCACCAAACAAAAATTGGATTCTATCAATTCCTGCCTTGCACGTTGAACGTTGCGCGTTTTCATCCGACATAGCACCCGGCCATGGCCCGACTGCACGAATATCAAGGTAAAGCCATTCTGGCGGCGAATGGATTTAACATTCCGCGTGGCCGTGCCGTCTCCAGCGCTGACGACGCGGTGACCGCCTTTAAGGAACTCGCCGACGGAAGAAAAAACAGCGAGGTCGTGATCAAGATCCAAGCTTGGACAACTGGACGGGCCGGAATTGGCGGTGTCGCTTTTGCCAAAAGACCAGCGGATGCCCGTGGTCACGCGGCACGTATGCTCGACATGAAAGTTGGTCAATTCCCGGTTGATACCGTCCTGGTCGAAGAAAAGATCGATATTGAACGGGAGTTTTTTCTTTCGTTTGCTATAGATGACGCTGCGCGGACTCCGATCATCATTTTCGCAGGCGGCGGCGGGACTGGAATAGAAGAGCGCGCTGCTTCGACGCGACGGATTCTATGCGATGTTCAACGCGGCCCGGACGAATCGGCCATTGCGGACGCGACGACCACATCCGGACTGTCCGCTGCGTCCGCCGCGCAACTCGGCGACTCTATCCGAAAATTATTTTTAGCGGCGCGCAAAGTCGAAGCGCGCTCACTCGAAATCAATCCGTTGGTCCTAACGAAAGAGGGGCAATTTGTTGCCGCGGATTGCCGGATCACGATTGATGATTACGCGGTCGCACGACATCCGGAATTGAAAATCGAGATTGCGCGCGAGTTCGATCATCCGCCGACTCCCCTCGAGCGCGTAGCCTACGCGGTTGAACAAAATGATCATCGCGGCACATTTTATTTCGCGCAGCTCGCCACAACGACATCGAAAGATTCCAAAGGCTTGGTTGGATTTCATGGCGCCGGCGGCGGCGGGTCGATGATGTCGATGGACGCGATTGTTAATGCCGGATTCACCATCGCGAATTTTACCGACACGAGTGGCAATCCATCTGCCTCCAAGGTGTATCGCGCCAGTCGAATCATCCTGGCCCAGCCGGATTTGGTGGGATATTTCGGCTCCGGCTCCGGTGTTGCCAGCCAGGAACAATATTGGTCGGCCTACGGACTGGCGAAGGCGTTTTGGGAACTCGAGCTAAACATTCCGGCGGTAATTCGTTTGGGCGGCAACACGGAGGATCGCGCGGTTAATATCCTGCAACGAATGGCACGGCTGCTGGGTGCCTCGATCGAGGGTTATCGAAAAACCGATGCGCCGGCTACGATTGCGGAGCATTTCGCCGAACTCGTCGCCGGGGGGAAAGGAACTAAATGGAAACCGCGCGCTCCGCGCAAGCCGGACTTCATGAAGAGTCCCGCGGCAACGATGATTCAAGTGAAAGGCGGTCGGGTCTGGATGGATGGCTCGAAGTGGTCACAGATTCGGCGGGCGATCGAAACTCACTCCGCCGGCTTGATCATTGATCGTGGCGACGCACCGACATCATCACTGCCAAACGAAGAGTTCGCGACCAAGGATTCCGAACTACTAGCGTGCGATGTCGAATGCCGCCTCGCCGGAGTGGAAGGCTTCTATTTGGAGCTGGATATTCCCGGATTGGATGACCTGATTGGAGGGGCGCCCCGATGAGCCGCACTATCTTCGCGACGCTACTGGCGGTCGGATCTCTGACACTGGTGGCGTGGCAAAAGGTCGCGGCCCCATCCGAACATGAGCATCCGGTACCGGAAAAGCTCGGCACCGTAAAATTTACGCTCTCGTGTTCTGCCAACGTGCAACCGGAGTTTGAACGCGCCGTCGCACTTTTACATTCCTTCGCTTACTCCGCGGCGGAAAAAGCTTTTCGCGATTTAATAGCCAAAGACCCGAACTGCGCGATGGCCCATTGGGGTGTAGCGATGACTTATTTCCACCAACTGTGGGAGCCTTACGTTGCGGCAACAGATCTGGCACCTGGCCAGGCCGAAATTGATCAAGCAAAGCGTCTCGGCGGTTCAGAGCGCGAGCGAGCATTCATCGATGCCTTGAACATCATCTACGCAAAAGCGAAATCGGTGCCTTATGCGGTGCGCGCTAAAGCCTATAGCGAAGCTATGGGTAAACTCGCTGCCCGCTTCCCCGAAGACGTTGAATGTCAGGTCTTTTATGCGCTGGCACTAATCGGCACCGCGTCGCCGTCCGACAAAACTCATGCCAACGAAAAGAAAGCGGCCGCTTTGCTTGAGCCTTTATTTCAAAAACATCCGCAACACCCAGGAATTCCACATTATTTGATTCACGCCTGCGACAATTCCGAAATGGCCAACCGCGGGCTCGCTCCTGCACAAGTGTATTCGGAAATTGCTCCGTCGGCACCTCACGCCTTGCACATGCCGTCGCACATTTATACGCGATTAGGAATGTGGGAGCAGTGCATCGCCTCAAACGTCGCTGCTAGAAAAGCAGCGCATGTTCAAGGAGACATCGGTGAAGAATTGCACGCCATGGATTATCTCACTTACGCATATTTACAGCTCGGTCGCGACGCCGAAGCTGCGGGCGTGCTGGCGGATCTCCACGGAATATCCGGTCTGCAGGCTGACATGTTCAAGATAGGTTATGCGGCGAGTGCGATGCCCGTTCGTTATGCCATCGAGCGCAGGAAATGGGCGGAGGCTGCGCAGCTTGAACCTATCGCCGGGGCACAACCGCAGGTCTCCGCCATCACGGTATGGGCGCGGACGATTGGATTGGCGCGCAGTGGAAATCCAGCAGCGGCGCGCCGGGAACTCGACTGCTTGGAGGACACTTATAAAAAATTAGCCGGCGACGACTACTGGGCCACGCAGGTTCATGTGCAGTCGAACGAGGCGCTGGCATGGATTGCTTATGCCGAAGGCAAAAAGGATGATGCTCTTAAACTCATGCGCGCAGCCGCGGACGAAGAAGACGCGATCGAGAAACGTCCGGTCACACCCGGTGCAATTGTCCCGGCACGCGAGCAACTGGGCGACATGCTTTTGGAATCCAACCGCGCGCCAGAGGCCCTTCACGAATTCGAAAAGGCCCTGACAATGGCGCCGCAACGACGTGGCGCATTGATGGGCCAGGCCCGGGCTCGCCAGATAGTTTCCGCTGAAAAGAGTTAACCCATCATGGAATCGCGATGGCAATCTTGATCGACGAAAAGAAGCGCGTGCTGGTGCAAGGTATCACCGGGCGCGAAGGACGAGCGCGCACGAAGTTGATGCGCGAGTATGGAACGAATGTCGTCGCCGGCGTAACCCCAGGCAAAGCGGGACAAACGGTGCTGGGGGTCCCGGTATTCGATACGCCACAGGAAGCGGTGAAAGCTTTGGGCAAGATCGACATTTCCGTGCTTTTTGTTCCCGCGGCGGGGGTGAAGGAGGCGGCCGTCTCCGCGATTGATGCGGGAATTAAGCTTACCGTGCTCGTGCCCGACCGCGTGCCGGTGTGGGATGCAATGGAGATCGCGGCAGCGGCGAAAACCAATGACGCGAGATTTCTCGGGCCAAACACACTCGGAGTGTTAAGCCCAGGCAAAGGTGTGGTCGGCATGATCGGTGGTCGCGCGGAAAGCGCGCGGCAGTGGTTCAAGCCCGGCATTCCGAAAGGCGTTGGTGTGATCAGTCGCTCCGGCGGAATGGCGTCGAGTACCGGCTATTATTTAGGACAAGCCGGTGTCCGCATTTCGACCATCGCGCACATCGGTGGCGATGCGGTGCTCGGTATTCGAATTCCCGATGCTGCACTGATGTTCGAAGCGGATCCGCTTACGGAAGCGATTGTCATCTTTGGTGAAATTGGTTCATCGCAAGAAGAAGAGCTGGCACAGTTAGTCCGCGATCGAAAAGTAACCAAGCCGGTCATCGCGTATATCGGGGGAAAAGCGGCGCGCGAAGGAACGCGATTCAGTCATGCCGGCGCGATCATTGAAGGCGGGCGAGGCACGCACGCCGGAAAAGTGAAAGCGTTGCGCGAAGCGGGTGCGACCGTGGTTGATGCATTTGGAGAATTACCCGGCGCAGTGGTCGAAATTTTGAAAGAAATGAAGGGGCAAAGTTTGATGAGCGAAGCCGATAAAAATGCAGTCTGGAATACGGGCGTTACGCGCATTGAACCCAATCGAGTCGCAGTCCGCGGATACGACATCGCCGAGCTGATGGGCCGTGCCTCATTTGGGGCGGCGGTCTATTTAATTTTGACGAGCGAGCTGCCTTCCCCGGCGGTCGCGCGTTTGATGGATGCGATTTTGGTTTCATCGATTGATCACGGCGCGACACCTCCAAGCGCCTTGGCGGCGCGGACTGCTGCTTCAACCGGCGCATCGCTCAGCGCGGCCGTTGCCGCTGGCATCCTATCGATCAACCGTCATCACGGCGGAGCAATCGAAGATTGTGCGCACCAACTCAAAGCAATCGCCGATCGCGCCACGCGCGAATCAATTTCAATCGAGGAAGCAGCAACGCACACGCTTGCGGACATGCGGGAAACCGGAGAACGAATGTCAGGATTCGGTCACCGTGTTCACACCAAGGACCCGCGCACTGCGCGATTGTTCGAGCTCGCGCGCGAAGCCGGCGTGGATGGAGTGCACATGAAAGCGGCGCGCGCCGTTGAAAAATCGTTCGTCGACGCGAAGAAGGCCCTACCGATCAACGTCGATGGCGCCATCGGTGCGATTCTGGCCGATCTCGGACTAAATCCAGCGGCGTTCAATGGCATTTTCATGATTGCGCGCACGCCGGGATTGATTGCGCATGTGATCGAAGAACAAACGCGCGAAAAACCGATGCGCCGCATCGATCCGGTCCGGCACGGATATGATGGGCCGGCACCAAGAACAATGACGAAGCTCGAATGACGAATGACGAATTAATGTAGAAGCACGAATGACTAATTACGTTACCCTACGAATTGCATCGTCGGGAGCTCATTGGGATTATCCGACATGTGAGAATGCCCAAATGAGAGACAGTGCTTCGTCATTCGGATTTCCTTCGTCATACGTCATACGTCATTCGTCATTCGTCATTCGTCATTCCACCGCTGGGCTAACCAAAAATAGAAAGACCTCAAATAATCAAGATGGCTGCCATGAAACCAACTCAACAACGCGAATATGGAGTTAAAGAAATCGCGAAACTTTTTCCCAGCTTGATGAAGATCAAAAAGAAGTCACTGCGCAAAAAAGTCGCGGCCGTTTGGAATGAGGCGATGACGACCGGTTGCGGCGGGAAAGGCTGGACCTTTGCTGAACTGCGTGCGGTCAAGTTCACCCTTCTCGCCGGCGACATCGACATGAAGTTCGTCGAGCATCTTAATTCCTGCGCGCGACAATGCATCGCCATCACAGACGTGCTGAAAAAATCGTTTCGCTGCCGTATTCCTATCCAGCGCGATTATCTCATTGCCGGTGCGCTCCTCGCCGATGTGGGCAAGCCGCTCGAGTATGACAAGGATCCGTCCGGAACAGTGGTTCAAGGAAAGTTCGGCCAACAACTTCGACATCCGTTCAGCGGAGTCGCTCTCGCCTACAAGCACGGCATTCCCGCGGAAGTCATGCATATGATCGCCACTCACAGTCACGAGGGCGACAAAGTCGAGCGCTCGATCGAATCCATCATCTTTCATCACGCCGATTTCGTGGATTTCGATATTGCGAAGTTCTTGGGGAAGCGCGCAGCCAAGAAACGGGAAGCGTGAACGGGGCATTGTAGGGCAAGCGCGCCCCTTGCCAATCTGAATGCCCGGCAAGCGATGCGCTGGCCCTACAAAAAATGGCTCTTTCGACCGTAGCCAGATGGCATCATCGACACCGGCTACAGGACTGGACGGACGAACACAGGCTGGATACCGTTATCGAAATGGGTCTTACGCTTGTAGAAAAGATCGCGGCACAACACGCTGATGGGCTGGCGCCCGGCACGGTGGTTTGCGCGGGGGATTTTGTTTCGATTCGGCCGCGTCATGTCATGACGCATGACAACACCGGCGCGGTGATTCCCAAGTTCAAACAAATTGGCGCGACGAAAATCGCGGATCCGGCGCAACCGGTATTCGCGATTGATCACGACATTCAAAACGTTACGCCGAAAAATCTGGAGAAGTACGCAAAGATCGAGGCGTTCGCCGCAGAACACGGGATTGATTTCTATCCGGCAGGAACCGGCATCTCGCATCAAGTGATGGTGGAACAGGGTTACGTCGTGCCCGGCGCTTTGGTCGTGGCGAGCGATTCGCACTCTAATTTATATGGCGCGATGGGAGCGCTCGGCACGCCGGTCGTCCGAACCGATGCTGCCAGTATTTGGGCTACCGGAGTGACATGGTGGCAGGTGCCAAAGGTGGCGAAGGTGGTGTTGAAGGGAAATCTTTCGCCGGGTGTTACGGGCAAAGATGTCATCATCGCCTTGTGCGGCCTCTTTAATAAAGACGAGGTGCTCAATCATGCCGTGGAGTTCCTGGGCGACGGCGTTGCGAAGCTTCCCATGTCAGCACGAATGACGATCGCTAACATGACGACCGAGTGGGGCACGTTGGCCGGGGTGTTTCCTTTTGATGAAGTGACCGTTAACTACTTGCATTCGCGCATCGGCGAGTTCAGCAATCCGAATCGGCCGGGGAAACGGAGCCGGAAAACTCGTTCCGGTTATACGAATGCCGATATTGATGAATGGTGGAAGAATCGCGCGGAGCTGAGTGCGGATGCAGACGCAGAGTATGCAATAGAACTGGAACTCGACCTGGCCACGGTTGTCCCACATGTCTCCGGACCTAACGAGGTTAAGACAATGGTCTCGCTTCCGGAGATGGAGCGAAAGCGCGTTTCTATTCAGAAGGCCTACTTGTTGTCGTGCGTAAATGCGCGTTTCGAAGATTTGCACGACGCTGCCGAGGTCATTCGGTTCCGCGGGGGGCACGTCGCCGCGGGAGTTGAATTTTATCTGGCTCCGGCTAGCGCTGAAGTTCAAGCAAGGTCGGAGTCCAACGGAGACTGGCAAGCACTGATAAACGCCGGTGCGATTCCACTGCCGCCCGGTTGCGGAGCCTGCATCGGTTTGGGTCGCGGGCTAGTACAAAAAGGTGAGACCGCGATCAGCGCGACAAATCGAAACTTTAAGGGCCGGATGGGCGATCGCGACGCGCTGGTGTATTTGGGTTCGCCAGCGGTGGTGGCGGCGAGCGCCCTGGCCGGGTTTATCTGCGCCCCGCAAAGATTCACGGAGCGCGCGGCCGGCACAGCTGTTCGACGAGCCGAACGCAAACCAAAGCCGGCGGAGTCGGTCAAGATTATCGCGGGGTTTCCGCCAAGTGTGCGCGGCCGGATTCTTTTCCTCGACAAGGACAATCTGAACACCGACGGGATTTACGGAAGCAAACACACCTACCGCGATGACATGACGCCGGAGGAAATGGCGGCGGTGACATTTGAAAATTACGATCCGAATTTCAATGCGCTTTACCAAAAAGGCGACATTGTAGTCGGGGGCCTCAATTTTGGCAGCGGTTCCAGCCGCGAGCAGGCAGCGACGGCATTAAAGTTCAAAGGTATCCCCTGTGTCATCGCGGCGAGCTTTTCCGAGACCTACAAACGCAATGCGTTTAACAACGGGTTTGTTGCCTTCGAATGTCCCGAACTCGTGACTCACCTGCGCGAAACCCTGAAGGACCGCACACCGACGACGGTGGCATCTGAGATCACAATTGATTACGGCAAATCTATCCTGACCACAGATGAAAAATCGTTTTCCTTCCCTCCGCTCAGTCCGGCAGCGCAGGAGTTGATTGTCGCCGGCGGCGCGGAAAATCTGGTGGCGAGCAGATTGCGCGGGAAATCTTCAACTGGGTAGCGCAGGCGGCTCGCGTGCTGGTCTCGGCGGCCGCCGAGACGAACTTTTTAAAAGAGTGCTTGGGCGAGACGCCAAAACCAACACACGAGACCTGTGCGCTACCGGGAGACTCTCCTCTGCATCCACGTCACCCGGGGTTTCATAATTTACCGATGCTTGCGGGTCGATAATGCGGCGATAAGGTCGAACCCCTATGGCAAAATACAAAATCGCTTGGATGCCCGGTGATGGAGTTGGCAATGATGTGATGGAGGCGGCGCGCCGTGTCCTCGATCGTCTTAAACTGGACGCGGAATACGTGCCATGTGACATCGGCTGGGAATTCTGGTGCAAGGAAGGCAATGCGCTGCCCGATCGCACCGTTAAAGTTTTAAAGGAAACGACCTGCGGGCTTTTTGGCGCGATCACGAGCAAACCGCAATCGGAAGCGAAGGAGGAATTGAGCCCGGAACTTAAGGGAAAAGGCCTGGTCTATTTCTCGCCCATTGTAGGACTGCGACAGATGTTCAACCTGCATACCAACATGCGGCCGTGCAGAAGTTATCCGGGGAATCCGCTGAATTATCGTGGCAACAAAATCACGAATCCGAGCGGCGAAGACGTTCCAATCGATCAGGTCGTGTTCCGAGAAAATACCGAAGGCAGTTACGGCGGCGTCGAATTTTTTCCGTTGCTGGAATCAGTTTACACAGCGCTATGCGCAAACCCGAAGATGAAAAAGTGGAAAGAGAAGGGCTTTGAGAACGTTGCGCTCTCGACCCGCATCATGAGCAAGCAGGGTTGCACTAACATTTGCCGGCAAGCGTTCGAATTCGCCAAGAAAACCGGACGCAAGCGAGTGACGCTGATCGAGAAACCGAATGTTCTGCGTGAAACCGGCGGCTTGATGATGCGGTGTTTTAAAGATGTGGCGAAGAATTATCCCGGCATCCGCGCCGACGACGCCAACATCGATGCTATTTGCATGTGGATGTTCAAGAATCCGCAGGACTACTCCGTTCTGGTCGCGGAAAACATGTTCGGCGACATCGTTAGCGATTTGTGCGCCGGGCTGGTGGGCGGACTCGGGTTCGCACCCAGCGCGAATCTTGGGGACAACTACGCCGTGTTCGAACCAACCCACGGCTCGGCGCCGAAGTATGCGGGGCAATACAAGGTCAATCCGATTGCGATGCTTTTGACCGCCAAACTGATGCTCGACTGGTTGAAGGAAACCGAAATGGCAAATCGTCTCGAAGCTGCCGTCGCTCGTGTCATTGCCGAAGGGAGGGTGCGCACCTACGACATGGGTGGCAAGAATTCCACGCTCGAGGTAGCCAAAGCGGTCGCTGATTACGCCAGTACGTAGACCGCACTGGCCCCGGCACGCCGGAAAGCGAGCGCGCTAGCCGTCCTTTAGTAACGACGCCCCCACAACGTAGAAGCTACGATGTCTTTGACGTTAGTAGCTGGATTTGCACGCCATCCAGCGCGTCCAACTCGATCTAATAATTGCTGATTCGTTGACACCCGAGAGCGAGATTCGTACGCTTTAAGGGTCAACGGGAGAGCTTACCGTGCAAGCTAACGACGATTATGTGCTGAAAGTGCTCGAGGAAATCGGGCTGGTTTCGCGCAAGCAAATCGCGCAGGCGCGCGCCAAACTTAACGGCGCGCCCAGCGTGGTCGACGTCCTGGTCCGCGATGGGGTTGTTTCGGCCGATGACATTTCCCGCTCCCTCGCGGCCCAGGCGCAGATGCACTGGATCGATCTTTCTGCGGTGGTCATTCCGCCCGAAATCATTGCGCAAATTAGTGTAGCCGATGCACGGCGTTTCAAAGTCATTCCCGTCACCTTTGGCGAAAGTGGATTGGTCCTCGCCATTAGCGATCCGCTCGATGTCGACACCATCGACAGTCTGAACTTTCTTCTTCAACGCGACCTCGAGCTGGTTTGCACCTCGCCTGAAAAAATTAAGCAGGCGCTAATCAAGTACTATGGCACCGCCGAAGAAGCGGCCGACGTTCTGCGGGACAAAATCGGCGAGGATATCGATCTTGGCCTCGAGATCGGTGACGGCATTGAAGCGATCGCGGCCGATGAAGCCGACGCGCCAATCATCCGGCTAGTTTCGATGTTGATCATCGAGGCACACAAGCTTGGTGCCAGCGACATTCATCTCGAGCCGCTCGACAAAAAATTCCGTGTCCGTTTTCGCATCGACGGCGTTCTCCAAGAAATGCAGGCGCCGCCGAAGCGTTTGCAATCTGCCATCATCAGCCGGCTCAAAATCATGACCGGTTCGATGAGCATCGCGGAAAAGCGTTTGCCGCAGGATGGGCGCATTCAAGTGAAGATCAAAAAGAAACCGATTGATCTGCGCGTTTCCACCATCCCGACCAATCATGGCGAAAGCATCGTCATGCGCGTGCTTGACAAGTCGAGTCTGCTTCTCGGTCTGCCTGAACTCGGCTTCCTCAGCGACGATCAGGAAAAATTCGGACGGCTGTTGCGTTCGCCCGATGGAATTTTGCTCGTAACCGGCCCGACCGGTTCGGGGAAGACCAGCACCCTCTACGCCTGCCTCAATTACATCAACAAGCCCGACCGCAAAATCATTACGGTGGAAGAACCGATCGAGTATCAGATGACTGGAATCAATCAAGTGCAGGTGAACACTGAAGTCGGAATGACGTTTCCGATCGCGTTGCGCTCCATTTTGCGTCAGGCCCCGAATATCATCATGATCGGCGAGATTCGCGATCTGGAGACGGCGTCGATTGCCACCAACGCCAGCCTGACCGGCCACCTCGTGTTCAGTACTCTGCACACCAACGACGCGCCGTCGGCGATCGCGCGTCTTGTCGATATCGGTGTGCAGCCATTTCTGGTCGCGTCTTCGGTGCACGCAATCATGGCCCAACGCCTGGTCCGTCGCCTGTGCACCCATTGCAAACATCCGGCCGAGCTAAGTGAAACTGAAATGCGCGCGCTCCGGATCGAGCCCTCGCAGATGGCAGATGCGCAAGTCATGAAGGCACCCGGCTGCGAACAGTGCCGGCATACCGGCTACCGCGGGCGAATGGGAATTTTCGAAATCTTCATCATCGACGACGAAGTCCGGCACATGATCAACAAACGGACCTCCACGTTTCTGCTGCGCCAACGCGCGCGCGAACTGGGCATGCGCACTTTGCGCGAAGATGGCGTGCGCAAGGTCCTTGCCGGCCTGACCTCAGCCGATGAAGTGATTTCCGTGACGATTGCCGATTTAAGCTAACGATGAATAGAACGACACGGCCGCAAAATCCGATTCGGGTAGCGCGCGCGTCTCGCGTGCTGGCGAATGCGTCCCGCGTTCACGGAGTTTTCGGACGAATCGCGCAATTACAGTGTATGGGGAAAACAGATGGGGAGATCGTTTTGCCGAGACGCCAAAACCAGCACGCGAGACGCGCCCGCTACGCAGGCAAAGCCAATCGAGCGCTCAGATTAGACGGTGTCTACACGACACGCGCTGCGATTATCCGGGGGACGGCATGAATCATCAACAGGTTCTCGAGCTTTTCGTCGATCAAAACGTCTTGCAAAAAACGCAGGCCGACGATGTCCTGACCGAAGCACAGCAGAACGGCAAAACTATCGTGCAAGCGATGGTAGATAGCGGATTCATGGATGAATCCGGATTTTATCACACCGTCGCTGAAGGAATCGGAGCGCAATTCATCGATTTAAACGATCACGAAATTTCGCCCGCGGTGGTGAAGTTTGTTCCCGCCGGTCTCGCGCGTCTGCATCGCGCGCTGCCGGTCGATCTTGTCGATAATACTCTGCGGGTTGCGCTGGCCGACCCGTTGGAATCGCGTACCGCTGAAGATCTACGCTTCGCCCTAGGGCGAGATATCGAGGTGGTCGTCGCGCCGGTCGAACAAATCGAAGACCGCATCCGGATCTTTTACGGCAGCGACACCTCAAGCATGGAGGAGGTGCTGAAACAACTCGGGGAAGTGGGCGAGCTTATGCAGTTGCGGGAAGGCGACGGCACGAGCGGAGCGGAAGTCGAGGCCAATGCCACCCCGATTATTCGTTTCGTCGATCTGATTTTGTACCAGGCGATTCAGGACCGAGCCAGTGACATTCATTTCGAGCCGTTTGAAAACGAATTCAAAATTCGCTATCGCGTCGACGGCGCGCTCTACGAAATGGCCCCGCCGCCCCGGCATCTCGCCCCGCCCGTAATTTCGCGCGTCAAGGTGATGGCAAACATGAACATCGCCGAGCGCCGTTTGCCGCAGGACGGGCGCATTCAAAAGAATATAGGCGGCCGCAATGTTGACCTTCGCGTCTCGACCTTGCCCACGCAGTTCGGCGAAAGCGTTGTGCTCCGCGTGCTTGATCGCAGCACCGTGAATCTCGATCTCGAGCTGCTCGGCATGCCGAAGTACCTCTACGATTACATTCACGAAGTCATCGAGCGACCGAACGGCATCTTTATTGTCACCGGACCGACCGGTTCCGGGAAAACTACGACGCTTTACTCGTGCTTGCGCAAAATCAACACGCTCGATTCCAAGCTGCTGACGGCGGAAGAGCCGGTGGAGTACGATCTGGAAGGCATTATGCAGGTGCCGGTAAACGAAAATATCGGGCTCACTTTCGCACGCGTTTTGCGGGCATTTTTGCGACAGGACCCAGATCGGATCATGGTCGGCGAAACCCGCGATTTGGAGACAGCGCAGATTGCGATTCAAGCGTCCCTCACCGGCCATCTCGTTTTCACCACCCTGCACACGAACGATGCGCCCGGGGCGATCACACGTTTGATCGACATGGGCGTGGAACCATTTTTGATCTCCTCCACGCTCGAAGCCGTCCTCGGCCAGCGATTGCTCCGGAGTATTTGTCCAAATTGTCGGGCCAGATACGAACCCAACACAAATACTCTGGATCAACTCGGGCTAAGCCGGCGTGAATTGGGCGAAAAGAAATTTTATTACGGCAAGGGATGCGACACCTGTAACCAGACCGGATACAAGGGCCGGAAAGGTATTTACGAATTGATGCGGATTACCGATCCGCTGCGTGAATTAATTAATGAACGCGCGCCGACCGTAACGCTGAAACAAAAAGCCATTGAGCTTGGAATGATCACCCTGCGTCAGGACGGATTACGCAGCGTCTTCGACGGCGACACCACGGTAGAAGAGGTGCTGAAGTATACCTAACCGTTGAAGGGTTGAATCGTTAAGGCGTTGAAGGGTAAAGCGATCGAGATCTCGATCTCTTCGCTTCAACCGTTCGATCCTGCAACGCTTCAACAAATAAGATCGACTTCCCTCTCGTTAAATCGTTGAATAGTTAAACCGTTAAATCGATAATAATTTACCCCATGCCCCATTTCCAATACGTCGCCCTCGATGCTCGCGGGCAGGAATCGACCGGCTCCATGGAAGCCAACTCCGCCAATGAAGCGATCGGTCAGCTACGCCAGGCGGGATATTTTCCAACCGGCGTTTATGAAGAAGGAAAAGCGCCGGCCTCGCGCGACGGCAAAGTAAAAAGACCGCGCACGGCTCGCGCCGCTCCTGCGGCCGCACCGGCCGTGAAGCGCAAGGGAGTCAGCATCACTTTGTTCAAAAAAACGAAGGTGAAATCGAAAGTGCTGATGATTTTCACGCGGCAACTTGCGACGCTGATCGATTCCGGCCTGCCGCTATTGCGGTCGCTCAACGTGCTGGCAAGGCAAGAGCGCGATGCTGTGCTCAAACGCACTACAGAAGCTCTGGCCGATTCGGTGCAGTGCGGTAACACGTTTTCTGATTCGCTCGCGCAGCATCCGAAAATTTTTAACGAACTCTATGTCAGCATGGTGAAAGCGGGCGAACTTGGCGGTGTGCTCGAAGTCGTGCTGGCACGGTTAGCCGAATTCCAGGAAAAAGCGCAAAAAATCAAAGGCAAAGTTCTCTCAGCGATGATTTATCCGGCGATCGTCATGACCATGGCGGTGACGATCATGGGATTTCTCCTCGTCTTCATCGTTCCGAGATTCGAAGCGATCTTTAAGGATATGCTCGGTGATAAACCGCTGCCCGGAATCACAATTTTCGTCATTACTATCAGCCGATTTGCCCAGAGTAACTGGGCGATGCTGATCGGCGCCGTAGTCGCGTTGATTTTCGGAATAAAGCTCCTCGGGCGAACCAGTGGCGGCCGCAGCTTGATCGATCAATTTAAACTGCGCCTGCCGCTTTTCGGTGACCTCATTCGCAAGACTTCGATCTCGCGTTTCTCTCGCACCCTCGGCACTCTGGTCACCAGCGGCGTCTCCATTTTGCAGGCGCTAAATATTACCCGCGACACCGCCGGCAATACAGTGATCGCTAACGCCATTTCGCAAGTGCACGATCGGGTGAAGGAAGGTGAATCCATCGTGCAACCACTCGAAACCAGTGGCGCGTTTCCACCCATGGTCGTGAGCATGATCGACGTCGGCGAGGAAACCGGTCAGTTGCCCGATATGTTGTTGAAGATCGCTGATGTTTATGATGGCGAAGTCGACAATTCCGTTGCCGCGCTCACTTCCATTCTCGAACCCATCATGATTGTCTTTCTCGCCGTCGTGGTCGGAACAATCGTAATCGCGCTGTTTCTTCCGCTCATCAGCATCATCACCACACTGCAACAGCAGACCTAAGCAGCGTGATTCGTTATACCGTTACATCGTTACATCGGATTTACGATTCAACGATTCAACGATTTAACTTTTCAACGCGGCGAAGCCATTCGTCATTCAACGCCAGTCCGGTTCGGACCATTCGTCATTCGTCATTCCGGGCCGAAGGCGCGGTGACCATCATCGAAATGCTGGTGGTCATCATGGTTATCTTCATTCTCGCGGCGTTGGTGCTGGCCGCCAGCAGCTACGTGCAAAATAAAGGCGCGCGCGCCCGCGCCGAAACCGAGATCGCCGCTTTCTCGGCCGCGCTGGAAAGTTACAAGGCGGATAACGGGATCTATCCGGGTAACAACGACACGAATTCACTCGATCCTACAGTTGACGTCAATTCATCACCCCCCACCTCTGGGACTAACAAGTATAGTAAAGCTGGCTTGTGGCTGTATGAGCAGCTAGCAGGAGTCACGTCGGGCGCTCGCTCGCAAACCCCCTCTAGTAAGTCCTACTTTAGCTTCAAACCGAGTATGCTTTCTCCAAAGGATACGTCCAAGGATATCGTCGGAATTAGTGATCCATTCGGGAATCTTTACGGCTATTCCACTTCGAAGAACCCGGTACTCAATCCCGCCGGCTACGCTGCAGCGGCTGGTAACAATCCTACGTTTGACCTTTGGTGTACGAGTGGGGGGACGGCCTCGAGCGACATACCGAAGTGGGTCAAGAATTGGTAGCGCATCAGCCGTCATCCCGAACGCAAACAAGGGATCTCATGAACGCCCCTGAGGATGTGCGAGATCCTTCGCCCTCTCCGCGGCTCAGGACGACAGCGGCAGCAGAAGCGACGTGACACTGTAACGACCCCCCGACTGCGCTCGGGATGACAGAGAGCCTGTTGTATCGGCGTTTGTGTCAAACGCCGATCTAAGAAACATGCGCTTGGCAAAAGCGCCTCTACTACTCCCCTGTCGTGTGAACGACAATCACGACTCGCCGGTTCGGCTGTTGTCGCGCGATCTCAGCTTGCTCCATCGATGGATCCATCACCGGACGCGGTGGCACCAAAAACTTCGTCGCCCCGTAGCCGCGCGTCTGGATTTGCGCGGAATTAATTCCCATCACGCTCACCAAGTAATTCTTCACACTATCAGCCCGACGCTGACTGAGATCTAAGTTGTATTCGTAGCCGCCAAAGGCGTCTGTGTAACCTTCAATCGAAAACGTCGCCTTCGGATTGCGTCGGATCAGCGTCCCAAGCTTTTGTAGTTGCTCGACCGAACTCGCCTGCAACTCCGCGCTGTCATATTGGAACAGCTGATCGTCTGGCATCCGAATCGCTGTTCCCGAACCGAGCGGACCCTTTTGTGCCAGCAAAGAGTCCAGGTCGCTGAAGCCAGCGACGCGATTCTTGATCGGCCCGGCACTATCTGCCTGGATCTTGCTGGTAAAGGTGTTCGGCCTCTTAATAGAAGTGCTCGTCGCCAGTTCGGTCCCACTGAGAGCGGGCTGCGGACGACCCGACACGGCGGAGTCGTTCAGCAACGATTGTTCGTGCGTAGCATTCGGGCTATTGGAAAGTACCTGCGCGGTGCTTCGCTCGATCTCGTTCAACATCGATGTCGCAGGCGCCGGATCGACTCTTGGTTTGTCGGGCAACACATTCTGCGTGTCATCTGGCATTGCTGTAGTCGCCTGTACTTCCTGCAACAGCGCGTCGAATGATTTTTTCTCATCGGGCAATTGCACTTTGGTATTGTCCGGTTCGGGTTTTGCCGCGGGGTTCGTTTGGTCCACACTCGCTTTGTCCAGCGCCGATTGCGTGTCGATCGGTTTTACTTTGAAGAGTGGTGGCTCACTCTTAGGCGCCAGCGCGAGATCCGCTGGCGCGAACTTTGTTTTGTAAAGGTAAACACAGAGCAGGAGGTGAAGCGCGAGCGACAGCACCAGCCCCAGAAATAGCCAGTTTCGCTGGCCGGTCGCGTTCAATAACGCGTCATTGTAATCAGAATCGCGAAACTCCATTTCCTTAAACGAACCGGCAACCCCGCGGCCTTGTCAACCTCGCCGGGTTCTTGCGACAAATGCCCGCGCCGCCTGACGAATTTGCTCGGCCACCTTTGCTTCCGGCGCGACGAATTTCGGTGTGAACCACGGAAAGAATCCAATCAAATCGTGCGTCACCAAAATCTGCCCATCGCATTCTTTCCCCGAACCGATCCCAATGCTTGGAATTGCGATCGCCTGTGAAATCATCTTCGCGGTTTCCGGCGCAACGATTTCCAACACCACCGAGAACGCACCCGCCCTTTCAACGGCGCGCGCGTCGTGCAGCAACGCTTCCGCCTGTTCCAGGGTGCGGCCTTTCACTTTGTAGCCACCTTCTTCGCGCACGCTTTGCGGCAACATTCCAATGTGTGCCATGAACGGAATTCCCGACGACACGATCGCCTCAATTTGCCGGAGGTGACTCACGCCGCCCTCGAGTTTTACCGCTTGCGCACCCGCCTTGACAAGCGTTCGCGCCGTCTCGAGGGATTGCTCTGGAGTATCGTAGCTGTGAATCGGCATGTCGGCTACGATCAAGGCACGCTTCACTCCCCGCGCGACCGCGCGAGTGTGGTGCACCATTTCATCCAGCGTCACCTCCGTGGTGTCTTCGTAACCCAGCACAACCATCCCAACCGAATCGCCGACCAGGATGATGTCGAGGCCGCTTTCATCGAGCAGACGTGCCGTCGGATAATCGTAAGCAGTCAGCGCGGTGACGCGTTCTCCGCGTCGCTTCATTTCGCGATATTTTTCCGTCAGGTTCACAAATTAAACTTGGAGGATCGACCTCTCCGAGACCGGTCCGAAACAAACTACGGCTCCGGAAGTCGCGCAGCTACGTTAAATTACCATTTATCCATCAGGCGCGTTATTTTACCCTGCCCGGGTAACTCCACGAGTAGTTCGCCCACATTTTTTGTTTGTCCTGGTAAACGCAAATCCGGCGCGATATCGCACAACGGTTGCAGCACGAATTTGCGCCCCGTCATGCGCGGATGGGGCAGTTGCAGAGGCGGCCCAGCGCGTTCTTCGCTGCCGAAATACAGCAGGTCGAGATCGATCGTGCGTGAAACATTGCGTCTGTGGTTGGGTTCTCTTCCCAGCGCACGCTCGATCTCTTGTAGCGCCTCAAACAATTCGTCGGCTGACTTTTCAAAACCGATTTCAATCACTGCGTTGTAGAATTTTTCCGTGCCCGCTTCGCAATCGACCGGCGAAGTTTCATAAACCGCCGATTGCACCGCCGGCAAGGTCACGCCATCCAGCGTTCGAATCCGATCGCGCGCCATTTGCAAATTCCCGAGGCGATCCCCCAGATTAGAACCAATCGCAATCGCCGCTCTCTTACTCATCGCACTTCGTCATCCGTCATTCGTGCTTCGCCTGCCGCCGTAACCTTGGTGAAGCCGGGTCATTCGTTATTCGTGCGACAACCCGAGGACATCCCTCATATCATAAAGCCCCGGCGATTTTCCGATCAACCAACGCGCTGCACGTATTGCGCCGCGCGCGAAGGTGTCCCGGCTGCTCGCGCGATGCGTCAACTCAAGGCGCTCACTCTGCCCGGCAAAAATCACGGTGTGATCGCCCGCCACGTCACCGCCGCGCACCGAGTGAATCCCGATCTCCGACTTGCCGCGCTCGCCTACTATTCCTTCACGCCCATGACGCAGGACTTTCGTTTGGCGAGCACGCTGTAAAATTTCCGCCAGAGCTTTTGCCGTTCCGCTTGGCGCATCTTTCTTCATCCGGTGATGTGCTTCGACAATTTCCAAATCGAAATCGTCGCCGAGAATTTTCGCAGCATGCTCGGTCAAGGCAAAGAGCGTGCTTACCCCGACGCTGAAGTTCGACGCGAGGACAACGGGGATTTGTTTCGACACGGCGACAATATCGTCGCGCTGTTTCGCGGAATGAGCTGTGGTTCCGATCACTAATGGAGTCTTCGATTTTATCGCCACTTCACAGATCGAACTCGCGGCGTCAGCATGACTGAAGTCGATCGCAACGTCTGCGTCCGCAAAGGTGAGTTGATCGCCGAGATCAATCCTGGCTACAACCTCGACACCTTCACTCTTGGCGAGAGCAATGATTGCCTGCCCCATGCGGCCAGCCGCGCCAATCAATGCCACACGGAGGTTTGTCATCGTTTCCGTTTCAGCCTGTGCTGGTGTAGCTGCCGCTGTCCTCAGCGGCAGGATTAGAAATTCTGCCACAAGTGACGGCGGCAGCTACAAGCAGAGCGCTATTCGCCTTCAAATTCCTCCAGCGTCTTGCGCAGACGCGCCTGGTTTGCCGAGCTCATCTCGCACAGCGGCAAACGCACCTCAGCGGACATATTCCCTCGCCACGAGAGCACGGTTTTTATTGGCACCGGATTCGGTTCGATGAATAAATCTTTGAACAACCAATAGAGCTTGCGGTGCAACTCTTCCCCGCGCTTGACGTGCCCGTTCGTCACCGAGCGTACGAGTTCGCACATTTCCGCTGGTAACAAATTGGACGCCACGCTCACTAATCCAACTGCACCCGCCGCCAGAAACGGTAGCGTCAATCCATCGTCGCCACTCAAGATCGTGAAGGCGTCGGGCAAACGCGCACGCAATTCACTCACACGATCAACATTTCCGCCGGCTTCTTTAATCGAAACAACGTTCGGACAATCGCTCTGGATTCGCGCCACAGTTTCCGCGCCGATATCAACGCCACAGCGTCCGGGAATGTTGTAAAGCATTATCCGCAAATTGGTCGATTTCGCGATCGCGGAAAAATGGCGAAATAGTCCTTCCTGCGTCGGCTTATTATAGTATGGCGCCACCACGAGGGCTCCATCGACCCCCATTTTCTCGGCCTGCTCGGTGGCACTAATTGCTTCCCTGGTTGAGTAGGAACCAGTGCCGGCGAGAACGAGACAGCGTTTGTTCGCAGTTTGAATTGAAAAACGAATTACCTCTTTCCGCTCGTCGTGCGTTAGCGTCGGTGACTCACCGGTCGTGCCAACGGCGACAATTCCGTCGATTCCCGCTGCAATTTGCGATTCGATTAATCCTTTGAGCGCGGTGTAATCAACCGCGCCTTCACGAAAGGGTGTGACCAAGGCGGTGAACGTGCCGCGGAACATATAGAATCGCTGGAGTTATGGAGTAATGGAGCAGTGGAGTGATGAGACCATGTTGCGCAGAACGAATTCAATACTCCAGAACTCCATTACTCCAACACTCCATTCCTAGATTTCAATTGTGCCTTCAAAGGCAAACTCAGCCGGTCCGGTCAGGGTCACTTCCGTGAAATGCTCACCGTCGCGGCGAAAATCAACGCTCAATTCACTGCCGCCGCGTACCAGCACGCCGATCGGCCCGCTGGTTTTTTCCCGGGCGCCAAAAATGAGCGCGCTCGCCACCACTCCCGTGCCACAAGCAAGCGTCTCGTTTTCGACCCCTCGCTCGTAAGTCCGAATTGCGATCTTGTTTCCGCCACATCTTTCCAGGAAGTTTACGTTCGTCCCCTTGGGTGCAAACATTTCGTGGCGCCGGATGGCGGCACCTTCTCGCGGCACATCCACTTCTTCGATATTCACCACTGGAACGACAACATGGGGCACACCGGTGTTAATGAAGTGAATAGTTTTGGTTTCGTAGCCGACCGCGAGCGTGACGTTCAATTGCAAATCGGTTGGTTCGCCCATGTTCAAAGTCACAAGCTCACCGTGCAGGTGTGCGGCAATGATTCCGGCAGGGGTTTCAAACGAAAGATCCTTGCCCGTACCAGCGATCTTCTCCGCAAAACGAGCAAAGCAACGCGCCCCGTTGCCGCACATCTCCGCTTCTCCGCCGTCACTGTTGTAGTAACGCATCCGGAAATCGGCGCCGTTGCTCGCCGGCTCGATCAACAAAATTCCGTCAGCTCCGACACCGCGATGACGATCACAGATTTTCGCGATTTGCTCCGGGCTCAATCGCACCTCGCCAGCGCGATTGTCGATCATGACAAAATCATTCCCGGCGCCGTTCATCTTGGTGAATCGCAGCATGTGATTTGTGTACCACAGGCTCGGCGCAATGCCAACCGCTCGCTCCGGCTGTAGCGGCCGCCGTCTCCGGCGGCAGGATGTTTGGATTATGCACTGAGACAACGGGCTTATCCAGCTCCCCCAAGCCTACGCTCGGGATGGTCGGATCGCCGACACAATCGGCGAGACAAATTTGCCGACACGATCGGCCAGGTCCTCGCGATCGCCGACCTTCCCGATCAAATCGACAATCGCGCTGCCGACGACGACGGCGTCGGCCACACCGGCAACGGTCGCAGCCTGTTCCGGATTGGAAATGCCAAAACCGACCGCAATTGGGAGACGAGTATGTTGTCTGATTATCGTTAGCTTTTGTTTGAGCGACTCGGCAATGGAATCCCGCGCACCAGTCACGCCTTCTCGCGAGACATAATAAATAAAACCGCGCGCCGCCGCAGCAATCGCGGCAATCCGGGCTGCCGGGGTCGTCGGTGCAATCAGACGAATCCGTAACAGATTTTCATTTTTGTTTCCTCGCGAATCGTTGGGATCTTCTTCCGGGGGAAGATCGAGAATGAGAAGGCCGTCGACTCCGGCATCTGCCGCATCGCGTTCGAACACGTCGAGGCCGTACCGCAACAGTGGGTTTAGATAAGTGTAGAGGACGATCGGGATTTCAGACGTGCTGCGAATCTCACACACACATTTCAGCACACCTGAAACAGTCGCACCGGCCTCAAGCGCGCGTTGGGCGGCGAGTTGATTGACGATGCCGTCCGCCAATGGATCTGAAAATGGAATGCCGAGCTCCAGTAAATCCGCTCCCGCCTTTTCCAGAGCCAGCGCGATCTCCACGCTGCGCGCAAACCTTGGATCGCCTGCGCAGATGTAGGGAATGAACGCGGCGCGCTTCTCTTCCCGGCACCGGGCAAACAGCCGTTCGATTCGCTCCGACATCGCTGGCATTCTTAACGCAGAATTAGTCCACTTGAAACGATGACGCTGAGCACGGTGCGGTTATGGTATGGTTTGCCATCCGTTTGCTGCTCCATTTTCCATGAAAACCATCCCCGAACCGCGCACCAAGACGTTGACCGTGAACGAGATTTATCACTCGATTCAGGGTGAAAGCACGTGGGCCGGGCTGCCCTGTGTGTTTGTGCGACTTACGTTTTGCGATCTGCGCTGCAATTATTGCGACACCGCTTACGCCTTTTATGAGGGCGAAAAAAAGACGGTGCCCGACATCGTGGAAGAGGTTCTGAAATTCAATTGTCCACTGGTCGAGATCACCGGCGGCGAACCGCTATTGCAAAAAAACGTTCTGTCCTTGATGACCGCGCTGGCTGACGTTGGAAAAACCGTGCTTCTGGAAACGAGCGGCGCACACGATATTTCCCAAGTCGATCTCCGGGTGCATCGGATCATGGATTTGAAGACGCCCGGGAGCGGCGAGTGCGAGCGTAATTTGTGGTCGAACATTGAACATTTGACCAAACATGACGAAGTGAAGTTCGTCGTCGGCTCACGCGAAGATTACGAATGGTCGCGCGAAAAAATGCGCGAATACAATCTCGCGACACGCTGCCACGCCGTTTTATTTTCGCCAATTTTTGGACGTATCGAACCGCGCGAAATTGTGGAATGGATGCTGGCCGATTCCCGCGAGTCCGGCCCGGACTTGGAAGCGCGTTTTCAATTGCAGATGCACAAATTCATCTGGGCACCCACCCAACGCGGTGTGTGAGACCAAACAAATTGGCCAGTGTGATCACGCTGATTTTTGCAATGGCAGAAATTGTCGGATTTCTGGCACTAGCCGCCGATCGAGCAGGCTTGCTTCCGATCGGCCAACATGATAAAAATATTTATTCGGATTAAGCGAAGGTAGGCGATGAGAATAACTGCGATTTGTTTGTTGCTATTGGCTTCGGGGGTGTGGGCTTCTGCGACCGCGCTGGAGGGAATTGTGCAAGCTCCTGACGGGCGGCCAATCAAAAATGCTCAGGTACAGATCGAGGCGAAAAATGCGAAATTTGCAAAGACGATAACGACTGACGCTAAGGGACATTACTTGTGCGATGGCTTGACTGCTGGTACTGATTACAAAGTGACGCTTGTCGTCAACGGATCGGTTAAAGCTTCCATCTTGAATACAAGAACGGGCGCGGGAAAGCCGACGGAACTGAACTTTGATCTGCGCCAGGCAAAGGGCTTAGCAAGCTCAGGAAAAAGGCACATGGTTTGGGTCCCGCTAGAGACCGGGACTCATATTGGCAGCAACGGTAAGTGGGTGGAAGTCGACGAAAACGGCAAAGTCGTTAGCGACAACGCCGAAATGGTAAAGACTGATTCAAACTACGCCAAACAGCTTGAACTTAGCGGCGCCCGTCGACCACCAGGAAATTAGGCGGCAAATCTTCCGCTACCGAGGTGGCAGGTTTCTCTCCCAGCTGACCAAGTTTATCTGAGTACAAAAGTGGTCTGGCCCAAATCGCAGAGGTGGATCGGCCCGCAGGCATGATCGGCCTTGCCCGGCTTAATATGCTGTGGTTTCCTATAGGCAGAGGTAAACTAAGTATGAAAATCATCGCGTTCGGTTTATTGCTGTGGGTGTCGAGCGCATTGGCTTGGGCAGGCGCTCTTCAGGGAACTGTGAAAGATTCCGGCGGGCATCCGATTAAAGGCGCCGAGATCCGAATTGAGGGGATAGATGGAAATCTTGTAAAGGCGATCAAGTCCGATGCAAGAGGCCATTATTTTGCCGATGGCCTGGCTATCGGTACTGACTACAAATTGAGTCTTATCGTCAACGGACCGATCAAAGCATCCCTTCTGAATGTCCGCGCTGGTGCGGATAAGCCGGCCGAACTCAGTTTCTATCTGCGTCCGGCGAACCGGTCATCAGATAAACATATGGTTTGGATCCCAGACCAACCTGCCGGGACCAATATTGGCAGAGGCCACTGGGCGGAGCTGGATGCTAATGGCCATGTCATCAAGCGCCAGAACATTGATATTATGGTAGTAGGACGAGATTACATCAGGTACCTCGAAATGCAGGGTGCCCGACCCATACTCTGATTGTAGCTGACGGACCAAAATTTATTCGAGGGTTGCCCGGCTCAATCCTGAGCTTGCATTGCGGAACATAGGCATTCTGCCTGTGTGCCAAGCGAATATCCTGTGCGCTTTAGCAACTCAGCGGGTGACATACCCGCTGGGCGCACAGGCTTGGAAGTCTATGTTCCGGATCAATGCTGGGGCGCGCGGACGGTGCCGCTCTCGATTGCGAGCTTCCGTTGTTCGACGATCCGATTCGCCGTTTCTTCCACCATCTGCTCGAGCAACATCCGCAGGTGAGTGTTTTTTCGATAATCGGCCGGCGCGATGTGTCTGACGCGATCGGCGTGCGTGGAAAGCTGGTAACATTTCTTAAAACCAACGCGCTGCGAATCGTCGGGATTGTAAACCGCGATCGCCTGTCCTCCGTTTTTCTTCATCACAGTGAAGCATGGGACATCGGTCGGCCCGTCGCCGATGTAAATCATATTCGAGAAAGGAATCGGCCTGATTTCCGGATCCATGTGATCGTTCACGTCCTGAGACATATCGAGAAACCCTTTATTAATGCGGAAGAGAAACTGGGTCTTTTGGGTGTGACTAATCACGCGCTTGGGAAAGGTGATGCGGCCTTCGGAATCAGTCGCGAATTCGCAGCCGAAAATGGCGCGGACATATGGGGCGAGCCGGCTGCCATCGATCAACACCTTTAGCCCCGATGAAATAATATAATGCTCGACGGTGATGCCGTGAGCCACGTGCTCGGCC
Organism: Verrucomicrobiota bacterium; assembly: GCA_003219175.1. GTDB lineage: Bacteria > Verrucomicrobiota > Verrucomicrobiia > Chthoniobacterales > UBA10450 > AV69. The sequence goes on along the minus strand of QHPU01000044.1, from coordinate 96,710 downwards.
GTAAGCAAACCTTTGCCGCCACGAAATTCCTCAAACATTTCCGGCAAGCCTTGATAAAAATTCAACTTTGCGCCCAGCTTCTTGAGTTCCTCATTGGTGGGCCGATCCATCCCGAGCTGATCGAGTAATACTTTCATGTATGCGAGCTCGTTATCGTAGCCGTGATCGCGGACCAGCTCAGAACAACGCCGCCAGAAAATCTCGCTGTTTATCCCAAACGCAGGGAAGACGACTTCATCCTGCATGTAGCTTGGACTCAGCGTCTGATCGTAATCGTAGACGATGGCGATGGTATTTTGCGGGGCGCTCACTCTTTATGGTTGAAACGTTAAATCGTTAAGGTGGTGAAGTTAAGCGCAAGGAATAAGTGACGTCGCAGGTCGTTGCAACGCTTCAGCTCTTCAACGCTTTAGCGAATTCCCAATTCGCGACATAAAATCGTCGAACAGCTCATCATAAATCCGGCCGCGCTCGGGATGATATTGCACCGCCAGGGCAAAGGGATAATCGCGTAATCGAACCTGTTCGATAACGTCATCTGTGGCACACCACGATTCTACTTCGAGGCCGGCGCCAAGCTGGTCGATCGCTTGATGGTGCGAGCTGTTTACTTTCTCAAAACGATGGTGCGTTTTGCGATCGGAGCGAAGCGGCTGAATGTCCTGCGTCTTCTGATCCGGCAGGTTATGACCGCGGATGTCGAGATGAAGCGTGCCGCCGAGGGCAACGTTGAGAGCCTGTAATCCTTTACAGATCGCGAATATCGGCAGGCCGCGCTCGATCGCTTTCTTAATCGCTTCCAGTTCCCATCGGTCGCGATCTGGATGCACATCCTTTTCGATCAAGGATGGATCGGGCACCGGCTGGTTTAAACATTCCGGAGCGATATCGGGACCGCCGGTTAGCAAGAGACCGTTCATTTGTTCAATCGGAAGTTTGCGCCTGGCGGCATTCCAAACCTTCACCTCTGGATAGCGCGAGAGAAATGGCGCGAAATATTTTTCATCTGAGCGCCGCATCCAGGTTGCGAGATTGGCCATAGGTCGAAAGGTGGTGTCATTTGGACCGAAGTCGAGAGGCGACGATCAGGTAGAAACAACACCAATAGCGAAGCCAAAAACGGCAATCAGACCGTAAAGGATTAGAAAAATCGCCAGCAAAAGCATTCCGATGTTTTTCGTGAAGGTCATGGGGCTGATAATTTGCATTCCACGTTCGATGTCACGCCAATTATGCGAACTAACACTTGGAGGGGCATGCTTCGTTGTCTCCAAACCTGAAAGGATCGCACCCACCATCCCTCCACCTGCCGCTGAGGATAGCGGCAGCTACAGCACGCCGCTTACAAACCCATTAATTCGCGGACGTATTTCACCGGCGGGCTGCCGAAGGAAAGGACGGTATCGTTGTATTTCTTAAGATTGAAGGCGCTGCCATCTCTCGCCTTGGCACGATCGCGCAGGTCAAGATGCTCGGTCACACCAACGAAGTAAGTCGATAGTTGTGCTGAACTAAGCCGTGCCCGTTTCCATTTCGCAACAGCTTCGCCTTCCTGCTGAAAACCTTCCTTCAACATCAGGTCCATCGCCTCTTTTTCGCTCATGTTTTTGGCGTGAATCCCCTGGTCGAGGATAGCGTTGCAGATGACGCGCAATCGCATTTTCAATTGCTGCATCTTCACTTCCGGCCCGCCGTAGCCCTGTTCTGCCATCACTTGTTCGCAATAAACAGCCCAGCCTTCAATGAACGTGCCGCTCTGAAAAATTGCGCGCACTAATGTGGGGGCCCGGAATTCGTTGGAGTGGGCCAGCTGCAAATAATGTCCCGGCATTGCTTCGTGTACGGTCAAGTCGCGGCACATGTAATTGTTGTATTCCTTGAAGAAGGATTCCTTGCGTTGCGCATTCCAATCTTTCGGCGTCGGCTCGACCGCAAAGAATGTCTTTCCATTCTGCTCGAGCGGTCCCGGCGGATCGCAGTAAGCGATCCCCTGCCCCCGTTTGAATTCAGGCATGACAATGACATCAAGCGGTTTGTCCGGCACTGTTACGAGGTCGTGTTGTTTGGTGAAGTCGGTTGCTTCTCGGACAATTTTCTGCGCGCAACCGACGATGGTATTGTCGTCCGGATGTTGCTCCGCTAGTTTCTCGAGCACAGCAACGGTGACTTTCTTCTTATCATCCAGGGCCGATTTGGCGGCATTCGGAAAATACTTTTCGTAAAAGGGCAGGGCGGTTTCGTAGATCGCCTTCTGGGTTGCCGCGAGATCAGCCTGGGCCCGCTTCATGATCTCTTCCATTGATAGGTCGGAAGCGAGCGCGAAGCGTAATTTCTTGCGAAATTTGTCGACACCGATTCGGAAATCACCGTCGGAACGCGGAAGCAAATCTCTTTGCAACCACGCTTTATAGTCTTCCAGCGCCTTGGCCGTCTTTTCCTGGATCGGTCCAAAATCTTTCGCGGCCTGGGGCGCCTGATTGAGCAAAGGTGAAAGACCTTCGCGGACTAACGAGATTGCGCCTTGTGTCTGCTCAATGGCCGTTTCGGTATGAATCTTCGACGAGTGTTTCAGATTGGCCTTACCCTGGGCGATGACGGCGGGAATTCCTTCAAGGCGCTTCCGCAAATTCGGGATGCGCTGTTCGGCCGGAGCAAAATCGCGCGCAACCAATAAATAAATGCTATTGGCGAGGCTCTGATTATAAACGAGCGGGTTCCATTCCCATTCCTTCAATTCTTCGAGACTGAAGATCTGATAGTCGATCTTATCCTTGAGCAACCGGAGATCGACCTTGTTGGCCCCGGTCAGCTGTGAAAGGTCGGTTAATGCTTCGAGCTTCTGTCGCGCCTCTTTCGCGCGCGCCAATTCCTGGGCCCGCGCTTCAGCTGAGTAATCAGTCAGTTTGTCGTCAAACCGGTGATCACCGAGCTCCGTGGCATCCTCGGGATTGGCGCCCAGGTATCCTTCAATGTAATCGTGCGCAATTTGTTGAAACTGTTCGTCCTGCGGGGTAGCACGAACACTTGTGAACGACATAGCTAACGAGAACAATACAAATATTGGAATGTTCTTTTTCATAATTACGATTCCCTCGCGTGTGACACTGACGCCCTACAATGTTTGGATGTTAAGCTTCCGGCTGAACGGCAAAGCCAACGGTGGTTTCCGCTTCAACTGAAGCTTCGGCCTGGTCCTGCAAATAGGTCCGACCCTTGTAGAACGGCGTCACAATGGCGAATAGTACCGCTGTCCCTAATAGGACCCACACGAAAAACATGAAGTAGCTGGCGCCGTGTAACTTTACCGTGCCGTCAGGATTTTGAATGAAGAAATCGACTGCGGCGGTAAACTGATTGCCCAGTGAAACGGCGAGCAAATATGTGCACATGCAAAGTGATTTGAGTTTCACCGGCCCCTGGGTGTAGGAAAACTCGAGATGTGTCGGGGAAACCAGTGTTTCGCCCGCAGTCAGGACCACAAACGCCCAAATCTGCCAAATAATAGCCGGGCGCGCTCCGGCATCGATGCGCGTTTGAATCATCGCGACGATAAAAAATGATGCCGCGGTTACGAACAATCCAGCTCCGATTTTTCGCAACGGAGTTAGCTTGACGCCAAGCTTTTCCACAAAGGGATATAGCCAGTAGGAAAAGAGCGGCAGCATGATCAAAATGAAAATCGGATTCACAGTCTGAATCTGCGAGGAGAGCCACTCGATCCCGAAAAGGCGCCGATCCATCGACTCGGCCTGAACGATCCAGGAAGAAAAGTTTTGCTGCCAGAGCGCCCAGAAGATGGCAACAAATGGAACTGGAATCAGAATGTTCAGCAAGATTTTGCCGGTTTCACGGTTGAAAAGAGCCCGCGCGTAATTACGCAGACCAGCCGGCGGAATATGCACGAATTTTTTGCGACCCCACCAGAAAATGACAGTGGCGACGGCCATGAAAATGCCCGGCAGCCCGAAGGCAATGTCCGGACTATGCAAGCGCGAGCTTTCCAGAAAACTCACGACAGATGGTCCCATCTTGGCGATTAAGCCGTTCGGATCCGCGCGGTAGGGCTCGAGCAACCACGGAATCAGCAAAGTCGAGATGGCCGACCCGGCATTAATGGAAAAATAGAACCAGTTGAAAAGACGGGTGAGCAAATGCTTGTTCGACTCTCCGAACTGATCGCCGACGTTTGTTGAGACGCACGGCTTGATACCGCCGGCACCCAGCGCAATCTGGAAAAGACCGATCGCGAGCAGGATCCGTGGGTCAATTATGTGCGCTACTGGGGAGCCCATCAACGCCAACGTGGCGTGGCCACCGCAATAAACGATCGACAACCAGAAGACGACCCAGAATTTCCCAAAGAGCGCGTCAGCGAGGAATGCGCCGATGATTGGCAGAATGTAAAGCGTCGAGACGAATGTGTGATACCATCCTTCGGCCTGGTGCGGCGCCATCACCGCGAGATTCCCGGTCTTGTCCATGAGATATTTCGTCATGAAAATGGTGAGGATCCCATTCATGCCGTAGTAGGAGAACCGTTCGGCGGCCTCATTGCCGATGATGTAGGGCACACCCGGGGGCATCGTTGTGATTTTGGGTGGCGAAGTCAGATATTTTTCCCTGGCCATATTGTTTTCTTCTAAGGGGCTTTTTTCTCAGGGAAAAATTTTACCGGCGTTGGCGCAGCGGACCCGCCGGGCGCGGGGTTGGACGCTTCTTTGTCCAGCGTTGCCGTCAGATCTTTTTGAACTTCCGGATATTCGCCGAGATGATGTTTTTCACAGGAAATGGAAAAAAGAATTGCGGCACCGGTAAGAATGATGCCGGCGCACCGTGAAAAGCTCATGCGTGGGGGACAGTAACAAAGGATTTCACCGTCACGCAACCACTGTTATCGCCTGACGAAGCGAACGGGCGCCGGAATGGGCCGTACTAATAACTGTGTAGTTTGTTAGCGATGACGATTCTGGCCGCGAGCCTACCAGCAAGACCGTGAGGAATGCACGGGGCATGTCCGCTTCTACTAAGTTGGACCTAAAATAGCAATCCCCGATGCTAACGATTGAGCGCACGTTAACTTCCACAGCCTTCAGCTTTTGAGATATTCTGTAGGACTCCGCCTAATGCCGAATAACGTTCATGACCGACAAGTTTTTATGCCTCAGCCGCAACTACTTGCGTCTCAGAAGACAGAAAAACCTTCAGTTTAAATACCAAAAAGAGTAAATTTTCTAGAATGGAAGTCCCTCCCGACCATCCTGCCGACGCCACTCAAACATTAGAGCAATGGGGTGATGGCGATCGCAATGCAGCCTCGCGTCTGATGCTGCTAGTCAACCAGGAATTGCGGGCACGGGCGTCCGATTACGTCCGTCGGGAACGCCCTGATTGCACGCTTCTGGCAACCGCTCTTGTACACCAAGCTTACTTGAAACTGGCAATGGAAGACCAGGTCACCTCGAAGAACCGCGCTTATTTCTGTGCCGTCGCAGCCACCTTGATGCGCCGGATCTTCGTGAAGCACGCCCGGGATCACAACGGGCAAAAATGCAACGGTCAGGGGGCGAAGGTTTCCCTGCACGAAACGCGCGCGATATATCAGGAAGGCGTCCTGGTCCTGATCGCGCTGAACGAGGCGTTAGAAGGATTCGGGCTCAGTTACCCGCGGGCAAGCGCAGTCGTAGAGATGAAGGTCTTCGGCGGAATGGAGACGCGAGAAATCGCGGAGGTCTTAAATGTTCCGGAAAAAACGGTCTTGGGTGATTGGAGTTTCGCCAAGACCTGGCTTTCGCGCGCATTGATGCAACGCGCGGGCAACCACGATGAGCGGGTCGCGCGGCTCTTCAAATCGATCTCAGAATATAGCGAAAAAGAGTTGGCGGGATTTGTCAGGATACCACTGCGAAGCTGATCCGGATTCCGGGCGAGATCAAATCGACCGCGCGCGCTAATAAAATTCGGCACACCCGCCCAATCCCAAACCCTTTTTTTGCCCCGATGTGTCACCACTTCGACCGTGCAATCGTTGGGTATTGAATTGAAAGGCGCGCCGACGGGATTACTATCCCGACAAAGTGGCTCGCTCGGCAAAGAATAGCGCGTGGAATGAAGTCTTCGCCATCATTCTGCTTCTCACCGGCACTCTTCTCTTCTTCGCGTTGATTTCCTATAGCCCGCGTGATCTGCCTTCATGGGTGCCGTGGAGTTATTTGTCGCCGCCGAACCGCCCGGCACAAAATTTCATCGGTCCATTCGGCGCCATCTTCGCCAGCATTTTCTATTTACTCATCGGCGCGGCCTCTTATTTTCTCGCGGCGGTCCTGCTCGGCTTCGGCGCCGCCAAACTTTTCTATCCGCGTTTGCGCGTACTGACACGTCTGCCCTGGATTGTCCTGTTCCTCCTGTCCGGCGCGTGTCTATTGCAACTGCAGACCCGCTATTTCTTCGAATGGAAGAAACTAAACATCCAGGGCCCGGGCGGATCGATCGGCTATTTCTTTGGCAAAAAAATCTTGCTCGGCGCGATGGGCGACGTCGGCTCGATGATTCTTCTCGCCGGAATCTATATCAGCGCGCTCATTTTGATGACGGGATTGCGCCCGATCCATCTTGTCCGCGAAACGGTCTGGGGCATTCGCAATGGCGTGGTTTGTTTTCGCGAGTGGCGATTGCGCCGCGAAATGCGCCGCGCCGATATCAAGGGTCAGTTGGCGATTAGCGAGCGCGAACTGGCCAAGCAACGCCGGCTAATTGAAAAGCAGCTGAAGAAAAAGGGCGCACCGGTTCCCGAGAAAATGGTAGTGCCGCCAGAGGAACTGGTTGGTCGCCCGAAACCGAAAGTTGTTGACACCACCGCGTTGCCAGAAGAGGTGGCGTCGCCACCGCGGAAGAAACCGTCGCTCGCGGAATTGCAGCCGTCGAAGATGAGAGCGCCACTCAAGATGACGGAAGCGCGCAGATTCGACGCCGAACATTACATGCTTCCGAGCATAGACCTGCTCGACGAACATGATCCCGAAGGCCGCGGCGGAACAGACCTGTCCGAACTCGAAAAAGTCCAGGAAGTTTTGATTGAAACCCTCGGGCAATTCGGCATCGCCGTTGCCGCTGGCGACATCACCAAAGGACCGACGATCACGCGTTATGAAGTCTACCCGGCCAAGGGAGTGCGGGTGGACAAAATCGTCTCGCTCGAGCGCGATTTGGCACGCGCTACCCGAGCCGAACGCATAAACATTCTGGCACCAATACCGGGCAAGGATACTGTCGGAATTGAGATCGCAAACACGCGCAAGATCAAAGTGACGTTGCGCGAATTGATGCAATCAGCCGATTGGGAAGAAGCCAAGGCGCGCTGCAAAATTCCGCTGGCGCTGGGCAAGGACGTTTACGGTAACGTGATCATTGCCGATCTGGCGCAGATGCCACACCTGCTCATCGCGGGAACGACCGGCAGTGGCAAGAGCGTTTGCATCAACGCCCTAATCTCCAGCATTCTCTTTCGGTTCACCCCCGAAGAACTGCGCTTCATCATGATCGACCCCAAGGTGGTGGAGATGCAGATTTACGAAAGATTGCCTCACCTGGCTTTTCCGGTGGTGACGGATCCGAAAAAGGTGCTGCTGGCGTTGCGCTGGTTGAACGATGAGATCGATCGCCGCTACAAGATTTTTGCGCGGGTAGGGGTTCGCAACATCACCAGCTTCAATGCCCGGCCGCCGAAGAAAAGACAAAGGGAATTAGATGATGTAGCTGCCGCCGTCTCTGGTGGCAGGAAGGATGATTCTGCCGTCGAGATGGCGTCAGCTGCAATCCGCGTCCCCCGCGAGGACGAACTGATCATTCCCGACAAGCTCCCGTACATCGTCCTCATAATCGACGAACTGGCGGATTTAATGCAGACCGCGCCGGCTGACGTTGAGAACGCGATCGCGCGGATGGCTGCGATCGCGCGCGCTGCTGGGATTCATCTTGTTCTGGCAACACAGACGCCGCGAGCCGACGTCATCACCGGGGTGATCAAAGCGAACGTTCCGAGCCGGATCGCTTTCCAGGTCGCAAGCAAAATCGATAGCCGTGTGATTCTTGATGAAAATGGCGCCGACCGGTTGATCGGCCAGGGGGACATGCTCTATCTGCCGCCAAGTACCTCGCGGATGATCCGCGCCCAAGGTGTGTTGGTGACAGACGAGGAGATCCGCGAACTGGTAGAGTTCGTGTCCGGACAAGGAGCACCGGCGTTCGACACCGGAATGCAGGAAAAACTCCAGTCGGGAGCCGCTGCGGAGGAAGATGTTACAGAGGAAGACGAAGAACTGGTGGAGAAATGTCTCGAGATCATTCGTCAGGAGAAACGCGCTTCAACTTCCCTTTTGCAGCGTCGGTTGCGACTTGGGTATACTAGGGCCGCGCGCATCGTTGATATTCTTGAGCAGCGCGGTATTTTAGGTCCCGGCGAAGGCGCGAAGCCGCGCGAGATTCTGGTCGATCTCGACGCCGCCGTGTAGCCGGCAAGAGGTAAAATGTCCATCGAAGGACTCGGCAGAAAATTCCAGGAAGCGCGCAACGCACGCAATCTTTCGCTTGAGGAGGCCGCCAGGCTAACGAGAATTAGACAATCGCGCCTGGCCGAGATCGAGGCCGACGATTTCTCGACCGGCGCCCAAGGCACCGCGCACAGCGGTCGCACGCCGAACTGAAAATGCGCGACCTTCGTTGCTCCCATTTCTCATTGGGATTGCGATTCTGGTCGGCGGCTTCTCGCTCCTGCGATTGGTTTCGAATTACCTACGGACTCTGCCGCGGCAAGCCGAAGCAACTGCTACCGCTACTCCCGGTCCGACCGCTCCGGTTGCGAGGCTTGTCGCTCCCCGCGCAGAACCCGTGGAGTCGCCGGCACTGTCCGCCCAGGTCGCAGCGGCAACGGCAACCACGCCACCACCGGTAAAAGCCACGCCGACCATTCCGGTTGCGACACCTGTGCCGACGGCCATCGCGATCGCAACTCCAGTCATCCCGGTTGCACGAGCGGTCGAGCCGGAAGTTCGCCGCGCCGAGCCGGTGCGTCCCGAAGAACTCGCTGCTGCCCGGGCTGAAAACGCAGCAGCAGACGTTAACGCTCCGAATCGCGTCGATATTAAACCATTAAAGAAAACTTATATGCGGGTGACAATTGATGATGACCCAACTAAGCCCGCATTTGAACGCTGGGTCTCGCCTTCTGACGGCACGGTGGAATTTCGCGGTCACCGCTTCAGCGTAACCGTTCTCGATCGCGACGCCGTTCAGATCCGCAAGAACGGTAAGGTCGTCTCCGAAAGCGACACTGATTTGCGAATCACTGCGCAGTGAGCGATCGCAGAAATTTTTCAGTAGCGGCCGCTGTCTCGGCGGCAACACGAAAACCCGCGCGGCCGACATGGCCGCCGCTACCCCGCCCTAAAGTCGGCATCATCAGTCTCGGCTGCGCCAAAAATCTGGTCGACGCTGAAATCATGCTTGGGAGTGTGCTCGAGCGCGGCATGCAACTTACTTCGAGCGCCGAAGAGGCCGATGTGCTCGTAATCAATACCTGCGCCTTTATCGACTCCGCTAAAGAAGAGTCGATCGACGCCATTTTGGAAGCACATGAACAACGCGGACTGCACAAACGCGCGAACCAAAGATTGATTGTGAGTGGCTGCATGTCACAGCGGTTTTCCGACGAATTGCAGGAGCAGTTGCCGGAGGTCGATGCATTCATCGGACTCGATCAGGTGCGAGAATTGGGCACGATTGTGGAGAGAGTTTTACAACAACCCCGAACCCTCAACGCACACCGCTCAACGCCCAATGCGGACAATTGCGCGTTAGGCGTTGGACGTCGGAGGTTGGATGTTGATTCTGATCCCACTCAACCGGCGCTCAATTTCGTCACCCCCCGTCCCACCTATATTCCCGATTACGACACGCCGCGCTTTCGTTTAACTCCGCCGCACTCCGCTTACTTGAAGATAGCCGAGGGCTGCAATCATCCCTGCAGTTTCTGTGTTATCCCCCAAATGCGCGGGCGCCATCGCAGCCGCACCCCGGAATCAGTCCTGACCGAAATTCGCGCGCTCGTGGCAGAGGGTGTACGCGAAATCAATCTAATCAGCCAGGACACTACCTACTACGGAATGGATTTATGGGAGGAAAAAGCTGGGCCGCGTCAGCCGGTCGATTCCACCCGCGGGCTCACGCTGGCCGGGCTCTTGCGCGAGATCGAAAAAATCGAGGGCAACTTTTGGATCCGACTTCTTTACACCCATCCGGCGCACTGGAGCGACGAGCTTATCGCAACCATCGCCGCATGCCGGCATGTGGCGCGTTATATCGACATCCCGTTGCAGCACATCGACGAATCCATGCTTCGTCGGATGCGGCGGGAAACGAGCCGGGCGCATATCGAAGATTTGATAGCGAAGTTGCGTGCCGGAATTCCTGGAGTGGCATTGCGCACCACGTTCATTGTCGGTTTTCCGACCGAAACCGAAGCCGAATTTGAAACACTGCTGGATTTTCTAGACCGAACGCGGTTCGAGCGGCTCGGGATTTTCAAGTATTCGCGGGAGGAAGGATCGCGCGCGGCGAAAATGCCTGGGCAAATTCCGGCGAAGGTTAAAAACGAACGCCATCGTCGTGCCATGACATTGCAGCAGAAAATCGCGCATGAAATTGCGGCTGCTAAGGTTGGGACTGAACTGAAGTTGTTAGTCGATCAACCCCTCGTCGCCCGAACAGAAGCCGACGCGCCGGATGTTGACGCGCGCGTTTTGCTTTCCGAACCGGCGCCAGTCGGCGAGTTCACCAACCGCCGGATTCGCGGCAGTCGAGGCTACGATCTGCTGGCTTAGGGCTGCATAAACGATTGTGTAGCTGCCGCTGTCACCAGCTGCAGAACTACCAACTATCACCCGTAGAGGGTTCGCTTTTTCTGGTTCGAGCGTTAATTGACGGTGACAAATCCCGAGATTTCTGACAGACTTACTTTTCCACCCGTTAACGTGACCATGGCCGAAGCCAACGAACCAAAAAAAGAAACTGTCCGGATTGCTCTCCCGCCCCGTCGTGGAGAGGCCGTCGCCCCGCAAGATGATGATACTGTGCGGATCACCCTGCCCGCGCGGCCACCGACGTCGGAGCCTGCGCCGACATCGACGCCATCCATACCGAAACCGGGTACCGTCCCAATTCCGCGACCGCCGGTGTCGCAGGTTCCGTTGCCTAAACCACCGGTCGCCGGTGTGCCGGTACCGCGGACGTTCGCTCCGCCTCCGCCGCCGGCCGCCAAGACACCCGTGCCTCGACCCATGGGAGCCGCGGCAGCCGCTCCGGCACCCCCGGCCGCCCCCGCGCCCGCTAGGCCAGCGACAACCCCGCTGGCCAAGGAAACAGCTCGTATCAGTATCCTGCCCGATCCCCCGAAGTCGGGGCCAGTGAAAATGTCCAAAACTCAGCCACTTGTTACTTTGGCAGCGACTCCACTTACTCGGCCAACGGCACCCGTAACAATCGCGCCCGCGGCGGCGCCACAGGTTATCGAAAGCATTCCCACCTCGCTTTGCTGGGGACTGGTCTTGGTCTCAGCCGCCATTTTGATCATTGAGATTTGGAATTATATTTCGTGATGGAAAACGCCATCACTCTTAACGAATCGAACTTTGATCGTGAAGTAAACAACAGCGACAAGCCCGTCCTGGTTGATTTCTGGGCGGAATGGTGTGGGCCTTGCAAATTAATCGCGCCACTGATCGAAGAAATCGCCCGCGAAAAAGCCGGTTCCGTTAAAGTCGGCAAAGTGAACGTCGACGAGAACCAAAGCCTTTCCTTTAAATTCAACATTCGGGCCATCCCCACGCTGTTAATTTTCAAAAACGGGCAGGTGCGCGATCAGGTCACCGGTATGACCAGCAAGAAAGATTTGGTCGGCCGAATTGAAGCGCTAGCTTAATTAATGTGGGACGGGCGGAGCCCCAGCGCTGATACGGCTGCTAGAAACTGATCTTTAGAATGCGCCCGTCCGTGCCCACGAGCCAGCCGGACTTTGGGACTGACAAACGCTACCGCCCAGAAGCCAGTCACTCCAGGCAACGCAAACCAGGTGTTTCAGGCATCCGGAGTCCAAGCCGCACCTCCCTCGGCCGTGATCGCGACCGCGCGGCCGGGATCGCCTGCGGCGCCGCCACCAGCCCGACCGACATGGCTCTGGCCGAAGATGGCCCCTGTTACCGGAGGAGCATGGGTCAGAGCCCACGTTTGACCGCGATCGCTCGAGATTGCAGTGCGCGCGTTATCGGGATCACCTGGATCGAGATCTCCACCGCCGACATAATGCCGTGGGTTGTTCAAGGTCCTTCGGCGAGAAGTGCCGGGCACTCACGATTCCGCAGGTAAACCGCGAAATTAGAAAACGACGGAGGATCTAGTAAACATGGCAGTTCCTCCAAAAGCAGGTTCGTCCTGCAGGAGAGGGCTGTCGGGAGGGGGCGTCAAACTCCGTACGCCAACGGCCAATGCCGTTTGGATTAAAAAATGCGCCCGGCGCGGCTCGAACGCGCAACCTTCAGCTCCGGAGGCTGACGCTCTATCCAGTTGAGCTACGGGCGCTGCTGCGGAACGGGATTATAATTGGCGGGGAGCCAATCACAACAATGTCTCGGACACTTGCGTTCCGCCGGTATCTGCGGAGATTGAGCGCCCGCTATTATAGCCGGGATCGATGATCCCGGTCTCCGCGGCCAGTAACCTATCTGTCATGAACCGCATCATTGACGCCATTGAGAAAGAACAATTCAAAACGGAGTTGCCGCAATTTCGCGTCGGCGATTCCGTCCGAGTCCATACTCGAGTGGTGGAAGGCGACAAGGAGCGTATTCAGATTTTCGCCGGGATTGTGATCGGCCGGAAAGGGCGCGGTTTGAATGAAACCTTTACCGTTCGCCGTATTTCGTACGGCGAAGGAGTCGAGCGCGTGTTTCCGATGCATTCACCGCGGATCGCGAAAGTGGAAGTAGAAAAAGAAGGCAAGGCTCGACGCGCCAAGCTGAATTACCTGCGCACTCGGAAAGGTAAGGAAGCCACGGCCGTAAGAGAGTGACCACTGACAAGCTCCAACTGATCTGCTTTTTCTCGTCCATTCGTCACTCATCACTTGCCACTCGCCGCAAATCTGACTTGATTTGCAGCGATGTACCGTCGCTGCGGATTTCGTCACGAAAAGAAACTGCGCGCACTCGGTGTCGTTCGCATCGCCGGAATTGACGAAGCGGGGCGGGGCGCGCTCGCTGGCCCGGTAGTTGCGGCAGCCGTGATTTTGCCGGAGAAATTCCGGCACCGGAGATTAAAAGACTCGAAACAACTACTGCCAGAGTTGCGCCAGGAAATTTACGATGAGCTGGTCTCGCGCGCCGATATCTGTTGGAGCGTTGGGATTGTCGATTCGGTCGAGATCGACCAGATCAATATTCTGCGGGCTACACACAAAGCGATGCGGTTCGCGCTTAATCGGCTGCCCGCGATAGCCGAGCATGTACTCATCGACGGGCTTCCCGTCTTGCCATTCCCGCTGCCACAAACCGCGATCATCGATGGCGATTGCATCAGTCTGTCCATCGCCGCCGCCAGCGTCATTGCCAAAGTAACACGCGATCGTTTAATGCGTGAATTTTGCGCGCAATTCCCCGAGTATTGTTTCGGCCAGCACAAGGGCTACGGCACCGAACTCCACCTCATCAAACTTCATGAACATGGGCCTTGTCCGATCCATCGCCGATCCTTCGAGCCGGTGGCGCAGCCGCTCCTCGCGCTCGACCTAATGTCATGTCGAGCGAATTACGCCAGTCCGGCTCGGACCGAGACATCCCTAACTTCTCTTGAAAAATCAGAGATTGAAAGCCTGGCCTCGCAGACCACGTCGGCTGTGTTGCAGCCTCCGCTTCGGTCGGAATGACGGAGACTTGATCGCATGCAGCTGCTCAGCTTCAATGCCCTTGCATCCCAAGATGAACATTGGCTTTGCTCGTTCGGTCACCGACCTTTCAAACTGGTGGCGGAGCCGCTTCTCGCGCTCGAAGGAATTATCTGAGCACGTCCAGCTCGGTGCGCGGGGAGAGAAACTGGCCTGCGGTTTTCTCCGACGTGAGGGCTATAAAATTCTCTACCGCAATTTCCGGGCACGGCACGGCGGCGAGGTCGACATTGTTTGCCGCGATGGCGACGCACTCGTCTTCATCGAAGTAAAGACGCGCCGGCGCGATGATATCACGCGGCCGTCAGAAGCGATCAACGCTGCCAAACGCAAATTGATTTCGCGCGGTGCACTGGCCTGGCTGCAGTTGCTTGATAACCCCGACATCGTGTCGCGATTCGATGTCGTCGAAATCGTGCTAGCCGAGGACGGAGAACCGCGCTTCGAACTGATTCCCGACGCCTTCGAACTTTCGAAGCCGTACATTTACTAAGACATGCCCCGACGATGGCCGCGGAAAGGGCGAAAGTGACTGACTAGTTTGAGGAGCGGCGAGCTTTTGCGCGCTCGGCTAGACGGGCGCGAGTCATGCGCTCGCGCAGACCACCCTCTTTGACGAATGCTTCTTCCAAATACCGCAGCTGCTGATCGAGCAGGTAATTTGTCAGCTTGATCAAGCCGATCATCACGTTACCCGCGATGGCTGGATCGGGATGTTCGATGCCTTTCCTGAACGTTTCATAATTAGCCGTCGGGCATGCGGTTCAGCTGCCGCAGACGACGAGTCTAGGAGTGATCCTTCGTCCATTCCGCGATCCCACGGAGACGGAGAAAATCACGGTAGTCCTCAAGCAACTCCTCAAGGCTGGCCCGCGCCACATTAGTGAGCTTGATTTCGGTTTCTTTCGAGGTGCCCGAGGCGCGACTTGCCTCAAGAATATTCTGTTTACCCGAGCGCGCTGCTTGAACCATCTGGTCCACGGTGCGGTCGGACTTTTTCAGGAAGCGCTGGCAAAAGCGCACGGTGCCATCGTAAACAATGCGCGCTTTCTGAAAAGAGAGGAGATTCTCGTATCCTCCGTGAGTGAGAATGAAATGCTCGGCCATTCGACTTTCCAAGTAAATGAAGGGACTAAAAGGACTGAAAAGACAAGGCGATACCAGTTGACCAGATCGAATTGCACAGGAAAAGCAGTCCCTTTCGTCTTTTCCGTCGTTGAAATCGTGCGATCAGCAGCCGGGTAGACGGCTCGAGCGCCCTCCATTAGAGCGGCTCAGCTAACAATTCGTAGGACAGCACGCTCAGGCAATAGATGGCGGCGGTTTCTACGCGCAAAATAATCGGGCCGAGAGTAATGGGACGACAACCGTGACTTCGGGCGAGGTTGAGTTCCGCCGGAGTGAAATCTCCTTCCGGGCCAATGCACATCAGAACGCTGGTGGGACGGGACTGATGTTCACACTCGTATTCAGCGAGCACTCTTTTCAAATGCACCGCATCGGATTGAAGTGAGCCGATTAAGCGCAGATCGAGACCTCTTTCCTGTGGTGGCAGCCGTGTCGGCTGCATTCCAGGATTCGATGCAGGCGACACGCCTGCCTCCACAGTCGCAAAAAACTCTTTCAGCTTTCTCGGCCTTTGCACCATCGACAGCCAGTTCTGTCCACACTGTTTTGCGGCTTCGACCGCGGCTTGTTGCCATTTCGACTTTTTCTGGACAGCTTCCTTTTCCTGGAGATGGACAATGGTGCGGTCGGAAATAATCGGGGCGATTTTCGCTACGCCCAGCTCGACCGCTTTCTGCACGATCAGATCCATGTTTTTTCCTTTCGGAATGGCCTGCGCCAGCGTGATCTCACAGCGCAACGGCGGTACCCGCGCTTGGTGCAGTTTGCGCAGTTGAATTTCCTCGCGCGTTACCTTCGTAATCACGGCCGTGATTTCATGTCCCCGCCCGTTGAATACCACGACCCGCTCGCCAGGCTCGAGGCGGAGTACATCCCGCGCATGATGTACCTCCGATTCGCGCAAAACTAATGCGTCAGCGTTCCAGTCTTCGGGCGCGATGTAAAAACGATGCATGAAAGAAAATGACGAAGCTCTCGAATGACGAAAGACGAAACAATGGCGAAGCTCGAATGTCGAGGAAAGCGTCAGGAAATTTTCGTCGAACTTTAGCGTCTTAAATACAGCAAAATCGTTGCGGCTATCAAATAGCTGGAATCCAGGAGACTTACCTGGCTGGCGGTTCCTTCCCTGGATTCCTGTCTTCCAGATATATCTTCGACTAGCGAAAGAAATTTCTGGCGCGTTCGAAGAAGCTCTTGTGCAACGGGCTGTTCTCCTCGCCGACGAGCGCGGAAAATTCCTCCAGTTTCCTGCGTTGTTCCGCATTCAAGCGTGTCGGCACCTCCACCACCACTCGGGCGAGTAAATCTCCGCGGCCGCGACCTTCGACGTTGACGATGCCTTTGCCACGCAATTTGAATATCTGACCCGTTTGCGTACCGGCGGGAATCTTTACCTTCGCCCTGCCTTCCAGCGTCGGCACCGGGACCTCGCCCCCCAGCGCGGCCAGCGGGAAGGAAATCGGGACCTCGCAATAAAGATCGTCCTCATCGCGTTGAAAGACCGGATGTTCCTTGGTGTGGAGCACGACGTAAAGATCCCCCGGCGGCCCACCGCGAATGCCGGCCTCGCCATTCCGCGAAGAACGCAGCCTCGAGCCGCTACCAATACCAGCCGGAATTTTTAGTTTGATCCGGCTGGAATTTTCGACCCGCCCTTCCCCGCTACACTTACGACACGGTTTCTCAATGATTTGACCCACGCCGCGACAGCGTGGACAGGTTTGCGACACCTGGAAAAAGCCACGAGAACTGATCACCTGCCCGCGACCGCCGCAGGTCGGGCAGTTGATCGAACGCGAGCCCGGCTCGGCGCCCGAGCCCTGGCATTGATCGCAGACGTCGAGTTTGCGGACCTCGATTTCTTTTTCCGTTCCGAAGGCTGCTTCTTCCAGGGTGATCTGCATGTCGTAACGCAGGTCGGAACCGCGCTGCCGTTCATCAGCGCGGCCAACTCCGCCGCCAGCAAAAAAGCTTTCGAAAATCCCGCTACCGCCCCCACCAAAAACCTCGCGAAAAATATCGAATGGATCGTGGAAGCCGCCGCCAAATCCGGCTCCCCCCTGCGCAAAAGCGGCGTGCCCGTAGCGATCATAAGCGGCGCGCTTATCGGCATCGATCAATACATCGTAGGCTTCACCGAGCTCCTTAAATCTCTCCTCGGCGTGCGGATCATTCGGATTTTTGTCCGGATGGAATTTAACCGCGAGTTTGCGATAGGCGCGCTTGACATCGTCCTCGGGCGCACCCCGCGGGACACCGAGCACTTCGTAATAATCGCGTTTGGTCGTTGGCATCTAAAAATAGTGATGAGTGACGGATTACGGCTGACAAGAGTCAGCAATCGCCGCACCGGGATTACGTCTCATTTCTCACTTATCACCTCTTGCTGATCACGGAGCACTATTCACTTTCTTCCAGTCGGCCCGCTCGAAACCACCACTGTCGCCGGCCGCAGAAGGCGATCCTTCAAGCGATAGCCGCGGCGGGTTTGTCGAATGACATGCCCTTCGGGAACTTTATTGCTCGGTTCGTGGCCGATCGCTTCATGCAGGTTGGGATCAAACTGTTTGCCCATTGCATCGATCGGCTCCAGCCCATTTTCCGTTAGAAAATCGGTAAGTTGCTTCAAGATCATGCTCATCCCCGAATAAATCGGCGAGTGTTCGCTTTGGTCGCGGGCGACGGACAGTCCAAGCTCAAAATTATCCACGATCGGAACGAGCCGCTCGAGCAGAGTGCGATTGGCAAATTTGATCGCCTCATCTTTCTCGCGCGCACCGCGTTTCTTGTAATTTTCAAAGTCTGCTTGCGTTCGTAAGGCCAGATCGCGAAATCGATCCAGATCGCTTTGCAAACTGGCAACCAGTTCATCGGCGGTTTCGGCCTCGGCGGCATCGTTTTCCGACTCCGTCGCAACCGGGGGTGGAATCTTGTCTTCTTCGCGCGGTTCAGGGGTTTTTTTCATGTTTACGAATGGTAATCACAGTGATGTCGTCGTTCTGCGGATGCGAGCCCACAAAATTGCGCACATCATCAATTAATCGCGTGATGATGGCCGAAGCGCCTTGCGCAGCGCTCGCCCGCACCGATTGGATCATCCGATCAGCGCCGAACTCAAATCCCTCTGCATCCAAAGCTTCCGTCACGCCGTCGGTGTAGAGCACAAGGCAATCATCCTCTTCCAGCGGAATGGCGAAATCGTTTGTGATCCGATCGAAAACGCTCCCGCTGTCGATCCCGACCACCATCCCCGGTGGCTTGATTAGTTCCACCGTTTGCTGGGCGCGGCGATAAAGCAGCGGCGCGTCATGACCTGCACGTGCCAGTGTAATCGAGCCAAGAGAATGATCCACCACCAAATATGCCATGCTGATAAACATGTCCTCTTTGATGTCAGGATAAAGCTGGCGATTCACCGCCTTTAACACTTCGGCCGGCGAGGGATTCTGCGGCGCCTGGCTCCGCAACACGCTTCGACAAATCGCCATGATCAGCGACGCCGGCACGCCTTTGCCCGAAACATCTGCAATCGCCAGCCCAAGCCGATTCTCGTCGACTCTGATGTAATCAAAGTAATCGCCGCTCACCTGTTTCGCCGGAATATTGATCCCGGCAATTTCGAAACCCGGAATGGCCGGCGATTTTTCCGGAAGCAAAATCCGCTGAATGTCGCGCGCAATTTCGAGATCGTGATCGAGCCGCTTCTTTTCGTTCGCCTCCGAGTAAATAATCGCGTTGTAAAGGGCGAAAGCGGATTGCTCGGCGATTGATTTGAAAACGACAAAGTCACTCGATGTAAATGGGGCGCCCATCGGTCCATTGCCGACCGCGAGTACCCCCATGTTTTGCTTGCCGTAAAGCAACGGCGTCGCCATCAGTGAGGCGGTGCCGAGAGATGTATCGCGCAGACGCGCCAATTCGGGCACTTCCGAGACATTACCCAGCGAGACTGGTTGTCTCGTTTGCCAGACCGAACCGATCAGACCCTCACCGGCCGCCACATTGTGCATACGCAAAAAACCTTCCAAAGCAGCAGGCGTCGTCGCGGCTTGATGTAAGATGTGGCCCGGCACCAGCACCAACGGCGGACAACCCTTGGAAAGAAATACCGGCACAAGTTTGTTGCCGCTGCGATCGGAGAGATAAAGCGCGCCGCCATGGGCATCGAGAATCCGCGTCGCTCCTTCGACAATCAACCGGTGCAGATCATGCGGTTTGATCGTTTCACGAAAGGCTTCCCCCAGGCCGTGCAGGAAATCGAAGACAAGAGTTTCTTCGACCTGGATCTCCTCCTTCGACCGTTCGAGGGCATGAACTTTCCGAGTCTGCCGAAAGGCGGTGAAGGCCCAACCCAAAATCGCGAAGGCCAAGGCCGCGAACAGAAAGCTTGGCCACATGACGATCGAGGCCAAATTACTTCTTTAGGGGGTTGTCGTGAAGATCCTGCTTAAGGTACTCGAGAACGTCTTTGAACCGCAAAATATTTTCCGGCGCCGCTTCACACAGCGCTTCGTGAGCGGCCAGCATTTCCCTAGCCTGCTCCTTTTTCCCCATGGTGGTGGCTGCGAGAGCATCGCATTCCGGGGCGCGGGCGCCGTTGGTGGAAATTTGAAAAAGCTGATCGAGACCGAGACCAGAGAGCAACTGTCGGCTGCGTTCGCCGCAATGCACCACCCTCAGATGGCCCTGGCCCAGTTCTTTTAACCGCAAAGCCAGTCCGGCCATTGTCCCCATGAAGGTCGAATCCATCATCGCGCAGTCATGTAGGTCAATCACAAACTCGCGATAGCCGCGGTCTACCATTTCCCGGGCAAACTGCTTGAAATTTCCGCTATTTAAAAAACTGCCTTTGCCCTCCACCCGGACCCAGACGGCGGGGCCGCTTACACCGACCTGAATGGACGATTCCACAATTAACTATTAAAAAGTTATTAAATTTAGCGCGATCAGTCAAACGCTCTAATCCCACAGAAAAGAGCGTTTCTCAGCTACAATCTGGCCGTGTTCGATCAGTAAACATCGCCAGGCCAGCACCCCCCCATCATCAAAATACTCGTCGCCAACAACCCGAAACTCGCTTCGATTTGTTCCATTGACGTTTTGGTAGGTCTGCTCTTTGGCTTGGACAAAAGCTTTGAGTTTTTCCTGTTTGTACTCGAAACGGACGGTCAGATCCGCTGGCCGCTTTACCCGCCAGAAGAAGTCAAAATATTGCCCAAAGCGTTGCCGTTGATCCAATCCGGTGACCGCACCATGCAATCGATAGGTTCGCTCAAACATTAACGACGCTTCTTGATCCACCGTTCTCGACCTGGATAATCCTCCTTTTTTACTCGTATCCGCAGCTGCCGTCATTTTTTGTCCCGTTACGTACGGGTTCTGGCCTAACGTATAAATCTTGACTTTGCGAAACGCGAAATCGGAGTTGAGCGCGACCGGATATTTCCTAGCAGGACTATCTGCACCGGCGACAGAGCCAACGCTCAGCAAAAGCGCGAACGCGCAAGTAAGTCGCATTAACAATATCAAACTGGCTGCGCGCAGTCCTGTCAATTGTAGACCGGATAATAAAAAGGCCGATCTGCCGATTGATGAACGAATGCGGACGTACCCCTGAATTTGTGAAAGGCCGTAATGTTCTCGAGCGGCCCGATCCCAATTGTCGATCGAATCGACAAAAGAAAGTATGTTCTTGATCGGATCTGCTCAAACGCGACGGCATCGTCAGCCGGATGGCCACCTCGCCAAGTGACGCTGCGACCAAAAAGTCTAAGGCGACAGCGGTAACACGGAAGAGGATTGGTCTTAGAATGATCTTCAATTTCATCCCCGTCGCGATCGACAATCGCTATCCTAACTGGATCGTCGTAGCCATAAAGAAGAGGGCCGCGGCCGCATACTTCGGCATCGGGTCATTAACTATATGCGCAACCACGTGCTGTCAGGCTCACCACGGCCGAGTCGGTCCGGTGGCGGACTAAAAGTTTAGCCCCGAATGGCGGTTTCGCTGCGCAAAATTGCCAGCTAAATTTCGGCGTGATCGATGTCCGATACGACTGCGGCGTGTTTTTGCCGCGACAAAATCTCTGGCTCGACCCGTGGGAGGCCAAGGATTTTGCATTTGTTTCTCACGCGCATAGCGATCACATCGCGCCGCATCGCCAGATTATTGTCTCGGAACGGACAGCCCGCTTGATGCAGGCGCGGCTGCCCGGGAAACGCAGGGAAATTCTTCTGCCCTTCGGTCAGGAAAGCGACGTCCACGGAATGCAGGTCACATTGTTCCCAGCCGGCCACATTTTTGGCTCAGCTCAGTTCTTTCTGCGGACGGAAGATGATTCGTTGCTTTACACCGGCGATTTCAAATTGCGTCGCGGTCAATCGGCCGAACCGGCGGAATGGACAGCAGCCGACACATTGATCATGGAGACCACTTACGGCCTTCCGCGTTATCGCTTGCCGCCGACCGAAGAAGTAATTGCCCAGATCGTCGCTTTCTGCCGGGACGCGATCGACAATAGCGAAGTTCCAGTGTTGCTCGGCTATTCCCTCGGCAAAGCACAGGAGATTCTTTGCGCATTGGCCGGAGCCGAACTGATACCAATGCTGCATGGCGCGGTCTATCAGATGACGCGCATCTACGAACAATACGGTCAGAAATTTTGTGAGTACGTTCGCTACCGAGCAAACGATGTCGCCGGAAAAGTTTTGATCTGTCCGCCAAGCGCGAATCGCTCGCGCATGCTCGAAAAGATCCCCCACAAACGCGTGGCCATGATCAGCGGTTGGGCGGTGGAACCGAACGCAATCTATCGTTATCAAGTCGATGCGGCTTTCCCGCTCTCTGATCACGCCGACTACGACGATCTCTTGCGTTATGTCGATTTGGTAAAGCCAAAACGGGTTTTCACGTTGCACGGATTCGCCGGGCAGTTTGCCGGCGATTTACGCGCGCGTGGGATTGAAGCGTGGGCATTGACCGAGGAGAACCAAATGGAGCTGACCTTGGGGACAATGCTTGAATCGACTCTGCCGCCAGTGACGGCGGCAGCTACAACTGTAGGGGCCGCTGTCTCAGCGGCGGAAAGGAATTCTGTGCCGCCGAGGGCGGCGGCTTCTACAGCGCCATCCGAATTTCTGGCGTTCGCGAATGTCGGCCAGGCGATTGCGGCGACCGCCGCGAAACTTGAGAAGGTCGGTCTATTGGCAAAATATTTTTCAACACTGGATGAGGCGCGGCTATCGATCGCCACTGTTTATTTTACCGGGCACGCTTTTCCGCAAACAGATCTGCGCACGCTGCAAGTCGGCGGCTCGGTTATTTACCGTGCGCTCGCCGGCGCCGCGAGGATGGGCGAGGCAGAATTTCGTCGTATCGCTTCCAGCCATGGTGACGCGGGCAAGACAGCATTCGAAGTGCTCGATGGCCGGACAACTCCGGAACCGTTCGGTTTGACTGATTCTTATGAATTTTTTGAACAGCTCCACAAGCTGCGCGGACCGGTAGCGAAAAAAGATGCACTGCAAAATCGTTTGGCGCGTCTTACTGCCCGCGAAGGTCAGTACGTGGTCAAGATTCTGAGCGGTGATCTGCGCATCGGATTGCGTGAGGGCCTGGTCGAGGAGGCCATCACCAAAGCCTTCGCGGCCCCACTCGATGAAGTGAAAGAAGCGAACATGCTCCTCGGCGACATCGGCCGCACCGCGGTGCTGGCAAAAAAACAGGAACTCGATCGCGCCGAACTCAGGCTCTTCCGGCCGATTAAGTGCATGCTTGCCACCCCTGAACCGACGGCAGACGCGATTTGGAAGCGGTTTGCTGATGTAGCTTCCGCTGTCTCAGCGGAAGAACCGAAAGACCTGCCACCGGGGACGGCGGCCACTACATCGGAAGCGGCGCTGAGGACAGCAGCCTCTACAGGAAAGCCGACAATCTATGTCGAAGACAAGTTCGATGGGATTCGTGCGCAACTTCACTTGAAGAGCGATCGCGCCGAAATCTACTCTCGCGATCTCAAACGCATCACTGGTCAATTCCCGGAACTGGCGGAACAGGCGCGAGCCTTTTCGGCGGATGTGATTCTGGATGGGGAGATCATGGCATATTCCGAAGACCGCAAGCTAACTTTTTTCGATTTGCAGAAGCGGCTGGGACGAAAAAACGAAGGACTCGATTTGTTCGAGGCCGCGTCTGCGGATGTGCCGGTAATATTCGTCGCTTTTGATTTGTTATTTTTCGATGGCCGGTCGCTTCTACGAACACCGTTACGCGAGCGCCGCGAACTTCTGCGCGGCCTCCAGCTCCCGCCAAAATTCCAAGTCGCGACCGTAGTTGCGGCCCATTCAGCTAACGAAATCGAGACTGAATTCAAACGCGCGCGGCTGCGTTTGAACGAAGGCTTGATGATCAAGGATCCAGAGAGTTTTTATTCGCCGGGACGGCGCGGGTTGTTTTGGTTCAAGCTCAAAAAAGAGCTGGCAACGCTTGATGTGGTGGTCGTGGCCGCGGAACTTGGCCACGGTAAACGCAATCATGTGCTCAGCGATTACACCTTTGCCGTGCGCGATGAAAACAGCGGCGAACTGTTACCCATCGGCAAAGCCTATAGCGGACTGACTGACGCTGAGATCGCGGAGCTAACCGAGCATTTCACACAAAACACGCTGGTTGATCGCGGCCGGTATCGCAAAGTGAAGCCGGACATTGTTTTGGAAGTTGCTTTCAATTCCATCCAACCGAGTACGCGCCATACCAGCGGCCTCGCCCTGCGTTTCCCGCGCATCAAAGCCATTCGCCGCGATAAGACGATCGAGAATATCGATACCCTTGCTTACGCGCAGCAACTGGCCGCTGAACAAAATCGCGGGCAGAGCGCCTGAAGATTATTGCGGTAGATAAACAGGCATTTCCTCAAGTTCGCACTATGCCATTCAGGGCGTCGGTGAAGCAGATGCCGAAGGAGTTGGTGTGATTCGAGTGACGGTCATTGTTTCACTCTCATCGCGATGCAGATTCTGCCAGTTGGCGTAGACTGCGACGACAATAAGGCCAACTACGATCGCGATCATGGCGGTGAACGCGCCCATCGAAATTCGCTCTTCCTTGTTCGAACCCTTAGTCGTTTCCATTGATCGTTAACTTGGCGATTTCGTTCATTACCCGCTCGCTTAATCTTTGATACATCCCTTTTCCGCGATCCGCGATGTCCGTTTCGCTAAAAAAAATCGGATGTCCAACAACAATGGTAATGGGACAAAGCCGGATTTTGTTGCTGCCACGAGGCCATGCTTCGTGCGCGCCAAAGATGCGCATCGGAACCACCGGGGCGAGCGTTTTAGCGATGACCAGACCAAGACCGGGCTGGGCCGGCTGCAAATTGCCATTGAGAGTGCGCGCGCCCTCCGGAAACACCAACGTCGCTTCCCCCGCTCGCAGAGTTCGAATCAATGCCTTGAGGGCACTGCGATCGCTACCCTCCTGCTCAACCGAAATGACATTTAACTTTGGCAGCAACCACCCCCAAAACCAATGGTCGAGCAGCGTCCTGCGGGCGAGAAAAAAAATCGCGCGATCCGATGCGTTCCCGGCCAGCGGCGGATCGAAAAAGCTTTGATGATTCATCGCCAGAATCACGGGCCCGTTCTGGATCATTCGCTCCCGATGCAAAATGCGGAATCGGAAAAAGATTTTCGCGAGCAAACGTGAAAGCCAGTAGCCCAGCCAATAGTAAAAGTTCACGGCAAGTGCAGCCGATGACGTATTGAAATCATAGAGGTCCGAGCCGGGCTAGTATTTTCGAGAAAGGGGGGCCACGCATCGGTAATCGTTAAATTGTTAGAACGCTAAATCGGGAGTCCTTTTTGTTTGAGCCGGCGTATGATCTCGTTGACCACGCCGTCGATCGTGAGGGCGGAAGTATCGATCAATTCGGCGTCAGGCGCGACGATGAGTGGTGACGCCGCGCGCGAAGAATCGGCGCGATCCCGCGCGGCGATTTCATCGCGCTGGCCTTCGGCCTGTCGACGTTGCACCCGCACTTCCGGCGATGCGTCGATATAAAACTTGAACGGCGTTTCCGGAAAAACGACCGAGCCGATGTCACGCCCTTCCATGACGACGTTGTTTGCCTTTGCGCATTCGCGCATCCGGGCGACCAAAATCTGGCGAACGCGCGGGATGCTGCTCACGATCGAGACGGCACGGTTCACATTGTCATCCCGCAAATGTGAAGTGGGATCGTGATCATCAATTAAGATTCGCGATTGGTTGTCGACGAGTTCACAAACGATCGTTGATTGTTCGAGTTTGGCGACAACGGCGGCGGGTTCGCGTACATCCACGCTGTGCTGCAAGACATGCCATGTCACCGCACGGTACATCGCGCCGGAATTGACATAGGAAAATCCGAGCCGCCGTGCCAGAGCAAGGGCAACACTGCTCTTACCGGAAGCAGCGGGGCCGTCGATGGCAACGATGCGATGAGACGACATACAGGGTGTTCTTCATTGGAAATTGCAGGGAAGCAAGCGCAGCGTCAGTCCGACCGAGGCCTTGGAATAAACCCGACTGTTATCCCAAGCGGACGCGAGAGATCTCACCTACAGTGGCGGATCACACCAGATAGTCTACATAGACCATGGAGTTCGTGAGGCCCCGAATCCCGAAAGCGTTCGGGTTCAGGATGACACGCGAACATGACAAGCAACTATCACTCTGCCGGGGCGAGCGAGAGCGAACCAATTACCGGTGTGCTTCCCGGACCGCGCTTCGGAGTCATAAATTTTTCGAGCGCGCCTTTGAAACCGGGGTAGGAAATTTCCACGCACTCGGCCTCCTGCACGATGGTTTCGCCATCTGCGAAAAGGCCTGCGACGGCAAATGCCATAGCGATGCGATGATCACCACAACTGGCAACGCGACCGCCACGTAACGGGGCGGGGCCGTGAATCTCGAGCCCGTCGCTAAGCTCAATCACTTGCGCGCCCATCACTCGCAAATTGTGCGCGATGGCAGCAATCCGATCGGTTTCTTTCACCCGTAATTCCTGGGCCTGACGAATAATGGTCGTGCCATTAGCGAGCGCGCCAGCCACAGCCAGCACCGGAAGCTCGTCGAGCAATTGCGCGACTTCTTTCCCTTGAATGACCGTTCCTTTTAACGTAGCGCCGGTCACTTCCACGATGCCGTGCGGTTCGAGTTGGTCGACACCTTCAATCGCTTCCCGCACTTGCGCGCCCATTCGCACGAGCACGCCGAGCACTGGGGTGCGGGTGGTATTCAAACCGACGTTGCGAACGAGGAGGTGGCCGGCGGGCTGCGCCGCCGCAGCGGCAAGCCAATAAGTCGCGGAGGAAAGATCGCCAGGGATGCGGAAGTCGCGCGATTCGGGAACTTGATCGCCAAAAATCGAGATGGTTCCGTTTTCATCGCGCGTCGTGCGCACGAAAAAATACCGCAGCATGCGCTCGGTGTGATCGCGCGTCTGCGTCTCCTCGATGACTGAGGTCTTGCCTTTGGCGAAGAGACCGGCCAGCAGAATCGCGCTTTTCACCTGCGCGCTCGGAAGTGGCATCTCGTAGCGAATGCCGCGCAGCGACCCGCCACGAATGCGCAGGGGCGGAGTGTCATCAGGACCTTCCCCCGTAATGTTTGCGCCCATCCGCTGCAACGGCGCGATAACGCGCCCCATTGGGCGCTTGGAAAGCGAAGCATCGCCAACCAGCCGGCTTTCGAATGTTTGGCCGGCGAGTAATCCCGTCATCAGCCGCATCGTGGTTGCGGAATTGCCGCAATTAATTTCATCGGTCGGCGGATTGAGGACGCGTTTTTTTCCATGAACGACAATCGTGTCCGGTTCCGGTTCATCGATACGAATACCGAGAGCGCGCAAAGCATTCACGGTTCGCAGACAATCATCGCCCATGAGAAATCCGTTTAGCCGGCAAATCCCATTCGAGAGAGCGGCAATAATGGCGGCGCGATGAGAAATACTCTTGTCTCCCGGCACAGTGATTTCCGTGTCGATATGAGGTGCGCGTTTAACCCGAAGTTCCATGTGCTTTCGAATCCCCAATCGCCCAAATCTGGGAGGAGGAATCATGCCGATATCCGGCGCGCTTGTCCAGCAATGGCAAACCGTTTTATGAGACAATTGTGTCGATTTTTCATCGTCATTGAGGTCACCTCGAGGCAACACGAGGGCCGGCGGCTTGGCAACTGCCGCTCCTAGTCAAGTCATCCGAATTCGCTCGGCGACCGGCAGGCAAATGAGAAGCCCTAACTGGGCGAGTATCAAGTCGCCCACCCGAACCGATCGGGCAGAACCTTAGCGACGTTACGGTACGAGAAAGATTTTGTTCGTGTAGGGATCTTTTACTTCGGTGCCCGGCGGAAACCCACGAACGTCGACGTAGCCCTGATTCGGTGCGTAAGGACTGGTCACAAATCCAGGCTTATTCGGAACCGGAATACCGTACGGCAGATCGCCTTTGGTCGTCCGCGCTGCCGGCGAAGCCGAGGCTTCTGGCGGCGCGTTTTCTTCCGTCGTCTGCGGTGGCGGAGGCGGCTGGTTTGGATTGTAGGGTTGCGTGATCGGCTCTTCTGGCGCGTTTGGATAACGGGCCACACGATGACGGACCGGCGGCTCATTATCTGCGCATGAAACAAAAGCAAAGCCAGCAAGAAACACGAGCCACGGTAAGCATTTCATAAGAATCGATTCGACGAACCCGCCCCTTTTCTAATTCAACCTTAATATACTGACAATTCAAAAGCGCGCGCGCTTCGATAATTGCAACACCATGATGTATCACCATGATGTATCGTTTCAGCAATACATGTCACACAGGATCGTCTTACGATTCTATTTTTAAGGAATGACTAGCGAGGACAATCCGATTCTGGTGGTTGACGACGATCGCGCGAGCCGGCGGTTGCTGGTACGAACATTAACTGCTGCGGGATATTCATGCGCCGAAGCGGAGAGTGGCGAAGAAGCGCTCGCGTTTGTGCGCAAACAGCCACCCTGCCTTCTCCTCCTGGACTACGACATGCCCGGGCTTGATGGCGCCGATGTCTCAAAACAAATTCGGGCCAATCCGTCTCCGGCAATCGCGCAGATTCCGACCATCATGCTCACCGGTCACGGTGGCGAAGAAAGCGAAGTGCTGTGTCTTCGGGCGGGAGCAGATGATTTCGTCACCAAGCCCATTCACCCCGAGGTATTGCGCGCGCGCATCGAGACGCAACTGCGTCTGCGTTCAATGCGCGAACAATTGCTCAAACAAAACGAAGAGTTGGAAGCATGGCGGGGAAACCTCGAGCAGGACCTCGAAGCGGCGCAACGTACACAACGTTCGCTCATTCCCGCAAAGCCTCCAGAGTTTCCAGGCTGGGAAGTCGCCGCCTTTTATCGGCCAGTCATTCAGGTGGGGGGCGACATTTACGGATGGCTCCGAATGCGCGACGGCCGCATGCTGTTTTGGATCGCTGATGCTACTGGGCACGGCGCGGCCGCCGCCTTGCTGACGACGCTGGCGAAATTACTTTTTCACCACGCCAATGGCGAAAATGATACCCCGTCGGGAATCATGCATGCGGTGGATCGCGATTTTCGCAGCATCCTCGGAGCGCGCTCATTCATGACCGCAATGTGCGTCGCGCTCGATATGAAGAGGGGCGCCGGCAGCATTGTGGGCGCGGGTCATCCACCCCTGCTGATAGCACGAGGCAATGGCGCCACCGAATCGATCGCGTCGACCTCGCCGCCGCTTGGTCTCGTCGCGACCTCTCGTTTTACCGAAACAGAGATGGAACTGCGCGGCGGCGATTTGTTCCTTCTCTACACCGATGGTTTGTATGGCGTTGACGAAGGCGACGACCGCCGGCTCGCACCCGCCCACATCGCGAAACAATTACGCTGCGCGCCGGGCAACGCCCAGTCCTTTCTGCGGGATTTCTTGCATCAACCTGCCCCGACGCCCTCCCACGTCGTGCCCCCGGATGATATTGCTGCGCTCGCCGTCCGGCGTCTCTAGGGGAAAAATTAATTTCTCCAAGGCAAAAAATCTTATTGCCCTGCTCGTTGCTTCGGTTTTAATCAGCGGTCATGCCGAAAACCAAAGCTAAAAAGTCCAAACGCAAGCCGAACGCCGCATTCATGCGCCCCGTCCAGCCTGATGAAAAACTCTCTGCCATCGTTGGCTCGAAACCGCTCCCGCGTTCCGAGCTCACGAAAAAACTGTGGGACTACATTAAGAAACACGGTTGTCAGGATAAAAAGAAACGAACCCAGATTAATGCCGATGACGCGCTTCGTCCCGTTTTCAACGGCAAGAGTCAGGTGAGCATGTTCGAGATGACCAAGCTCGTCTCCGGGCATATCCGATAGAATTTCTGGTGAAAGCCCGGCGTTTTTGCCGCGCCGGGCTTCTCCCTTCTTCCAAGGCAGAGGGAACCGAGTAGAGTTGCGCAAGCCGCTTCTTTGGCGGAATCTTGTGACGTGAAGAAACTATTCTTCCTGAGCTGTCTCTTTTTGATTTCGTGCGGGTTCGCTCACGCCGATATCACCTGGCTAACAGACTACAACGCAGCCAAAGCCAAGGCGAAATCGGACAATAAGCTGGTCCTGCTCGAGTTTACCGGCTCGGATTGGTGCGGTTACTGCAAACGCATGCAGGCCGAGATTTTTGCAAAACCGCAGTTCCAGGATTACGCCGCCAAGAACCTGATTTTGGTGGAGCTCGATTTCCCGCGCGCAAAGCCCCAGAGCGACACCGTCCGAAAGCAGAATATGCAACTGGCGAATGAATATGACGTCGAAGGTTTCCCGACCACGATCGTGTTGACCCCGGATGGGAAACGAGTCGCCAATTTCTTTGGTTACATTGAGGGCGGCCCGGAGCCGCTCATAGCCGCGCTGGAAAAATTGCGCAAAAGTTAGCCGGCTGTCATAGCACGGACTGATCAGGTAACGACCACCTTTCCGTAGGGACGCCGACGGCGTCTCCTAAATCAGCCGCAGGCGCGCTGCAGCACGTCGGCCAGGTCGCGTCGGGTAAATGGCTTCGGCAACGCCCCGCGGAATCCATATTGCAGGAACTCCGCCAGCGCCGCCTCGTCCGAATAACCGCTGCAAATAATGGCAACAACGCTGGGATCAATGTTACGCAATCGCGCGATAGTCGCCAGTCCGCCCATGCCGCCACGGATGGTGGCGTCCAAAATCACGGCCTGGAAATTTTCGCCCCGGCGCATGGCGCGTTCGTAAGTGTTGATCGCTTCGACGCCATCGGTGACGACCGTTACTTCGTAACCGAGTGTATTAAGCAACTGCGAGGTGAGTTCACGAATTCCTTCCTCATCGTCCATAACAAGGATCCGTTGCAGCGGAGATGGCATCCCAGGACCGTTGCCCATCGGCTTTATCACCGCCGGTTCCCCCCGGGCTGCTGGAAGATAAAAGGAGAAGACCGCTCCGCACGGCGACGATTGCTCCAGATGCAACATACCGCCGTGTTTCTTGACGATAGAAAAGCTAATCGAAAGTCCGAGTCCGCTGCTCACCGGCTTGGTTGTGAAATAGGGATCGAAAATCTTCGTCGCGATGTCAGATGGAACACCGTTGCCGTGATCTGCGATCGCTACTTTTATATAACGGCCGCCGGGCAGGACGGCGCCCGGTTTGTTTTCCAACTCAACATTGCGCGCCGAAATATCCACTGTTCCTCCGGACGGCATCACTTCGCGCGCATTGATCATAAGAGCGTTGATCACTTGCTCGATTTGGGTGGGATCGACCTCGGTTGTCCAAAGGTCAGGGGGAATATCCATTTCCGCGCGCAAGTTCGAGCCATGCAGTGAGAAATGGGCCGATTTCGCCAACAACTCGGACATGCGCACAATCTTCTTCACCGGCGAACCGCCTTTGGAAAAGGTCAGCAGCTGACTCGACATGTGGGCGGCTTCCTGCGCCGCTTGTGATGCTTTTGCCAGACAGCCGAGAAGATTTTTTTCTTCCGACGGCGCTTCAAGCTGGGCGAGACCGATGTTGCCGGAAATTACCGTCAAAATGTTATTCAGGTCATGGGCAATACCGCCGGCCAGGGTCCCCAGCGACTCGATTTTGCCTTTGGTAAGCCGATCATCTTCCGCGCGCTTGCGTTCGGTCACATCGCGAAAGAATGCCGACACCCCGCCACCGCTCGGATAGGCATGAACTTCAAACCATCTGGTCGTGCCATTTGGCTCGCGTGCTTCAAACTCCGCCGGCGTTTGGTTCGCCATCACCTTCCGATAATTCTCCTCGAAAGGCGTGTTCTGAAGCTCCGGAAATTTCTGCCAAAGTTCGCCGCCGAGAAGTTCTGTTCGGGCTCGGCCAAACAACCTCTCGGCCTGCGGATTCACATACGTAAATCGCCACGCATAATCCAAGACAAAAAACCCGTCGGTCGTGTTCTCGAGGATGTCCGTCAACGTTCGAGCCGATTGTTGGAGTGCGACGCGCGCCTGATTGCGTTCGGTTAAATCACGAATTTGTCTCTCTGCGACCGCGAGGCGCACATTGAGCAACGCCAGATCAATCGGTTTGGTGAGGTAATCGTTGGCCCCGGCCTCTAGCGCCATCTCGAGGTCAGCGTGGTCGGCTTTCGCCGTCACCAGCAGAATGAACATTTCGTCGCCGTAGTGCCGGGCTCGCAACTCGCGACACAAATCAACACCGCTTTTCCCCGGCAATACCCAGTCGAGGATAAGGAATGGGAACCTTTCGGTCGTCAGAGCGCGCTCAGCTTCCTCCGCGGTAGCGACCTGCGTCACGTTGTGGCCGCGCATTGCGATTAACCGGCTTAGCGCCTGCCGGCTGTCGTCCTGGTCTTCGACAAGAAGAATATTCATCAAGCGATCTCGGCGTTAGTGTGGCCTCTCGGCCTCCCGCCGAAGCTCCATTCCCCCAACGTCGATCCCCGTTTCTCAGCGCAGCAGATTAGTTGCCAAAAATCGGCCTTGCATCGCCCTCGGCAAAGTCTATCCAATCCGATCTTCATAAGACACTAGCGCACTTGTATGCCCGCAAAAATAGGGCAATCTGTCGCTCTTCCTGGACTCATGTTGCGAAAATTCAGCGCCCTGTTTTTTCTCATTCCCGCGACCACTTTATGGGCGCAGCAACCCTCGCCTTCGCCCACAAAAACGAAAACGCCGCCCAAGCCGGAACCAAAGATAACAATCAGCTCAGTTCGTGTCGATGGTCCCTACATCGCTCTCACTTTTGACGACGGCCCACACCAAAAGTTAACGCCGCGTCTGCTCGATTTACTGGCAGAACACCATATCCACGTGACCTTTTTTGTGATTGGAGAAAATGCGGCAGAGCATCCTGAAATCCTTCAACGCGCGGTCCGCGAAGGCCACGAGATCGGGAATCACACCTGGTCGCATCCGAACCTGGCGAAAATGACCGACGAGAACGTGCGCAGTCAGATCCAACGCACGGAAGAGGCCATTAGGAGCGCTATTGGTTCGCAACCTACTTTATTTCGTCCGCCCTATGGTTCCGTTACCGCGCACCAAAAACGTTTCATTCACGACGAGCTCGGTTACGAAATTATTTTGTGGGAAGTCGATCCGCTCGATTGGAAAAATCCGGGTCCGAATGTTGTTAGCAGCCGAATTTTGAAAGAAACCCGTCCGGGGTCGATCGTCCTAGCCCACGATATCCACGCGCAAACCATCCAGGCCATGCCGGCGACCTTGACAGAGCTGGAAGCGAAAGGATTCAAGTTCGTCACCGTTTCGGAATTGTTGAAACTTCAGACACCAATACCGCCGCCAACGCCCAAGCCGGTTGCACCCGCAGCCACGCCCTCGCCGTCCGTCGCCGCATCGCCCAGCACCTAATCTCGCCGGCATGATCGCCGATCATTATTTGCAGCTTCGAACGAACCTCGAAACTGCACTGATCCGCTTACTCCGACTCGGGGCCGACTTGCAACGCAACTCCGCCTCATTGGAGACACTGCATGCCCTACTTACCGATATCCGGCATTTTTCGCCATGGCGAGGTGGAAAAGACGGTCGACGTCTCACCCCAACTCATCGAGCGTTTTCTGCCGATCGATTTCCTGCGCAACTTCAACGTCGTCGATACTCCCGGCACCAATACCATGGTCGCGGAACACCAGCGCATCACCGAGGAATTCGTCCCGCGTGCCGATCTCGTGCTCTTTGTTTTTTCTGTGATCAATCCCTGGACGCAATCGGCGTGGGATTTTCTCGCCTTCGTGCAAAAGCGTTGGTTGAAAAATATCGTTTTTGTTTTACAACAGGCTGATTTGCGCGAGGCGGGGGAGATCGCGGTGATTCGCCGTCATCTACAGGATACCGCACTGCAAAAGCTCGGAACCATACCACCTATCTTTGCGGTTTCCGCGCGTCAGGCGTTACTCGCGCGCACGGGTGCGCCGAACGCTGCCAGCCTTGAGGAAAAGAGTGAAATTGCTCCTTTGGAGGAGCACATCGATTTGATCATGGCAGACGCGAGTGCGCATGCGCTCAAGTTGCGTTCGGCCTGGCAAACCGCGCAGGTTGTTTTGCACGAGATCGCAGCAGAAGTGCGCGAAGCTTTTCGCGTTATCAATCAGGACGAAGAACGCGTCGAGCGTCTGATCCATTCTCTGCAAGCACGGAAAGAGCAAACGCTGCGGCAGGTCCACGGTTTTGTGCGCGGCATCGACCAGGCTTGTCGCGATTGCGCGGCCCAAGGAATGCGTTTCCTCGAGAACAAACTGACGTTCTGGACCACGGTGAATATGATCTGGCGACGCGATTATTGGCGGCGTGATTTGCAGGACGAAATGGAAACGAAGCTTCGAGAGGTGGTCCAGCCCCAAATCGAAAACGCTATCCAGCTGCTTGAAACCGATTTGCGGGGCATCTGGCCACAACTGCAGGACATGATCGAAACGCATTTTGGCGGCGGAGTGAAAACGCAGGCGCCGCGCACCCCGCCAGATTTTGCCCGACAACGGCGGGAGTTGTTGCAATCGATTCAGCTGGCCCTGGCCGAGCGAAGTGGCGGAGATGTCATTGCAGAACAAATGGGAACAATATTTCGGGAAACGTCGGATCGGCTCCGGATTCCGGCGGGCGTAGCGGCAGCGGGTGGTCTGGTAGCACTGGTCGCAGCGATGAGTAGCGCGGCCGTCGCAGATGTCACCGGTGTGCTGGCGGCTTCCGCCGCGATTATTGGAACGTTTCTGGCAAGACGGCAGCGCGGGAAAATTCTGCGTGTTTACGCCCAACAAATGGACGCGACACGGACTGAACTCGTGGCCGCGATCGAGAATCAGATCTCGCACGCGATCGATTTGTTCTACGGCGAAATCAACGCCGCTATCCAACCCCTCACCGCTTTCTGCACGGCACAGCGCGCACATTACCAGCAATTGGTCGAACGCGTTGACGAGCTCGACTCAACCTTCGAAAAACTGCGCCCGCGCGTGATGGGAAGTAGCGCAGAGTAACGGGAGGACGCGCTTCCGCTGGACATGCGGAAACATGTCTCTCCGGAAACGCCCGCTCGGCGGGAATCTACCGCGAGCTCCCGTTGGTCTGCTGAACAAGCCGCGCTTCAGCCTGGCGCTTGGCGATCACGAAATGATTGTTATCGCCATAGGTGCGCCATGGACCGGGCGGAATATCCCGCACTTCGACAAATTGCCAGTCGGTCACATCGGTCGGGCCGAGGCCGAGATAATCGCGCACAGCCGGAGAGACATCGAGGCCGGCTCCGTGATTCAAATTAGGCTTTGGGCGTTCATTCTGGAAAACATATTGGAAATGGTCGGTCCGGAACGGCCCGCAGTCTTCCCATTGCGCATAGCACACGCGGCTGCCCTTGCGGATGGCGATCCAGTGATCCTTGCAAATAGAATGGCCCGGCTCGGTATAAGCGGTCCTGAACCACGGAATGACCAGCGGCGCTTCCGGCTTGAATTGGCCGTGCGTCACGTCGTTATAGGGCAGAGCGCAGTAGAACGGATTCTGCCGCGGCACAAATGAGGCCGGTATGTAGTTCCGGCGCGCAGAGGCGTCGGGGCTATCAAAGCCACCATAATTTGAGGTCCAGTTCGCGTCCCAGGCGCTCTTGTAATTCGGCACCGGATTGTTTCCGCCAGCCTGTTCACCCACCCAAAACACCGTCGTCACAATATTCGTCTTCCACGGATAGCGGGTAGCGGTGTTGGTGCGCGACGCGGTCGGCACAAAGACTTGGGGCTCGACTTTCAGCAGCGCCTGGTCACGCAATTTGCGGGCGTATTTGGCGAAATCCGCCGCGCTCTCATAGGGCGATTGGGCCATAACGGCGGCCCCCATCCCGAGGAGCGCTAGAGCGAGGGGGGTGAATCCTATTCTCATTAGCGGGTGGCCTCTTCTATCCGAAAACCTGCCGCCAGGCAAGGGGTTTTCCTCCTTTTTAGGAACCCTTTCCCAGCGGGCTACTTACAATTGCAGCAGCAACTGTTCCAAGTATTAACCACGCGAAAGCACGGTATCATGCCGGAAATGAACCTCATCGGTTTCCGGGTAATCCAGGGTATAGTGCAGCCCTCTACTCTCCTTTCGCAAAAGCGCGCTATCGACAATCAGGGCCGCTACTGTGGCCAGATTTCGCAGTTCCAGCAGATCGACTGACACCTTGAAATTCCAGTAAAACTCCCGGATTTCTCTCTGAAGATTACGTAGACGCGAGGCCGCGCGCTGCAGGCGTTTGTCCGTACGGACGACTCCAACGTAATCCCACATCAGGCGGCGGATCTCATCCCAGTTGTGATAGATCACGACCAGCTCGTCCACATCCTGGACATCGCCCGCGACCCATTCCGGCAGCGCGATTTTATGGTCTTGCTCCCGCGGAAACTCGCGTACCATCGCCTCGACAGCGCGGCGCGCTACCACCACACCTTCGAGCAACGAATTGCTGGCCAGCCGATTCGCCCCATGTAAGCCGGTGCAGCCCACTTCGCCGATGGCAAACAAACCGCGCAGACTGCTAGCGCCGTTAACATCGGTTCTAATTCCGCCACATTGGTAATGCGCCGCCGGCACCACTGGAATGGGCTGCCGGCTCATGTCGATTCCGAGTTGCAAACAAGTCTCGAAAATGTGCGGGAACCGTTCCCGCAAAAACGCTTGGGGCTGGTGCGTGATATCGAGGTAAACGCATTGTGCGCCGCTGCGCTTGATCTCAGCGTCAATCGCACGCGCCACCACATCGCGCGGAGCCAGCGAACCGCGCGGGTGATATCGCCGCATGAAATCCCCACCACGGTTGTCCCGCAAAGTCCCGCCTTCGCCACGGACGGCTTCGGAAATCAGAAATGAACGCTCCTCGGGATGAAAGAGGCAAGTCGGATGGAACTGCACGAACTCCATGTTTGCGATGGCAACACCGGCGCGCCATGCCATCGCTACCCCGTCGCCAGTCGCGACCGCGGGGTTGGTGGTATAGACATAAACCTTCCCGCATCCGCCGGTAGCCAGCACGACGCGATCGCTTCGGATCGTCTCGACATTGCCGGTTTTTTCCTCGAGTGAGTAGAGACCAAGACAACGATCTTCCGTCGCGAATCCCAGTTTCGCAGCCGTGATCAAATCGATCGCAGTGTGATTTTCCAGCAACTGTACTTGGGACGATCGGCCCAGTGCGGCCAGAAGCTTGTTTTCGATCTCGCGCCCGGTCACGTCCTGCACATGCAACACTCGCCGCTTTGAGTGTCCGCCCTCGCGGCCAAGGTCGAGCTCGCGATGACCGGACACATTGCGTTCATCGAAATGCACGCCGACGTCGATCAGCTCGTGGATCGCTTCCGGCCCTTCCGTCACGATCGTACGGACGACTTTTTCGTCGCACAGTCCGGCACCGGCTTCGAGCGTGTCGCGTACATGCAATTCAAATGAATCTTCATCGCTCGTGACACAGGCGATCCCTCCCTGCGCCCATGCTGTATTGCTGTCGGCCCCTTTGCGTTTCGTGATCACTGCCACCGACCCGTGCTGCGCCGCTTTTAAGGCAAAGCTCAAGCCCGCGATCCCGCTCCCGACCACCACGAAATCGAACTCCTTCACGTCAGTCGCAGGTTATCAATCAATCGCGTTTTGCCGATGAAAACCGCCAGCGCGATGACTGCGTTTGGCCGCAACGTTTCCAGAGAGTGCAAATTAACCGCATCGACAATGGCGACGTAATCAACGCGTGCGCTTTTCGCAGACGCAATTACGCCTTTCGCCGCATCGATCAATTCTCGCACCGACTTTTGTCCCCCATCCGCCAGCTCCTTCACTCGAGTCATCGCACGATAAAGCACCGTTGCCTGCGTCCGCTCATCCGCATTCAGATATTGGTTACGCGAACTCAACGCCAGCCCATCCGCTTCGCGCACTGTCGGCACACCAATGATCTCGATCGGAAAATTCAGGTCCCGCACCATCCGGCGAATGACCGCCAGTTGCTGGTAATCTTTTTCTCCGAACACCGCTGCATCAGGCGTGAGTAAATTAAATAGTTTCGCCACCACGGTGCAGACGCCGCGGAAATGCCCCGGGCGCATCGCGCCGCAAAGACCAGAAGAGAGTGACGTTTCTTCGATGTAGACCGAGCGATCATCAAAATACATGTCGCGTGGGCGAAATAGCAGATTCACGCCTGCTTCTTCACAGAGTTTTTCGTCGGCCGCTTCCGGGCGCGGATACTTTTCGAAATCCGAACCCGGCTCGAATTGCAACGGATTGACAAAAATGCTGACCGCGACTTCCCCATCCTTTCCAGCATGCTCCCGCGCAACGTGAATGAGCTTGAGATGCCCGCGATGCAAAGCTCCCATCGTCGGCACGAGGACAGACTTAGTGTCTCTCTCCCGTACATGCGTCTGCGCGGCTTCCGTCGCTTCGATAACTCTCATCCGCCAACACCTTACCAAGTAGCGACTGTTTACCAACGCCAGTCGGACCTGCCGACTATCTAAGCCGGCAGTTGATCAGCCATTTTCAGATTACAACCAGATTACCTGGCGCCCGACGGGGAATTTTCGGTGTCCGAAATTCTTCCAGCCGGCGCGACGAGCCAGCTCGCGCACTTCAGCAAAACTGAAGGCGCGCGCCGCGGAAAGGCGCGCATCGGTTTTCGTCATCGCCTCGTGATAGATTGTTGTCGTCACCAGATAAACCCCAAACGTCAGCCAGAGCGATCTCCGCAAGTCGGCGACCAAGACGTGTTCACGGGTAAACTCGCGGCATTTTTGCAGGACACGAACAGCGTCATCTTCGCTGAAATGGTGAAGGGTGAGCGAACAAAGGACGATGTCGTAAGGTTCTGACGGCTTCCATGCGAACAAGTTTGCGCAGAAAAATTCGATTTCGGGATAATCGTTGCTGAGGCGTCGGGCGATTTCGATGGTCGCGGCTTGTTGATCGATGGCGTCGATCTGAACCGAAACATTTCCGCCTCGCGCAAAATCAACAATCAGGCGAGGGATATCGCCCGATCCGGTGGAAACATCTAGAATTCGTGCTTTGTCGTTCGGCTGCAGCCAACGGACCAAAAAATGTCGCACCTGCCGATAGCTGCCAAACCACCGATTAAGTGAGCGAATGTTGGCAAGATCGCGTTCTAGTTCCCGCGTTAGCGGCTGCGGCCGGTCCATCAATTCCGGCACCGCCGGATCGAACTTTCGCTTCACCTACTCCGCCAGAAAACTTCGCCAGCTTTCCGGCAACAGCGCCGATTCCACGTCGCTGGCGATCCGGCCTTCAAACGCCGGCTCAAAGTTCGTGCTCGTGCCGTAAACCATGATGGCGTCTTCACTCCCCTCTACTCGCAAGGCATGGGCGACACCCGGTGGAATCACGACCGCCACATTGTTCGGGCTGCGATGATTATCGCCGTCGATGTAAAAATGCATGAGGCGGCTGCGAAATCCTTCGCGGACATCGCGCAAAATCATCTCCACGCGCCCCTGGACGAAAAACATCACGTCCCACTGTTCCGCCTCGTAATTAGCCAAGATTTTTTTCGCGAATTGTCGCCGCAACCATTTCGCAGCGTCTTCGCCTTCGGGAATAAACGGCGGATGGACGTGAAAACCTTTAGCGGTGTTGGCGAACATGCGCGCGGTCGCCCACTGCCGGGGCCAGAACTTCAGATTCGCCAAAACTCCCTCGTCGCGCCGGGCAAATTCTCCAAACAATCCGCGATGCCTCTGCATGTAAATGGTGCGCGGGAAAATTTCTACGCCCGGAATCCAGACCGCCGCGAGCGAACGACGATTTGCGGATACGATCTGCCCTGCTTCCACACCGACACCGGCAAGACGTTTTGCCAGCGCCGGCGCCCGATAATCGCGGGTGCCCAGCGCGCTCTTCGCTGTCGGCTGCAACCCACGCCAAAGATCTTGTTTTTTCATTTATCGGGCAGAGACAGGATGGACATGATTCATTACAGGATTACAGAGGAGAAGTCGCTTTTTTCAAATCCAATCCTGCCAGTCCTGTTAATCCTGTCTAGTTCGTTTCTGAGCTGGCGAGGGATCGGCCCCGCTCCTGAACGGGCTCCGGTCCAAAGCTCCGGAACTAACGAGAACGAATATTGATTGCTGCTGTGAACAGGCAAACGTAGGCACGAATCAATGGTCGATTACGCTGTTTATCTGCTTTATCGCATCGGGACAGGGTTGTTCGGACTGCTACCGCTCCCTCTTGTATTCGCGATCGGACAGATCGGCGGCCTCATTGCCTGGTTAGTCCTACCACAATATCGAAAACTTGCTCTGTGCAATGTGCGAATCGCCTTCGCCGGCGAACTGTCGGAAAAACAGATGCGGTGGATCGTACGTCGCCATTTTCAACAGTTGGGCGCGAACCTGCTTTGCAGCGTGAAGTTCCCCCAAATGCCGACCGAAAAAATTCTGCGGCGGGTGCAAATCGAGAATCTCGAGCACATCGAAAATTGTTTCCGGAAAAAGCAGCCGGT
Source organism: Verrucomicrobiota bacterium (assembly GCA_003219175.1). Classification (GTDB taxonomy): domain Bacteria; phylum Verrucomicrobiota; class Verrucomicrobiia; order Chthoniobacterales; family UBA10450; genus AV69. The sequence goes on along the minus strand of QHPU01000044.1, from coordinate 56,567 downwards.
CGTGTTGTTTTTAAGCCACATCGGTTCCTGGGAGTTTTGCACTCGATTGTTCCCGTATTTCCTCCGCGGTCACCGCACCGCCACGATTTATCAACGCATCCGCAATCCACATATCGATCGCCATGTTCGCGAAGTGCGCAGCCGATTCGGTCTTGAGGTTTTTGAGCGCAGCGAAGGGTTCGCCAAAGCGATTGAACTGTTGCGCAGTGGCGGTGGCATCGGGATTCTGATGGATCAGCATGCAGGAGACGGCGGCCTGTGGACACCCTTTTTTTGCAAGCTGGCTTCGACAACACCATTGCCGGCGCTGCTGGCACGCCGAACGCAGGCGGCATTAATCGGGTTCGCCGTTCATACCGACGGTTTTGCGCGCTGGCGCGCAATTGCCGGACCGCCAATCGAAGGCGCGGGCGAATCGATTGAGAAGTTGACGGCGCGCGGTAATGAAATTGTGGAAGAACAAGTCCGGCGCGTACCGGAAGATTGGTTCTGGGTGCACAATCGCTGGAAAACGCCACGGCCAAATTTCCTCCTCGCGAAATACAAGCGCGGTGTTTTTCTGCCCGACGGTATTGAGCTGAAACCGTTCCGGATTTTGATTCGGAGCAGCAATTGGCTGGGCGACGCCGTCATGAGCGTGCCGGCGGTCAGAGCGATAAAAAGCGGACGCCCTGATACGCATGTCAGCATTGCCGTTCCGGAAAAACTAGCGGCGCTCTGGAAAATCGTGCCCGAAGTCGATGAGGTCATCGCATTGCCGTCAAAATCCGTTGTCGCGGCGGCACGATTATTTTGTCGAAGGCCGCCATTCGATGTGGCAATTCTTTTTCCTAACTCGTTGCGCAGCGCGCTCGAAGTTTTTCTGGCGGGTATTCCACGGCGTGTAGGCTGGCGGGGGCACTGGCGGCGCTGGCTGATTAATCAATCTCCGCGCGAGAGCATACCCCTCGGTATCGTTCATCAAACCTACAAATATCTCGAGCTCGCCACCACGCTGGGGGCGGTGGTGCGGGCGCAATTTCCCGCCGCCAATTCGGTTACAGACCGCCGGGAGCAATTTAGATTCGGGCTTTGCCCTGGCGCGGAATACGGACCGGCAAAACAATGGCCACATTTCGCAGAAGTGGCGCAAGAAATTGCAGCGCGATTCCCAGTGCACTGGGTTCTCTTCGGCACGGCCGGTGATGGCGCTATTGGCGCCAAAATCACAGCGATGCTGGGTGACAAATGCGTGAATCGGATCGGCCAAACTACCCTCGAGCAGTTAATCAATGAACTGCGCGATTGCGACCTTCTGCTTACTAACGATACCGGGACAATGCACCTGGCCAATTTGCTTCGCGTTCCGACAGTTTCGATTTTTGGTTCGACCGAACCGCAACGCACCGGCCCACTAGGTCAGGGGCATCGGATTTTTCGGCATCATGTTGAATGCAGTCCCTGTTTTTTGCGGGAGTGCCCGCTCGATTTCCGTTGCATGGCTGCGGTCACGAGCGCCGAAGTTATTACAGGAATCGAGCAGATGATGGCGAGACGCGGAGCCATGGAGTAGTGGAGGGATGGACTGATGGTTTCCAGGTCAGCAATACTCCAACACTCCATTCATAACGTTGCTTTCGGGCGCGCATTTGCAAATCATTGGCCGATATGACCACTCCCGAGGCGCCCCGTGTTCGTACGGAAGTGCAGGTGATGTTTTTCGATACCGATTGTGGTGGTGTTGTTCATAACATTGCCTATCTGCGTTTCATCGAAATCGCGCGCACTCTGCTGGCCGAACAACTTGGACTGAAGCTGACAGAAATGGCCGCTACGCAAAGATACCCAGTCGTCATTCGCACCGAGATTGATTATCGCCGCGCCGCCAAGCTTGGTGACCATCTCACTGTCGAGGGTTGGCTCGATCGGCTCGATCGCGTCCGCTTTTGGTGCGCCTTTCGGATTGTGCAAAAGAATGTTCTCGTTGCCGAATGCCGGCAGATGCTGGCATTGATCCAGATGCCTTCGGCAAAATTGTTGCGACTGCCTGAGAGCTGGGACCAATATCGCAGTGCGCTGAGCGACTCTCACTAAATGACTACGGGCACCGGGACTCTCACGATTGAGGAAACCTTCCTGAGGCCACAGGCGGCGTTGCCGCCCCCGCCGACACGACACGCGCTCTTCGCTATTCTGATCGCGCTGGCGGTGTTGTTGCATCTCGGCACCATCGGCATCGGCGACCTTTATAGCGAGACGGAAGGCCAATACGCCGCGGCTGCGCGAGAAATGATTCAAACGGGTCAGTATTTACTGCCGACGAACGACAGCATTCCACGTTTGCAAAAGCCGCCGTTACTTTACTGGCTAATCATCGCCAGCTATAAATTGTTTGGCGTCCACACCGCAGCCACGCGTGTTCCGATCGCGCTGTCGGTGGTGGCGACGGCGATATTCACATTTTTAGTTGGCGAACGGCTGGCCGATTATTGGCGCGGATTCGCCGCCGGGCTGATTTACCTTTCCCTGAGCGGGACATTCATTTTCGGTCGTATCGTCATGCCGGAGCCACTTTTTAGTGCCTTCTTCGCCGGAGCGATCTATTGCGGACTCGCCGGCTTCCAGCAACGACGTCAGCGACGAATCTGGTTCGCCGGTTTCTGGATTTGCGCCGCGCTTGCGTGTCTGACGAAAGGTCCGCATGGTTTGGTTCTTCCGGCAGCGACGTTTGGTGTGCTCGCGATTTTTTATCGCGAGGCGCGGGTTCGGTTTCGCTCGCTTTTGTGGTGGCCATATCTATTGGTTTTTCTGGCCATCATCGGGCCCTGGTATATCTGGGTCGAAATGCATTTCGATGGCGCATTCCACCGGTACGTTACAGAGGAATGGACCAAACATTTGATCGGGCGCTATCCTAACGGGACTTGGTACGACGACGTTCCGCGGTGGCAATTCGCCGCCAGCCACCTGGCATGGTGGTTTCCATGGTCGGTGGTAATTCTGCCTGTATTGATCGTTTCCTGGCGCCGGGTGATGCGGCCTCGGGAGATCACCTTCCAGAATGCGCTACCAATGGTTTGGGCTCTGGTGGTCCTGGTTCCGGTGCTGGCGATCGGGCAGCGGCAGGATTACTACGCCCTGAGCATGTTCAGCGCTTTCTCCCTGTGGGCGGCAATGATTTTCGAGCGCGCCTCAAGTCCTCTCCGCAACGCCGGCGTCGCAATCGTTGCCCTTACCGGAATGATCATCGGTATTATCGCTTTGCTGCTGCCAGCTTTAGTTCCTGCAACCGAACGCGATTGGGGCGAAACAGATTTTCGCTGGACCGCCTGGAAGGCGCTGGCAGACATGCCCCCCAGCGTGTGGGTGCAGTTCCGGCCACTTCTCGCGATTACGGCAATTGCGCTTTTGATTGGTGCGCTTGCCACCATGTATCTGATGCGGCGGGGTCGGGAAAAAATCGTTACCGTCGGCCTCGCCGGGGGAATGATTGTAGTTGGTCTTTGCATGGTCAGCGGCATCGCGCGCATCGCTCCCTTTTTCTCGCTGGCTGACGCAGCTCGATTCTTGAACGGCCGTTTAGGAAGGAATGGCGAAGTGCTATTTGAGAGCTCGCCCGGTGTCGCCAGCAGCCTGGGGTTTTATCTCGAGCGTAAGTTCGCGATGGTCAATCAGGAGCCCGATCCGCGGATTCCTCTTACCGCGGAGCAGCGCAATCTTTTCCTCGACGAGAAAGCGGCGCTCGAGCACTGGCGTGTCCCACGCCCCGTTTTTCTCATTATCGAACAAGATCGGGTCACTTACTGGCGTGAATTACTAACGCAGCATTTTCATGTTTATCACCAGGTGGCGAGCTTCGGCACTTACATCATTCTTTCGAATCAATTGTAATGGCGGTTTGAAATAAGGCGGCACCTGGCTACTGTCCCCTGCCCCCGTCCGATTCACCAGTTAACCATTCAATGCCTCAACGCTGCAACGCTTCAACCCTTTAGCATCGTTTTACCCTTATCCCATGTCACAACATCGCAGTCTCAGAGGAGCCAGTACTATTGCCGCCAAGCGCAACGTTTTGAAACGGTTCGAGCGCGTAGATTTGCTCAAAAAACGCGCTCAATGGAAAGAAACGAGCAAGGTGATTGGGCTGCCTAAGACCAAGCCGGATGTTTAATTGGTGCCGTTGAAGAATTGAAGCGATGAAGGGTTAAAGAGGCCCAGTTTCACTTTTTAACGCTTCAACGAACATGAAGTGCGTCTGAATCGTTTCCTCGCCGCCACTGGTATCACATCCCGTCGCGGCGCGGATGAGTTGATCGCCGGCGGGCGCGTGACGGTGAATGGAAAACCGTGCACTGATTTTCGTTTTCAACCCGGGCCGACTGATTACGTCAAAGTCGACGGGAAACTGATCTATCAACGCGCGCCCGTTCACATTTTACTGAATAAACCGCGTGGTCTTGTGTGTACGCGGCGCGACCCGCACATCACGGACACGGTTTACGACCTCCTGCCGTCCAAATTTTCCTCGTTGGCATATGTCGGCCGACTTGATGCCCAGAGTGAAGGATTACTGCTCCTCACGAATGACGGGGAGCTTACGCAACGTCTGACGCATCCGCGTTTCAAAATCGAAAAGGAATATGAAGTGGTGCTCGATCGCGCGGCCAATCTGGACCTGGCACAGCGATTACTTCGCGGCGTGGTCCTGGATGGAAAACGCGCCCGCGCCAAACGCGTGCAGCAAACTTCGCCAACGCATCTGCGCATTGTCCTCGAGCAAGGGATTAATCGACAGATCCGCCGGATGCTCGAGCGCTTTGGATTCCACGCGAAAATGTTATCGCGAATCCGCATGGGAAACTTGCGGCTCGGCGACTTGCCGCGCGGACATTGGCGCTTGTTAAGTAAGCGCGAGATTCATGTCATCTCGAGCGAATCCGCCATTCCGGCTCGGACCGAAAGATCCCGCCGCAGAGGCTTTAAGATCGCGCCGCGGAACTGGTCGACCTCGCTGGCAATGACAAACAAACGATGAAACTCGACGGCTGTGCGGCAGTCATTACCGGCGCTTCAGCGGGGATCGGGCGCGAGTTAGCACGACAACTCGCGGGCCGGGCAAGACTTCTAGTTCTCGTCGCCAGGAGGCGGAATCGTCTCGAAAAACTGCGAAGCGAATTACTGCGAGTAAATGAGGCGCTGCAGGTTGAGATTCGCGAAGTTGATCTTTCGAATCTTGAACAAACAGTGCAAGTCGCTGGCTGGCTCGCGAACGAGCCGATCGATTTTCTGGTCAACAACGCTGGACTCGGTGACCACGGTTCGTTTACAACCGCCGATCCGGCTCGTGTAAACGAGCAAATCCAGGTAAATGCGTTGGCATTAACGGCCTTAACACGCGCGGTCCTTCCACGCATGATCACACAGAAACGTGGCGCGATTTTGAACGTTAGTTCCTCGGCTGGCTTCCTTCCACTGCCAGACCTCGCTGTCTACGCGGCGACCAAGGCATACGTCACCAGTTTTTCCGAAGCCATTCGGGCCGAAACACGCGGGCTCGGAATTACCGTGACCGCCCTTTGTCCGGGGCCGGTGCACACCGAGTTTGCTCAGGTTGCGGATCGCGAACAGCAGATGCGAAAAATAAGAAGTAGTCCCGTGCATGTCTCAGTGGAGGAAGTGGCCCGCGCAGGATTGTCCGCAATCGAGCGGGATAAGGCTTTGGCGGTTCCGGGAATCGCGATCAAAATTGTAATGACGATCGTGCGAGCGTTACCATCAGCGGTTTTGCGCGCGGCATGGCGTTTCAGCGGGACAAATAAAATCGACGCCAAGTAAGCGCCGATTAGGAAAACGGGAATTTTTGATCGATTGCCGTCTTGTCAGGCATGATCCCGATTTCGCGTGGAACATCGGGGATGAAGACGAAGGCGTAGCGACGCCTTGGCACCTGCCAGCCCGTAGCCTCGTTTACGACTCCTTTTTTTCGTTTTTCCACGTAATCGAGGAACTCCGAAGCCGGTTTGACCGACCAGTTTGAATACTTCCCGATTTGGCTGAGCACTGTTCGCAAATCTCCTTCGCCCCACGGTGTGCCCGTCCGTTTCTTGAACGCGATGTAGCGCGCTTTGCCGTTAAAAAACCCGACCGTGATATCGAATCCTTCACTCATGTCGCCGGTCAGGAAACCGAACGCTTCTTCGCCCTGACCGACCATACCGAGGAGATTGGGCGCCATGGTCGCCTTTTTTCCAAAGTGTGTCTCGACTTCTTCTTTCGTCTGCAAGAGAATGTTCATCCTGGCAAAGCGAGCCACCGACTTACACTAAAGAATACCGCCCTGCCAGCTTGAATCATATGGGTTTTGGTAACGCTAGACCCCCGGAGTTTAGCATTCGTCCGCTCGCGATTGAAGATCTGGATGGCTTTATCGCCTACTTCACGCAACCTTCCAAAGCTGACGCCGAGCGTATGGGCCTCGATATCAAGCGTGTGCCGTCGGCCACCCAACTGCGCGCCGACCTCATTGCGATGATTGGCGCTCCGCCGGATCGCCATTCCAGTTTTGTGCTTGCATGGTGTATTGATGGTACAGCCATCGGACATTCTTCGCTAAAAGACATCGTAGCGGGCGATTTCGGTAGAATGCACCTCCACATGTGGCGCTCCGATCTGCGCGGTAAGGGCTACGGCCCGCGCCTCTTTTGTTTGTCGGCGCTCGACTTTTACGAACGCTTCAATCTGAAGCGTATCATTTGTGAGCCTAAAGCCGACAACCCGATGGCGAATCGCATGCTAAAGAAAATCGGTTTCCCCCTCACCCTCACGCATGTAGCCGCATCGTCGGAGATAAGCCTCGTATGCGAACTCAACCGTTACGAGATCTTTCGCGATGTCGCTGAGCGTTACCTGCACTCTCACGTAACGTGAGGATATTCGGCGTTTAGCACAGCCAGGCGCAATGTGACTGACTACCGACGACGAAAGTGAAACCCATCACCAAGGTACTTCTAACTTACACGCCCATCGGTCTCGTTTTAGTATTGGATGTTTGGGCATTCAGCACGGGGACTTATGCGAGTGATCGGGATAGGATCCTGCCGTACTGGTTCGCTATTTGCGCCTTGCTATACATGCTGCCCGCGATCATCGCCTGCCATCGGAATCACTCGCACTTTTTCGCTATTTGGCTAATCGATCTGCTGTTTACACCGCTGTTCCTGGTCGGGTGGATTGTGGCCTTAGTCTGGGCCTTGATCGACCGGAAACGCACAGCCTGAGAAATACGTTTCATACGCAACTTCCCCAGCCGGCATCATCGATCCCCGGCTACAATTACAAAGCGCAGATCGGCTATTTGTATTTAACCGAGCAACCGTAGGGGCGGGTATTGGAGTTCGAGACGGCTTTGCCGCTCATCGATTCATCGAGTGCAGCTTTCACGTAATTGGTCGAGCTCGGAATGTCGGCCGGATTGGGCGTCGCTTTGCTGTCGATCGCGCCTTCATAAACGATTTTGCCCTCCGGGTTGATAACAAACATGTGCGGCGTGTTGCGTGCATTGTAAGCGCGACCGGCTTTGCCTTGAGAGTCAAGCAGCAGTGCGGTTTGCCTGGTATTCCAATCTTTCATCACTTTCTGCGCTTGCTCCGCCGTCAGGTTACCCTCCAAGCCTGGCGCATTGGAGTCGATCGATAGCCAGACCACACCTTTTCCGGTGTATTCGCTCTGCAATTTCTGCATGTTGCCGCTGCCGTAATGCTTTTTCACAAACGGGCATTCCGGATTAAACCATTCCAGCACCACGTATTTGCCCTTGTATTCGGAAAGGCTGTGCGTTTTTCCCGCAGCATCGGGAAGGCTGAAATCCGGCGCAGCCGCTCCGACCGGCGGTGAATCGGCGGCGATAAGCGTGGTGGCTGTGAGCGAAATCAAGGCAAGAAGAACTGTTTTCATATCTATTGTGACGCGATGTTGCGGTTAACGGTTTCCAATTTTTCTAGCACGATATTTTTCGTGAGCAATTCCGGGAAAACATACGGTTGCGCCGTGCCTCCCGGATAAAGCACATAGAGTGGGACACCTGGCCGGCCGAATTGTTTTAATAATTTCGTAATCGCCGGATCGCCGTTCGTCCAATCGGCTTTTAATTTTACGATTTGATGCTCGGAAAAGGCGGCGCGCACAGCGCCGGTCTCGAGGACGGTCGATTCGTTGAATTTGCAGGTGATGCACCATTCAGCGGTGAAGTCGATAAAAATTGGGTGCCCCTGCTGCAGTTCGGAGGCGAGGCGCTCCAGAGTAAATTTTTCCCAGCCGCTGCCAGCAGAGGCTGTCGGGCCTACGGCTGATGCGGTTTGGAATTTCTCCCAAATGAAATAGTAACCGCTCCCGATTACGAGCAGGAGCATGAGCAGAAGGACAGAGGCGCGGGTTCGCGCGGAGGCAACTGGCGTCATGAACACGCCCTTCAACCAACAAACCAAGCTAAGCACGAGCAGGAACGCGCATGTCCAGATGAGGCCGGCGACGCCGCGTTGCGCTCCGAGCACAGAAAGCAAAAAGATCAACGTTGCGATCAGCAGAAAACCCATCAGCTGTTTCACGCGTAACATCCATGGGCCCGGTTTCGGCAGGAACTTGAGCCAGGCGGGCTGCGCGCTTAACAAGAAGTAGGGCAGACTCATTCCGAGGGCGATTGAGGAAAAAATCGCCAGAATAACGATAGCCGATTGCGTGAAGGCGAAGCCAAGCGCGGTGCCAAGAAATGGCGCAGTGCACGGCGTCGCGAGAATGGTTGCAAAAACTCCCTGGAAAAACGACCCCGCGTCCCCATGAGCGGATTCGGCGGCGACGGCGCGGCGACTGAGCCATTGTGGCAGGTTAATCTCGAAAACGCCGAAAAGGTTCAGCGCAAAGACCAGCACAACCGCGCTCATGGCGAGAACGAAATAGGGGTTGGTAAATTGTGCTGCCCAAACTGGCTGACCTCCGGCCCACTTGATGATGACAAGGACAAGCGCCAGACCAAGGAACCAGACGAAAATTCCCGCAATGAAGGCGAGACCACTGCGAAAGATGCGGGCCCGACTCTGGCCCGCCTGCTGAATAAAGCCGAAAATCTTAAGCGAGATCACCGGCAAGACACACGGCATCAAATTAAGAATGAAACCGCCGATAAACCCGAAAATGAGGAAACGAATGATTTCACTCAACGTCGACTTCTCGTTAGCCGCTGCGGTTTCATGTCCCACTGAAATATCCCAGGCACTGCGATCGGGCGCACCGTTGGAGCTTCCAAATACAAGCAGACCCGGAAGCGATTTGAATTTCCCGTTCGCATTGTCCAGCGGAACATCAAAGGTCGAGACATTGCCATCACGCGACGTCAAACGCGGATGACCGACAGCGACATTTTCCGGCGGCGACGGGAAGAATTCGACGGAAGAAAATTTCCCCAGGTCGGGGTGACTCACGTGCAAGACCAAGCCTGCAGCATTGGCTTTCCACGAAGCGGAAAAATCGGCAGCCGGCGAGTTTGGCAACTGCTTTTGAAACCGTGCAAACAGGTCGATGTTGGCGGGCGAATTGGCTGGTGCAATTGGAAGCGACAGCGTTACCGTTCCATCGCCGGGAATGCAGATTTTCTCGCACACAAGCCAGTTAACTTTGGCCGACAGATTCGCATTCGCGCCGGTTAGGTCCTTCGGGGGCGTGAGCTGTTGAATCAAAAGGACCTCATCGTGATAGCCGTAAATCAGAATGTCACCTGGTTCCTCGAGCTTCAGTGGGATGGGCCATTGAATATCGCCGACACGCCAGCCTCCGGGCAATTGCCACTTGATGTCGGTCGGAATTCCCGCGTCGCCCGGATATTTCCAATAGGTGTGCCAGTGCGGCTCCATTTTTAGGCGAACGCCAACAAGGAACGGTTCGCCCGGAACGATTGCACTGACATTGGCCAAGGCGTCAACGTGTACCAACTGCCGGCCTTGATAAATTTGGGCATGCGCCGTCATCGCAAGCCACGTCGGCAACCAGAGCAAGAATACGGAACGCCAAATTGCGTTCATATGACTATTTATCACTCGGCATCCCTTCGGGCAATGGTAGGAACTGGCCCATATTGTGCTGATGAAAAAGAATGCGCTACTTCGTCATCATCGCATTGATCGTTGCGGGCGTGATCTTCTTGCATCAGCAGACAGCGCAGAAGGCGGAGGCCGCAAAGAAAAATGCCCCGGCGGCAGCTCAGCCGACATTGACGCCGCGGCCAGCAAGCGAACACGATTGGGCAAAGGCTGCGATTGATCGGACTAACGAAGTGAGGCAGCAGGTAAAACGCGAACGCGCTTCGAACGAAGTTCCTTAATCACACTGAAAAGCGCGCGGCAGGCGCGGCCCGTTAACGGCGTTAGGGCTTAAGCTGCCCGACTTGTTGCTGCGCTTTGGCTTGAATTGCCTGCCGGAATTCCTGCTTGGAAATGGGACGCCCGGCGGAGGCCGCTTTTTCACTCTTACCAAGCTGGGTGACATCGCTTAACGGCGAACCTTCATTGGTAAAAACGGCATCTTGGCCTGTAGTATCTTTCTCTACACGGAAGCGACCATGCATGATGCCGACGAGGGGGACAAACTGAGTGCCGTTGTTCTCCACAAACAGAATGTCTCGGTCGCCAACCTTGAACTTGGGCGCATCGGCTACTTCCATTGTCTCACCACCGACGGTCCCGCCCAGCATACGCAGAGTGACGGTCGAACCAGGATTGCCCTTGATCGCGTCTTCTACTTTCAGCGTCACGTAACTCATGATGTGACGTTGCGCACCTTCTCCCGTCCATTCGGAGCGCACATCAGTCACACTGCCTTGAAAGATCATTTGGGCCCGGGAAACGAGCTCATCGAATGAAGGCGGAATAACCGTTGTCGCCAGCCCGGTGCCGGCAAGAAACAGACAGGCCCCGGAAATCAATAATTGGGAGAATTTTTTCATTGGAGGAACCTAAACCTAATTGGATTTACGAATGATTCAAAGGGAGAGCATTTGATCGCGAGGACGCGGTTTTCGTTCAATCTAAGGATCAAGATCATATGCATCTACCAGCGCGAGCCCGGTGCTATTATTCACCCCACGAATAATCGCAGTGTAGTTGCCAGTTGGGAGAGTCGCGATAATCGCCGACTCCTTGGCGTTCCGCGGCGAGTAACCACTCGATGAGATAGCGGCTGCCTGGGTCCCAATGCCCCAATCGTCATTGCTAGCGAGCAGGTTACCGGAGCTGTCATGCAGTTCCAAGACTGGATCAGATAACGTCCCCGAGAGCGAGAATGGCGGCGCGGCCAGGGACGGACCCAGTGCGCGAATGATCAGTTTCTTTGATGTTGACCCATCGATGATAAGGCCGGCAATGACAACACTTTGGTCCGTGCCAACCTGTCCACGGGTCGAAATATTAGATAAACGACTTGATAAAGTATCCAATTCATACACCTCGACCAATCCGATACCGGTTGAATTGTTGTAACCGCGCACGATCGCGGTGTAGGACCCCGCTGCCAGAGTAGCAATCAGGGCAGGTTCATTGCTGTTACTGGGGGCGTAGCCACTGCTGCTGATTTGTGAAGCCTGCGATCCGGTCTGCCAGTCGTCGTTCGTCGCAATCGTGGCACCCGAAGAAGCGTGCAACTCAAGCATTGGATCGCTCAATACGTTAGCGACCCCATAGCTGCCGAGAGTCGGCCCAAGCGCACGGACAAGTATTGTTTTGGATTGCGAGCCCCAAACTATGAAGCCGGCGATCATCACATTATTCCCGCTGCCCACGTTCATTCGTGTAGAAATATTGCCCAAATGGCTCCCGGAAGGGTTCGGCGTCGGTGTCGGCGTAGGTGTGGGCGTCGGCGTTGGCGCGCCATACATCGATTGCGCGCCGGCGGTATCGTCGGCAGAGAGCGTCTCGCGGTTACTCGTCACCGAGTTCATTATGGCGTCGACATGCTGGCCATGCTGATCAGGATGGTCCAAACCGAGCGCATGACCGAGTTCATGGATAAAGACCCGGCGAATATCGCCTATCGCCCAGCCGCTGCTACCATAACGCAGCGGCCCGCGATAGGAATCGAACTGCTGATTTTTGTTAAACAGAATGTCGGCCTCGACAATCGACTTGTTCATAGACCTGTAGTAGGTGACCGCAAGCGTTCCCGTTCCAAATTTCTGTCCAAAGACTGTGGTCGAGAAGACTACCGTGTTGACGTGGTCACCCGAGGAAGCAGAAGTACTGGCGACGTTGCTCGTGTAGTCCAGTCGAGCCACGACATTGTCCCAAGCGGTGAGTGCGGGGGACGCAGCGGTATTCCAAGATGTATTTCCATCAATCAGAGTGCGTCCGGCCGGACCGAGCCCCATTTGGAAGGTAACGACACTCCCGCTCGGCCAGCTGACCCCCTCCAGGACATAGCCCTCTGCGTGGTGAGAAAGGAGGATACCGATGGCCAAAACGATCAGGATTGAGAGGATTTGCAGAGATGCGAGGGATCGCTGCTGAAGGGGACAGCCGCGCGGTAACCGAAAGAGAGTAAATCCCATAATATCCATAAAAGCACGAAGTATGCTGCCCATTAAAGACCGATCGCAATATTCCTCCAGCCTCATTGCCGAGCTGCGAAGCCCTGCAGACTAAATACGTAATGCAAGTAAGTTGTAAGGCCCGTTTTGGGCTTTTTTCGCAATTCTGCGCTCGTCGGGTACCCTGAACGAAATGGCGCGCCGCAAAGGTTGATCCCTGGACCAGCGCGACCCCCTGACGAAACCTAAGGAGCTTATGGAACCAGAAAAATCTTCTGCGAGTAAGGGTCTTTTACCTTACTCCCAGAAGGATAGCCACTCACATCGACATAACCGCCGTTGGGATCGTAGGGACTGAAAACATAGCCAGGTTTCCCGGGAACCGGCTTTGCCACCGGAAACTGCGCCGCTGAATTTGTCGACGAACTCTGCGGTGTCGCACCCGGGTGGGACGTCGCAGACGTTGACGGATGAGTTTCGTTCTGCTGAGGCGGCGGCGACGCCGTGGTCGTCGTTGATGTGATGGTGCGAGGCGACCGGGCGGGAGCCGGTTGTGGCGGTGGAGGCGCTGTCTCTACCGGCTGATTCTCGTAAACTGTCGCGTCCGTGCTCTCAGTGCTTGTCTGGTCGCCGTGCAACTTCTTGCTTACAAAATGCGCGGGTGCAGTTACCATCGCCGCGGAAGTCGAGGCCACATTTTCTGCGGTGCGGCAACCACAAACAGCCACCGACAGCAGGAAAGCGATCGCGCCAGCGCGAGTCATCGTACGACGTTATCAGCGCACCGAAGACACGCAACTTCCGTAGTCGGAAAGCAACGCCGTAATCGCCTCGGCGTTGGTCGACCACGCGCACATGACGCGGTAAATGTCCGGTTCGATGAACTTGTAAAAATCCCATCCAAGTTCGCGCAACTTCCGGGCGACCATTGCATCGAGGCGAACAAACACCGCGTTGGACTCAACTGGAAAAACGATCTCAACTCCGCAATCACGCAGTCCGTCGGCTAATCTGAGCGCTGCATCGTTCGCGCGCTGCGCATTTTTCAACCAGACATCCGTCTCTAACAAAGCGATCCAGGGGGCCGCCAGAAAGCGCATCTTGGAAGCCAGATGGCCGCCCTGTTTTGTCCGATAGTCGAAGCCAGCGCTGTGCTGTTTGTTAAAAAAAATCACCAGCTCGCCCGCGGCCAGACCGTTCTTTGTCCCGCCAAAGGAAAGAGCGTCTACGCCTGCCTGCCACGTGATCTCTCTCGGCGCACACCGAAGCGCGGCAACGGCATTCGCAAAGCGCGCGCCGTCTACATGCAAAAGCATCTGACGCTTCTGCGCGAACGCTGAAATTTTGCGAATTTCATCCGCCGTATAAACCGTTCCGAGTTCCGTCGGCTGTGTAAGACTGATCACGCGCGGCTTGTGAGAATGTAGTTCGTGTTGCCGTAGCAGCGCCGCGTCCACTTCGCACAAATCGATCTTGCCGTTCGCGCCGCGGATGGGAATCAGCTTCGATCCGCCAGTATAAAACTCGCACGCGCCGCATTCGTCATTTTCGATGTGCGCGTTCTCATGACAGATGATGCTGTGAAAGGGCTGGCAAAGCTGTGCCAGGGCGAGCGCATTCGCCGCCGTTCCGTTGAAGACAAGAAAAACGTCGCAATCGATTTCGAAAAGCTCGCGCACCCGATCACATAGCCGCCAGGTCCACTCATCGTCGCCATAGGATGGCGCTGAACCAGCATTGGCCTGAGCCAGCGCTGCTGCCGCTTCGGGACAAATGCCGGCCGTGTTGTCACTCGCAAATTCCTGGCGCGGCGGAATCATTTATGGAGTCGCTACCCGAGTTTCATCCTTCGAGCAATCGCGTAATCAGCGGCGGACGTTTGATCAGTCGCGGCTTTGCCAACGGCGAGGCGCGGTTTACAGTCGAGCATGAGTCCCATCCAAGCCGAGGTCGAGCGCCGCGGCATGCAAATCTTTGACCTGGTGGATCGCCACCCGGAATCGATTTTCAGCAAGGCCGGTTTCTATCAGCGCATGATGGAGTTCTCGATGCGTGATGAACATTTCAAAGTACAAATGTTCCGGTTCGTCGACGTTCTCGCTTCGCTGCGTCGCGGCTCTGATATCGTGCAGCATCTTGACGAATATTTCGCCGACATGCGCAATGGCTATACGCCGCTAATCCGCACCGGTGTCTCCTTGGCGCGCATCGTACCAATCATTAGCGGCAAATTTCTGCGCTGGAACGTTTCGGGGATGGCGCGGCAGTTCATCGCCGGACGCAATCCCGAGGATGTGATGAAGACGTTGCGCAAGAAGCGGCGGCAGGGAATCGGATTTACCGTCGACCTGCTCGGCGAAGCTGTCGTTAGCGAAGAGGAAGCTGCCGAATACATGGGACGTTGCCAGGAATTACTCGAGCATCTCGCTCGCGAAACTCGCGGCTGGACCGATCCGCTCGGCAAGAACTTCGAGCTCTTCCCCGTCGTAAATGTCTCCGTAAAAATTTCGGCGCTCTATTCGCAAATGAATCCGGCCGATCCGGCCGACGCCCTCGCGCATCTCGCTCCGAAGCTGCGGCCAATCTTGCACCGCGCCAAAGAGCTTGGCGCTTTCATCAATTTCGACATGGAAAGCTATGCGCACAAAAACGCGACGGTCGAACTCTTTCGCACGCTTTTCACGGAGTCGGAGTTTTACGACTGGCCGCACGCTGGCATCGTGATTCAGGCTTACCTGCGCGACGCCGAAACTGATCTGCGTGATTTGATTGCATGGGGACGGGCGCGCGGAACACGGTTCACCGTTCGGCTCGTCAAAGGCGCCTATTGGGACTACGAAAAAATAAAATCGACGCAAAACGGCTGGGTCATTCCGGTCTGGCTGCAAAAGCCAGAGAGCGACGCCAATTTCGAAAGACTCACCCGCATCCTGCTCGAGAACGAGTCGATTGTGACCTCGGCGTTCGGTTCCCACAATGTCCGCAGCATCGCTTACGCGCAGGCCGTGGCGGAAGAGCTCCAGATTGATCGTAGCCGTTTCGAATTTCAATTCCTCTACGGAATGGCAGGGCCGATCAAACGCGCACTCGTCGATATGGGTTATCGCGTCCGCGAGTATTCACCGGTCGGCGAACTGCTGCCCGGCATGTCGTATTTGGTGCGGCGGCTCCTTGAAAACACGTCGAACGAAGGATTTTTACGGGCAAAATTTTCCGAGCATGTTTCGGCGACGCAATTACTGCGCGATCCGCGGGAGCTGCTGAATGGCGCTGTAGAGGCAGCCGTGTCGGCTGCACCGACGGATGATTTTGCGGCCGACACGGCCGCCGCTACAGCCGATTTCTCGCGCAACGGCGCCACACCGGAGGCGCCGCCGGGCGACTCTTACAAAAACGCTTCGCTCGTCAATTTCGTCCTACCGGAATCTCAGGAAAAAATGCGCACTGCGCTGCGCGAGGTGCGAGCGCATTTCGGACAGAAACACCCTTTGGTGATCGATGGGAAAGAAATTTGGACCGACAAGCTCCTGAAGTCGGTGAATCCGAGCGCGCCAGCCGAAATCATTGGTTATGTCGCCGAGGCCGGGATTCCCGAGGCTGAACGTGCAGTGAAAGCGGCGCGGCGCGCTTTTGAAACATGGGCGCGCACACCGCTGGAAGAGCGCTGCCGGTTACTCGAGCGCGCGGCCGCAATTCTCGACCGACGCCGTTTCGAACTTTCCGCTGTTGAAGTTTTCGAAGTCGGCAAAGCGTGGGCCGAAGCTGACGGCGACATCCGCGAGGCGATGGATTTTTGCCTTTTCTACGCGGAGCAAATGCGTCTCATCGGATATCCTCGCCTGACGCAAAATGTGCCCGGCGAGGAAAGCTATCAGCATTACTGGCCGCGAGGCGTCGCGCTCGTCGTCGCGCCGTGGAATTTCCCCGTCGCGATTCTCTGCGGAATGGTCACCGCCGCACTCGTTACGGGCAATGCCGTCATCATGAAACCGGCCGAGCCGTCGGCCATCCTTGGCTCACTCTTGATGGAAGTTTTTCAGGAAGCAGGCGTTCCACCGGGAGTTTTGAATTGTCTGCACGGTCGCGGTTCTGTCATCGGCGCATACCTCGTCGATCATCCCGACGTAGAAATGATCGCATTTACCGGGTCACGCGAAGTCGGTCTGCGAATTTGGGAATCGGCCGGCAAAACCCGCCTGGGCCAGCGCGAGCTCAAGCGCGTCGTCTGCGAGATGGGCGGGAAGAACGCCGTCATTGTCGATTCTGACGCCGATCTCGATGAAACCATTGTCGATACGATCTACTCGGCTTTCGGTTATCAGGGGCAGAAATGTTCCGCCTGTTCGCGTCTCATCGTGCTGGAGGAAAATTATGAACGCGTGATGCATCGATTGCTCACGGCTGCTGCCAGTCTGCGCGTTGGTAATCCCGAACAACCGGGAATCATCGTCGGTCCTGTGATCGATGAGACTGCGTACCATCGAATTCAGGAAATCATCGAGAAGGGGAAAACCGAAGCGACGCTGGCGTTCCAAGCCACCGACATTCCGGACAAAGGCTATTTTATTCCGCCGACAATTTTTACCGATGTGAAACCGGAGATGACACTCAGCCAATGTGAAATCTTTGGTCCTGTGTTGAGTGTATTGAAAGCGCGCGATCTCGACGACGCGATCAGAATCGCTAACGATACCGATTACGCGCTGACAGCCGGATTTTTCTCACGCAGTCCCGCCAACATCGAGCGGATCAAAGCCGAACTCGTTGCGGGGAACGTTTACGTCAATCGCTCCTGCACCGGCGCCGTGGTTGGTCGTCATCCCTTTGGCGGATTCAAAATGAGTGGCGGCGGCACCAAAGCCGGTGGTAGCGATTACCTCCTCAACTTCCTCGTCCCGCGTGTCGTTACGGAAAATATCATGCGCCACGGTTTCGCGCCTGAAGTCACTCCCGAACGTCGCGCCGAATTTCTCTGGCCTCCGCGCTGATTTCGGAAAAGGGCGCGCGATCGACGTCTGACGCGACGTTGTCTTAGCGACTCAACTCGGGGCGTGAACTACTAATCCAGCGGCCGGCCTTTGAGCAGGAGTTTGACGACGCTGTAAATCATGTAGCCAACCGGCCAGGCGGCGGTCAGCATTACTAACGCGAAGACATACATCTCTTTTGCACGTTCCCGCGCCGACTCCAGCATGAACTGGCGCGTGAAATCGTAAAACCGGCGCTGAGCAGATTCTCCCTCGTCGCCGGGAGTCCACCAATGCCCACGCCATTCTCCCATGCCGGAGTGGAAGCAATAATCAGTCTGCGGACCCCGCCAGCTGTCGGTTTCGCACGGACTCTTCGGTTTCATCGCCTGTGCTCCCTAGCTTGAATCGTTCCAAGCTATCACATAAGGGGCAGCTTTAAAAGCAATCGAGCCATGGATTGCCCTCAATTGTTCATCCACTGGATAATTTCATCGTGCGCCTCATATAAAACGCCAACATGATTGGCACCGTCGACCGCGAAAAAGTCGATGAACGGAAATTCCCGCGCCAACTCGCGTCCCATCCGCACCGGGATCACCTCGTCGTCCGTTCCGTGAAAGATCGCAATTTTCGCCTCCGGGTTTCGTTCTCGAATTTCAGTGATGCTGGAGCGGTTATCATAGCTTTCGACCAACAAATGTGACAGCGGACTGCCCATGATACACGCCGCTTCCTCGCGCAAAGTTGTGAATGGCGAAATTGCGATCACTCGCTGGACCCTATGGCGTGCTGCAAAATCAATCGCCACTGCCGAGCCAAGCGAGTGGCCAATCGTACAGAGGCGCGACTCTAATTCTTCCCCGGAAAAACCGAGTCGTTTGGCCAACGTGTTCAGCGCGGCATCGCTCGACACGCGCATGCTGGCGATGCTGGCATAGCCCTGGCACTTACCATAACCTGGATAGTCGACGAGCAGGAACGCGTCGTTAGAATTCGGATAACCGGCAAGAATCGTCGTCCAATCCAGGGCAAGCGAGCCATTTCCGCAAAACGCAATCCACAGCCGCGTCGGCAGTTGCCCGTTATTGCGTGCAGGAACATAAAACGCGGTCTGCTTTCCAAAAGGCAGGGTATAGGAAATTTCTTCGCCGTTTACCGGGAACGCCTGGGCGTAGCTCGGATCGTAAGACCGGGGGTGATAAATCATCGAGTGCTGCTTGAAGTAGATCAGTGCGACCAATCCCAGAAGGCCGAGACCGATCACAACCAGTGCGCCAACGAGCGCGCCGGTCGGGTTCCTTTACCGGCAAAATTTATTTGTTCAATGAACCAGAAGCGAAGTTTACTGCCAGTGACCCGCGACCCAGATCCAGCCACCCGGCCGGCGTTCCCAGTGACCTTCCACCCAGACTGCTGTCGTTCGCGGTCGCAAAACCCAGCTGCCAGACACCCATTCGTAGCGGGCACCATTCCAACGCCAGTAACCGCTCGTCCAAACATACCCCGGGCCAGGCGCAACCGTTCTCGTTTCAACTCGCACCGGCGGCGGCGCCTCCGTAACTAGAACCTCACGCCCCACTGTTCTGGCCGGACCAGTGGTCACGGTTTCGCGGGTAGTCGTCGTTGTCGTCGTTGTCGTGACTGGCGGTTCGGCAACACACCCCGCCAATCCGAACAGCGCCAGCAAATAAAAAGGCATCCTCATAAATTCCTCCCTATTTGGGTTCGTTTAGCGTCCGCCGTTCGGCCCTGTTTCCCGAACGCGAACGTTGGGTGGGGCAATTGATCTCAATCGCCCGGGCGGTTCCGGTGAACCGCCTCTACCCGGGTGACTCAGCGGTAGCTAAAATTCTCGACGCCTCAGGGACGTTGAATGGCACAAAACCAAATCTCATCCGATGATCGTGGCATGCTCTACGTCGTGGCCACGCCAATCGGAAATCTCGGCGATATTACTTTGCGTGCGCTCGAGATCTTAAAAGTAGTCGACGTAATCGCGGCGGAAGACACCCGACACTCCGGCATGTTGCTGAAACATTTTGGAATCAAGAAGCCACTGGTCAGTTTTCACGAGCACAATGAAGCCATGCGCACTGCGCAACTGCTCGAGCGCCTCGTCGCCGGTGAAAATCTCGCCCTAGTGACTGATGCAGGTACGCCCGGATTGTCCGATCCCGGGGCACGTCTGATCCGCGCGTGCATTCGACGTGATCTGCCATTTACGGTTATTCCCGGTCCCTCCTCGATTCTAACCGCGCTCGTCGGTTCCGGATTTTCCACGGAAAAATTCTTCTTCGGCGGCTTTTTGCCCACAAAGAGCGGGGGACGCGAGCGCGAGTTACGCGCGGCCGCTGCGCGCGATGAGACGACAGTCTTCTTCGAGTCACCACACCGATTGACAAAGACGCTTGCCGCTGCGGTCGAGATCTTGCCAGGTCGCCAACTCTGCGTCGCACGCGAGTTGACCAAAAAATTCGAAGAATATCGCCGCGGCAGTGCGGCCGATTTGTTCGGGCATTACGAAGTGCATCCACCAAAAGGCGAAATTGTCCTGCTGATTTCGGGTGGGGGCGATTGACCCCAATTGCCCGCGAACGCCAATCCGGCTCGGATCGGTTCGATCAACCGCCCTACCTTTTGCTTGCGTAGAGCGCACATGTGTGGAATTGTGCGCGGCTTTTCCCTCAGAAGCATCACTACCTGATCGGGGCAAATAATTCCCTTATGGCATTTGCAATCATAAAGACCGGTGGCCGGCAGTATCGCGTCGCGGAAGGCGACACGATTGACGTCGATTTGCTCGAGACCGAGCCAGGCAAGCAGGTCGTGATTGGCGAGGTTTTGATGCATGCCGACGGCGACAAGCTGACGCACGGCGCACCGATCGATGGGGCAAAAGTGACTGCCGAAGTCATTGAACAACGCAAAGACAAAAAGGTCGTCGCCTACAAATTTAAACGGCGGAAAGGTTATCACCGCACCCTCGGCCATCGGCGAAAACTGACGCGACTCAAGATTAAATCGATCAGCGTGGGCGCAAAGAAGAGCACGAAAAAGGAGACGGATTAGTCATGGCTCACAAAAAAGGACAGGGTAGCGTAAAGAACGGGCGCGATAGCGTCAGTAAACGGCTGGGCGTTAAAAAATTTGGAAGCGAGCTGGTAGTCACCGGTAACATCATTGTCCGGCAGCGCGGAACGAAATTTTTACCGGGCAAAAATGTCGGGCTCGGCCGCGACTACACGATTTTTGCGCTGGTCGATGGGAATGTGCGCTTCGACCGAGCGGGACGACGGGTGAATGTCGACCCGCTGCCGGCGAAGTAGTGTCCGCGCCGCTTCGGCAAGCTTTAAGATTACCGGCAAGGTCCCCCTTGGCTCGGAATGGCGCATAGGCGTTGCGCAGATTTTACGTTTGTTTTATAAAAGAAAGTTCCAGTCATGATGAGATACAAGACGTTCATCCTCTTCGGTGCGCCCGGAAGCGGCAAAGGTACACAGGGCAAAACCCTCGGCAGTATTCCGCGCTTTTTTCACTGCCCCTGTGGCGATGTTTTCCGTTCCATCGATACGCGAACAGAAGTAGGCAAAGCCTTTCTCGACTACTCCAGCAAAGGCCAACTCGTGCCCGACGAGATTACGGTGGAGCTTTGGAAGGAAGCCATCGATGCTGCGGTCGAAGGTCACAAATTTAAACCCGATATCGATACTCTCGTGCTTGATGGCATTCCGCGAAATGTCAGTCAGGCAAAAATCATGGAGGACATGATCGACGTCCGAAAAGTCTTCCATCTCGCTTGTCCGAATCGCGAAACGCTGTTCTTGCGTCTGAAAAAGCGCGCTCTGAAAGATAACCGGCTCGACGACGCCAACGAGCAGGTGATCCAAAAACGGCTCGACACTTATGAAAGAGAATCGCGCCCGGTGCTGACCTACTACCCGAAGGAATGCATCACCGTGGTTGACGCGATGCAGCCGCCAGCAAAGGTTTTGTTCGACATCCTCGCCAGCGTGAACGGCGTGGACGGGCATAGACCATGAGTCAGTTTGAGAATTTCACCGCTTCCACTCTTTATTGCGACAAGTGCAAGGCGACCATGCCGGTGCGCGAACGGCTGCTGTTAGTTTTGCCGGACAAAGAACTCTACGATTATCTCTGCACTGGTTGCGCTTCCTCAGTTGGAACGCGCGAAATCACAGCCGGTGAAAAAATGATGGCGCAAGCGATCGCGGCGCAACAGGCGCGCCGAGGAAGGCGGGTTCCGATTTCCCTGCATTCCTAACGAGAATGCGGATCGTTTTTATCGGCACGGGTGATATCGCCGTGCCGACATTGCGAATGCTCCGCGAATGGCGCGAGCATCAGCTGGTCGGTATCGTCACTCAACCAGACAAACCCGTCGGTCGCGATCAGAAACTCACGCCGCCTCCCATCAAAGCAGCAAGTCAACAATTGAGCGTCGCGTCCGGGGCATCTGAAATCAAATTGCCGGTTTTCCAGCCGGCCCGGATCAAGGCGCGAGAAGCGATTGAGGCAATACGGATTCTGAATCCGGATGTGATTGTCGTAATGGCCTACGGGCAAATTCTTCCACGCGAAGTGCTCGAAATTCCAAAGATCGCATGCCTCAATTTGCACGCATCGATTTTGCCGCATTGGCGCGGTGCGGCCCCAATCCAAGCGGCGATCGCCGCGGGTGATCGCGAAACCGGGATCACCGTTATGTACATGGACCAAGGTCTTGATACCGGCGACATTTTGCTCGCGAAAAAAATCGAAATCGCGCCGACTGAGACGGGCGGTTCTCTGCACGGCAGGCTGGCGGAAATTGCGCCCGAGTCTTTGCGAGAGGCTATTTCGCTCCTCGCGAGAGGAGGCGCATCTCGCACTACACAAGAGAGCCAACTTGCAACCTACGCACCGAAACTCGAACGCGAAGACGGCCGGATCGATTGGAACGAGCCGGCGGCCGCGATCGAACGAAAAATTCGCGCGTTCAACCCTTGGCCGGGTGCCTTCATGAATTTCGGCGATCGCAAACTTAAGATTTTTCGGGCAACGATTGTCGATCGTAGTGGAAACCCTGGCGAAATTCTGGCGGCTGAAAACGAGTTAGTCGTCGCTGCCGGAAAGGACGCCTTGTCGCTCGATGAAATTCAACTCGAAGGAAAACGGCGAATGAGCGCGGCAGAATTTCTGCGCGGGCACCCGCGGGTTGCTTCATTGTAGCCGCGGCCATCGACCGCGGATCTGTTTAGCCTCCGGCCACGGGCCCAAGGCCGCGGCGAGCGACCGCGGCTACAGCTGCATTTTTGTTTTCATTAAGGCCGGCTTGCGCCATGTTTGACGCCCGATGCAGACGGAAGCCGCCGCGTACAAACGCATCGTCCTTAAATTGAGCGGCGAAGCTCTCCAAGCTCCGGGCGCGCGGGAAAACATTTCGCCGCAGGTCGTTCTCGCCATCGCCGAACGAATTAAGGAAGTGCGCAATCTTGACGTGCAGGTCGGCGTTGTCATCGGCGGCGGAAACATTTGGCGCGGAACTTCTGCCGCTCATCGCGGAATGGATCGCACCACTGCCGATTACATGGGAATGCTCGCGACCGTGATCAACGGTCTGGCCCTGCAAAGCGCCTGCGCACAAATGGGAGTAGAAACGCGGGTGCAAACGGCGATTGAGATGAAAAATGTGGCGGAGCCATTCATCCGTGGCCGCGCCATCCGTCACCTTGAGCTTGGCCGGGTTGTCATTTTCGTCGCCGGCACGGGTAATCCATATTTTTCCACCGATACGACGGCGGCATTACGCGCCAGCGAAATTGGTGCGGACGTAATTTTGAAGGCGACCAAGGTGGACGGCGTTTATGATTCCGACCCCCAAAAAAACCCGAAGGCCAAGCGCTACGACCAAGTGAGCTACACCGAAGCGTTGAGCAAGCGGTTGCAAGTGATGGATTCGACTGCTTTCAGTCTGTGCATGGACAACAAAATCCCGATTGTCATTTTTAACATGAACCAGCCTGACAACATTCGTGCGGTAGTGCTGGGGCGAAAAATAGGGACGTTGGTTTGCGATTAGGATTTGCTCGCGCCAGAATCTTTTATGACTAAGGACGACATTCTTCTCGAGGCAGAAATGGCGATGGAAAAAAGCGTCGATTTCATGGTACACGAATTCGCCGCGGTGCGTACCGGGAAAGCTTCGCCCGCCCTGGTCGAGAATGTCGACGTGCAAACCTACGGCTCGACCATGAAATTGAAGCAGCTTGCCCTGATCACCACGCCCGAAGCGCGACTGTTGGTGGTGCAACCGTTCGACGCCGGAACAGTCCGTGATATCGAGAAGGCACTTAACGAATCCCGTATCGGTATAACACCGTCGGTGGATGGGAAAATTATCCGGCTGCCAATCCCGGAATTGTCAGAGGAGCGCCGCAAAGATCTGGTGCGTTCGCTTGGCAAAATGGCCGAAGAAGCCCGTGTGCGAGTGCGCGGGAATCGGCGAACTGCGCTGGATGAAGCGAAAAAGCTAAAAGCGTCTGGTACGCTAACGGAAGATGGGATGCGCGACACCGAAGATGAGGTCCAAAAACTGACCGATCGCTTTGTGAGATCGATCGACGAGCATCTCGGACGCAAGGAAGCCGAGATCATGAAAGTGTGAGGTCTCTCTTCCCTCTCTCAGATCGAAGATTAAGAGGTCGCGGAAGAGGAAGAGTTATAAACGCACCAAGTCGAGCAGGAACTGGCACCAGAGATAGATCATGCCGCGCCAGGAGTACTTCACCTCGTCGTTCGCCGCCAGTTTGAGCACGCCGGCGCGGACATTATGTGCAATTTGATCACGCAAATCATTTTCAATATCGATTTGGATGCGCTCATCGTCGAGAGAATCGAGCGCGGCCGTCTCCACGGAATGCCGTTTTAGAAATTCGCGGTGGCTTTGATAGAGCTGCCAAAAGCTCTGGTCCGGTCGCTGACGATTGATCCGAAATTGCGGCGTTAACTTCAATCCGTAAGACAACGGGTAATTCCAGGTCGTCCAAATCAGACCATCTTTTGCGCGCGACGAAATGCGCAAATAATAAAACGACAGGTCATACTGTTCGTTTAGACAAATTGTGGCCTGAGCACGATCGTCGGTCTTGTAAAAAAGCCGGAAAAACTGTCGGTAATCCTCCCAATCCCAGCCGGCGTCATTGATGTGAGCAAAACCCTCGTTTTCGATTTCACGGCTGATCTCATCAAGTGCCGGAAACAGACTGGCCGAGGGAGGGGTTTTTGGTCGCAACCGTTTTTCTTTTGGCAGGCGCAGTGTTCGAATGCGGGTGAGAATCTCCAGCCACGGCAGGAACAACCAGGCCGCCCCCACCGCAATCCCCCACCCCACGCTTCCGGTAATGAAATAAACCGCCAAAAATGTGGCGATCAAAATCCCAAGTGCACCGAGCTTTTGCGAGAATGAGGTCTGAAAACTCCGCAACGCGACGCTAAGGACGGCAACGCCGAGGGTGAGAAAAAGTCCGAACAGCATTAGGGTTCGATCCGATGCTCGTCTAAGAATTTCTCGAGCTGCTCGACGTCGAAATTTGCTAGCACTTCCTCTCCGGCCACCAGCGTTGGCACATAACTTTGCTCGGAAATTTCCTTCATCTCCTCGTAAGCGGCGCGATTCCGGCCAACGTCGATCTCAGTGAATTTGTAGCCGCGGGATTGCAAAAAATCCTTGGCGTCGATGCACCACGAACATATGGGGCGGCTGTAAAGGGTGAGATCACTGCTCATGAATAATGATAAAACAACGGGCATTTCGACGTCAACCAATCCACTAGTATGCCTTAGCCCAGATCACTCGTCTCTTGCTCGCCTGGCCGGTAAAAATACATCGGCCAGGCTCCGGATCGCTTACGGGAATGCAGCGGATGGTGACTTTGAGATCACTCTTTATCTTCTCCTCAACTTCCCGCGAGCCATTCCAGTGCGCGAGCGCGAAGCCACCGTGAATTTCAGGTTTTACCGAGTCTTTGGGAGTGAAGAAATCGTAAAACTCTTCCTTGCTCTCAATCGCCCGCGTATTGGCATCTCGAAACTTCAGAGCGCGCTGGTAAAGATTTTGTTGGATCGACCCAAGAATTTCCTGGGCGCAGGCTACAAATTCAGTCACGGGCATCAACTGTTTCTCTTTCATCGGGTGATCGCGCCGGCTAACCGTCACCGAATGATTCTCGAGGTCGCGCGGACCCAGTTCCAATCGAATGGGAACACCTTTTTTGATCCATTCCCAGTTCCGGATTCCACCACCGAATTGACGGTGATCGATCTCTATCTCGAGCCCAAGGTCGGCGTACCTTTTGAGCCGAAGATCGGAGGCAAGCTTGTCGCAAACTTCCAGAACCTGCCCCCGTGTTTCCTCCTTCGGTGTAATCGGCAGAATCACAATTTGTGTCGGCGCGATACGGGGTGGTAAGATGACTCCATCGTCGTCGCCATGCGCCATGATGACCGTACCGACCATGCGTGTGGTCATGCCCCAGCTCGTCGTCCAGCCAAATTCCTGTTTGCCTTCGCGGTTTTGAAATTGAATGCCACTCGCACGCGCGAAGTTTTGCCCGAGAAAATGCGAAGTGCCGGCCTGGATCGCCTTGCGGTCCTGCACCATCGCTTCAATCGTCATCGTCTGCACCGCGCCGGGAAACTTTTCGCCCTCCGATTTTTCCCCGGCAAAAACAGGAATGGCGCAATGATCGCGCGCAAACGTTTCGTAAACACCAAGCATGCGTTGCGTCTCCGCGCGCGCTTCCGCTTCGGTCTCATGAACAGTGTGGCCTTCTTGCCAGAGAAATTCGGTCGTGCGCAAAAATAATCGCGGCCGCATTTCCCACCGCACGACGTTGGCCCATTGATTGAGAAGAATAGGAAGATCTCGATAGGATTGGACCCACTTTGCGTAGCTCGCGCCGATGATAGTCTCGCTTGTTGGCCTGACGACTAACGGCTCCGTCAATGGACTGGCCGGTTTCATTTTTCCTGCGGCGTCCACTTCCAATCGCGTGTGTGTTACGACCGCGCATTCCTTAGCGAAGCCTTCGACATGCTCAGCTTCTTTCGCGAAATAACTCAGCGGAATGAAGAGCGGGAAATAAGCGTTGCGATGGCCGGTGGCGCGAAACAGAGCATCGAGTTGCCGCTGCATGTTTTCCCAAATCCCAAAGCCCCAAGGGCGAATGACCATGCAGCCGCGAACATCCGAGGGTTCAGCCAGCTCAGCCGCACGAATGACCTGTTGATACCACTCCGGGAAATCCTGTTCCCGCGTTGGGGAAATGGCGTTCTTCTCAACTTTTGTCATGGCTTAACAGCAGCGGCTTGAAGCGGAGGTTCACGTCCGATTTGCGCTAGCCGTAGAGGAGAGCAAATTTCATCTAGCACGCAACTTTGCCAGGCGTTTTGGGTTAAACTTTAGGCTATGAAACGACAGCTTTTGGTCGCCATTTTGTTCGCCTTCTTGGTGTTGGCGAGCGGTTTTGGCCAGACACCACAAGTGACGAGCCAGCCGACACGCATAATATCCGGGTCCGCAGGCACCGACCTTAAGCGCATCCCGCTTTCCAGGCTTTCCCTGGATGAGCAGGCAAAGTTACGCTCGGCCCATGACATGGCGATGCGAGACCCGGCGCTGATGCAATCACGGGCTCGCTACGAGCAAGCGCGCAAGGAATTTCGCGATAGGTTACGCGACGCGTTGCTTAGGGCCGATCCCTCCGTTCAACCGATTCTCGAAAAAGCGCGGCAGCAGCAGCGACGCCGCGACCGATAGTTTGGCGTCGCGTCGTTAAAACGAATTCGCGAACTTGCTCTCGGCACGTACAAACCTGCCCTCGGCGCAGCCGCTGACGAAGTCGATACTGCAGACAGTGCCATATCTGGCGTGCGGGCCGTCAGCTGCTCCAACAGCGTTGTAATTGCGGTTGAAAATGTTCCTGCGATGACCGCGACCGCGCACGCCATCATCAATAATAAGCGCCATGACAATGGCGCGGGCAGAACGTTGACCATAAGCAATGTTCTCTGCCCAATCCTGCGCGACTACGCCGTAACCAGTGATTCGACTTCCTGGATCGCTCCCATCGCAACCGTGATGTCCGGCGGCACCGCCAGCCTGCTCACGACAATAATCAGCCGCGGCTGAACACAGCCCAGGCGAAAGCGCGAGCGGTGGCAATGGCCGTGCGCGGCGCAAGAATCGTATCGCCTGATCCACTGCACGGACACCCTCGTGAGTAAACAACCGAATGCCGCCCGGCATCAGGCGATCGCTACCGGCATAGTTCCGGCGGGTTCGTTCGAGGAAAGTCACGTAAAGCGTCGGGTTTGCCTTGCCATATTTATTTCATGAATGATCGCGGTACTGGTCACCCTGTCTGAATCTCCGAGCGCGAGATCAAGGTTGTCGGCGAATAAGAGCGGCGAAAAAAGGCGGAAAACGAGCGGCAAAAACGGAGCCGGGGGCTTCATAATTTCCATAAAGCAACCGAGGTGGCAATGGTTGGCAGCGTGGAGAGGTAGCTAAAATTTCAGCTGGTTTGCCAGAGCCGCTTCGCTATACGAAGCGTGCGCGCGTCCCAGAAGGACGCGGCTACAGAATCCGGTGCATCAATGGTGCGACACTTGTGGAGGTGAACTGACCGCGGCGACGGTTGACACCCACGGCCATCGCCCGTAGTTTCCGTGCCTTTTCCCGCCCGTTATGAAGACATTTTCAGCAAAAGCATCGGAAGTCCCTCGCAAATGGTGGGTCATCGATGCGAAGGATCAGGTGCTCGGCCGTGTCGCCGTGAAAGCTGCGAATCTATTGCGCGGAAAAGAGAAATCTGTCTTCACTCCACACGTCGATACCGGTGATTTCGTCATCGTCGTCAATGCCGCTAAGGTGCGGGTGACCGGCAAAAAGGAAGAGCAAAAAACCTTCATGAGCTTTTCCGGGTACGTCGGCGGCCATAAATCGGAAAACGTGAGGGCGCGGCGGGTGCGCCATCCGGAATTGCTTATCGAGCGCGCGGTGCGTGGAATGATTCCGCACAATCGCCTGGGCCGTTCCGTTTACCGGAAACTGAAGGTTTATCGGGGCCAAGATCACCCGCACGCAGCCCAGCAGCCGTCGCCGGTAAAATTACGTTAGAAGAATATCATGGCACAATCTCAGGAAATCGTTGCTACCGGTCGCCGCAAAACTTCCGTCGCGCGTGTGCGTATGACCGCAGGTAGTGGCAAGATCGACATCAACGGCCGCAGCTTTGAAGAATACTTCCCGACTGCGCCGCTGCAGAACGCGGTACTGCAACCGCTGCAAACGGTGAAGCTGGCGAACGCCTATGACATCTCGATTAATGCGACCGGTGGCGGTAGCAGCGGGCAGGCCGGTGCGGTGCGTCTAGCAATTTCGCGGGCTTTGTTGCAAGTCGATAACAATTTGCGAGGCACTCTTAAAGCGGAGGGTTTGCTCCGGCGCGATCCGCGCATGAAAGAGCGGAAGAAATCCGGCCAACCGGGAGCGCGCAAACGCTTCCAATTCTCCAAGCGCTAAAGCTGTAGCCGCGGTCGCTGGCCGCGGCATCAAATCTAACGGGAAAGCGCCGCGGTCGCTAACCGTGGCTACAATTATGGCTTGGCACTTGGCGGCGTCGCAGGCGCGACTGAGGCAGAGGTTGGCGCCGGCGGAGCCGCCGGGAGCACCTTCACCGTTGGCGGGACCGATGCGCTCGCAGACGCGCCGGGTTTCGGTGGCGCGATGACCGGCGGTGTTTCCGGCTTCGCCGTCTTCAAAAACGTTCGCAGCAACTGGCTCGCTTCCATGGCTGCGTAGCTGTCGCGATATTGCGTCATTATTGTCTCGCAGATTCGCCGCGCATCCTCAGTCCTGCCCTTCTCCTGCAAAATGTGCACCTGCTCGATCAACGCCGTCGGGGCATTGAAACCGGGAACATTAGCCGATGCAATTTGCTGATAAGTGGCAAAAGCTTCGTCGTCCTTACCCATCGCCTGCAGGTTTGCGGCCATTGCCATTCGCGCCGTGTTCGCCAGTTCGTGCCGTGGGAATTTCTCCAGGAATTTCCCCAGCGTTGCATTCGCTTCGGCATACTTTCCATCTTTGCGCTGCGCGTCTGCCAGCAACAGATATGCGGAGGCAGCTGCCGCTGTATCGCTATGCTGATTGATGAGCGCCTCATATGCAGCCGGCGTTTTGGCCGCAGAAAACAATGTTGCCGCGGTTATTTCGCGCCGATCTCGATAAAGTCGGTAGCCTGCCAGTCCTACAATTCCGAGGACGGCCAGTCCGAGTAAAATGGCAATTTCTCTTTGGTATTTGTACCAAAAAACCTGCGCGTCGAGCGCGGGATCGGTGGTGGCTTGTTTTGCGATTGGCATGCGAATTACAGCGGGCGAGTTTATGCCACGCGCCCGCGCGCCGGGCAAGATCGCTACTTCAGTGCGTTACGCAATCGTAACAGGAGCGGAATTGTCGTTAAAACCCCGACAGCCAGAAGCGCGAGACCAGCGCTTTGTCGCTCCTCCTTTTCCAAGCTGTTGCTAAGGAGAAGACCGATCCCCACTCCAAGCGCGCCACGGGTGAGCGCGATCATCCCAATCTCCGGCAACATCAAGGTGACGCTTTTTCCTGTAAAGTTCATGCCATTTCCTTCACCTCTTTAATTTCGCATCTGCGGTCCGTTGTGGTTCGCAAAGAAAACGGAAGTGGTATTTGGAAAATCGGACTGATCGTCTCAGATTGGCAGCAGAAATTCCGATGACGCGCCCAGGTGACCGAAGGAGCAACGGCTGGCTACAACCGCTGCGAATCCGTCGCGCGACCGGAAAAGACCGCGAGGCCATTTGGCAAATCATCCATGCTGTCGTTAGCCGACGCGATACTTACGCTTTTAATCCGGACATTTCCCGTCGGCAAGCACTGGCTTACTGGTTCAGCCCGAAAACGCGGTGCTATGTCGCTCTGTCTGAGCAGAAAATAGTCGGCAGCTACATTCTCAAGGCCAACCAGCCGGGGTTGGGGTCGCACGTAGCGAATGCCGGCTTCATGGTTGCACCCTGGGCCCAAGGTCGTGGAATCGGAAGGGGGATGGCTGAACATTGTTTGCACGAGGCGACACGCCTAGGTTATCGCGCAATGCAATTTAATTTCGTCGTCTCTACCAATACGACTGCGCTCCGCCTCTGGAAGAACCTCGGATTCAAAATCGTCGGGAGATTGCCAGGCGCTTTCCGGCACCGGCGCCACGGATTCGTCGACGTTTATGTCATGTATCGAAAATTAAGACCGGCAGCCTAATTCCCGTTAGAGAATCATCGCTCCTGGTTTTTCTTGAAGCCCAAAGCGACGCCTCAACGCTTCTTCTTTCGGCCGCCTTTTCTCCCGCCTTTGCGTGAGCTGGCTTTACTTTCTTTTTTACCGCGGCCACTTCCGCTCTTTTTGCCGCCCCCGCTCGATTTGTTGACCGTGGCCCAGGCGCGTCGGGCTGCTTCTTTTCGCCTTACTCCCCGTTTTTCGTAACCCTCTTCAATATGCTCGGCTTTCCGTTTTTGTTTGCCTGTGTATTTCGATTTGCTTCCGCGTGCCATAAATCCTCCCTTGTTTCAAATATTTCGCTCCGGGCGGGTTTTTCGGATTTGTCTTATCGCGTTCGTAATACGCGCGGCCGGCGCGAAGCACGCGAAACTCTTACACCATGGACACCTTTTATAATTTTGTCGGACCATTTTTAGGTCTTGGTGCGGAGCCGAAAGATTTGACCTTCATTCAAATTTCCCTCCGCGGAATTATCGTTTTCATAGCGACTCTAGCCATGATCAGGCTCGGTCATAAACGGTCGCTGGCCCGCAAAACCGCGTTTGATGCCGTTCTCATCGTCATTTTGGCATCAGTGTTGTCGCGCGCAATAAACGGCAGCGCCGCGTTTTTTGCCACCTTAGGTGGGAGCGTAGTGATCGTTGTCATACACCGGCTCTTCGCATTTATCGCTTATTACTCACATTGGTTCGGAGTGTTGATCAAAGGCACGCCGGAACTCATTATCGAAGATGGCGATCTCATTCTGAGCGCGATGCGACGCAATCATATTTCCAAACACGACCTTGAAGAGGATCTGCGGCTGGAGGCAAGAACTGAAGATATCAAGGACATCCGCCACGGCTATGTCGAACGCAGCGGTGACATCAGTTTCATCGAGCGGAAAAAGTAGCGCCGTTTTGGATTTGAGCGCCGCCCGCGAAACTTCTGCATTCGATATTGGATGTTGGGCATTCGCCACGCCGCAGCCTTGCGAAGTCGGATTGAGCGTTGGAAGTTTTCTTCCGTGATCTCACACGACAAGCTTTTCATTCCCGGCCCCGTCGAAGTTTCTCAAAAAACCATGGCAGCGTTTTCGCGCCCGATGATCGGGCACCGCGGCGAAGCCTTCAAAAATCTCTACCGCGAAATTCATCCGCACCTCCAGGAACTCTTCGTCACAAAGCAACCCGTTTTTCTTTCTACCTCATCGGCTTGGGGCGTGATGGAAGCCGCCATCCGCAATGTCGTAAACGAGCGCGTGCTTTGCTGCATGTGCGGCGCATTTTCAGATAAATGGCTAGATGTTGCGCGGCGTTGCGGAAAAGAGGCTGAGCCGTTGCAGGTGAAATGGGGAAAACACATCGATCACAAGGAAGTCGATCGCGCCCTCGCCTCCGGAAAGTTCGACACCGTCACGCTGATTCATAACGAGACCTCGACCGGCGTGATGAATCCGCTGCCAGAGATTTGTTGCACTCTCGCCAAATACCCGGATGTCGCGCTCGTCCTCGATACCGTCTCATCGTTTTCCGCCGTCCCGATCGCAATGGACGCACTCGGCATCGATGTCATGCTGACGGGGGCCCAAAAGGCGTTAGCGCTACCACCGGGCTTCTCGCTTTTCAGTGTTTCCGAGAAAGCATTCGCGCGCGCTGAAAAGCAAAAAGATCGCGGTTATTATTTTGATTTTCTTGAATTCAAAAAACAGCAGAGCGAATTCATGACCCCAAGCACGCCGAGCATTGGCCACATCTTCGCCCTGCAATCAAAGCTCGATGAAATTTTCGGCGAAACCTTGCCGAAACGTTTTGAACGTCATGCCCGGACTAACGCATTGGTTCACGATTGGGTTCGCACCCACGGCTTCGACTTTTTCGCCGAAGAAAATTTTCGCTCGATCACTCTTACCTGCGTCAAAAACAACCGGGACATCGACGTTGCCAAGCTCGTGCGAGATCTCCGCGAAAAACATCACCTCGTCATCGACGGCGGCTACGGCAAAATCAAGGGCCAAACCTTCCGCCTCTCCAACATGGGCGACGAAACCGAAGAAACCGTCGCGCACTTGCTGGCGTGTCTGGATGATTGTTTAGGCTAGCGTCCGCCTCACCCCGTTACGATGCACGCGGAGCGGCAACCCGCGATTCCAAGGCGCGCTCTGCTTTTCTTTCATCCGCCAGTGGCCGGAAAATCATCCACACACCTGCGAGAACGAAACAGGCCCCAAGGAGCGACCAAGCCGACAATCGTTCCCCACCGAGAGCCCAGCCAAATGCGATCGCGCCGGGCGGTGTGATCAGCGAGATGGTCTGCAATTTCGTTACCGACATCCGTGGCATCAGCCAGTAGAGAAGCAAAAAGGTGAGCGACGATCCGATGATCGCGAGATAGAGCAGGCAAAAGATTGCGGTCCCGGTCCAATGAAACCGGGCGGGATTGCCATCGACAATCCATCCGATAACCAGCAACGGTACCGTTCCGAAAATCATCTGCCAGGCTGCCATCATCGCTGGTGCGAGGTCCATTCGTCGCGATTTCAGCAACACATTCGAGAATGCCGCGCTGGCAGCGCCGAAGGTAATCCCAAGACCGCCCACGAATGCAAACCAGCCGTTGAAACTGAGCAGACGCGCGCAAATCAAGGCCACGCCCGCGAGGGAGACGAAGGAACCGAGCAGTCGCTGCCACCGCAACGGCTCCTCGGGCAAAAGCCAATGCGCAAAGACCATTCCGAAAATCGGGATTGATGCCTGCAAAATCGCCGCCAATCCCGAGGAAACGTGCAATTCGCCCCAAAACAACAGCACATAATTGATCGTGAACATGAGAATGCCGGTAAAAGCGAGGACAACGTAATCGGATCGGCGTTGCGGCAGCAGTCGAGCCTGACCAACGGAAACCGCAACCAATGCAATAATTGCAATCAGGAACCGTATCCCGACGTAAGAAATCGGCGGCAAATCGCGCAGGCCAACCTTGATCGCGAGCCAGGTCGAGCTCCAGACGATGCAAAGTGTTAACCACGCCGCAGGGATGCGCCAATCAATGCGTCTCGTCGCTCCCGAAGTTCCCGCAAACATTCAGCGATACTCGCGGTGCTCTCTTAAGCCGTAAAGCGCCACTAGCTTTACCACGGCGAGCCAATTGCGTCCCGAGGCACGATTCGAATACGATGGGGCGCAACCTGATAAATTTTGTCACCCTTCTAGATATCGGATGCTGGGCGGTTTGCTTTTGGTGGATGCATCGCATTTCGCAACGCCAAGATGCCATGCTGAAAGAGCTGCACGAGCAAGCCCACAGTATTGAAGAACTTTCCAGGGAAGAGCGCGAAATCCTCAAAGAATTGCATCCGACGGTGGAGAAAATCGAGAAAGACGTCGATCAAGTGAAAGAAACGACCGAGGGATGACTGGCAAAAAGCGAAGGGCACTCCGTTTCCGAAGTGCCCTTCATAATTGATGGCGGTAAGCCGAATTCTGTCCGGCTGATTTCTCAGCCAGGACGATCATTTATCTCATCGATTTTCTTCGACGCCCACTGCGTTTTCACACAGCGTGGTGCGACGATACCCGGAGATCGGCCCCGAATTTCTTCGAGGCATTGGCGGACCGGCTGTCCTCCTCCTGTTTTGTCTTGCACCGCATGGGGTTTTTCCTGCCATCCCGCTTACGCGGGACGCGGTGAGCTCTTACCTCGCCTTTTCACCCTTGCCTGCGCTTTTCTCAAAGAACCGGCGGTATCTTCTCTGTGACACTTTCCGTCAGCGTCGCTTTCGAGAACGCCGCCCGCGTATTCTACGCGGCATGCTGCCGTATGGTGTTCGGACTTTCCTCTGGCGAATCTTACGACTCACCAGCGACCGTCTGCCATCAATCCTAATTTAGCACAATCCGGGACTCACGAAACCGGGAATTGAACCGCAAATCAAACCGATGACGCGAATGAAGGAAATGCAGATCCGCTACACACGCCAAAGACGCGAAAGATTGTAGCGCGTCGGTACGACGCGTTATTTCTTTTGCGCCGTATCGCTTCCATTGATCGTCTCAAACCAATTCGTCAGAAAAAATTTCTTTTCCGTTGGCAGAAATGTTTTCGATCGAGCGATGATGGGCCGCCCGCAGACCGAAACGGATGCGGATTAGCCAAAAAAGCAAATGCAGCGTGCCCATGAATACGATTGAGTCGGTCGATTGCGAAAAAATCCACGCCACCGGAGCAAAACCGATTAACAAAATCGAGCTCAGACAAACAGCTGCGAAAAGCGCGCCACACACACTCCGAAGTTGTGCATCAATCCCGCCGAGACAGGCGAAGATATAAAGACTCGGCAGGCAAATCAGCACAGACAGCAGAGTGCCGAGTCCAAGCTTTGCCGGAGCGATCCACAATTGCGCGCCGCCCGACTGCGCGCCAACGACAATTCCGTAGATGGCAACACCGACGATTCCGAAAATGAGGAGCCACGCCGTTAAAATCGCGGCCCGTGTTTGGTGCAGCTCATGGACGACGCGCCCCGGAAATTTTAACAAGTTTTCCAGCAAGCTGATTGGATTTTCCGGGTCCGGCATCGGCTCGAAAACGAAATTATTGCCAAAGAGCTTTGGCTGTCTTGATGGAAGCGGTGGTGGAGCACCGCGAGCTGAGGAGAGCCGATGAAGGGACGCAGATTCCAGGCGAGCTGTGCGCCCAAAAAAAGATTACCTGCGAGCCAGCTAAATAAGACCGCGCGTGCCGTCGTATCGTGGCCGCTCATTTTTCGCAGCAACCCGAAAAGTCGCCGATTCGCCATGACGCCGGCGAAAGCGATGACGCAGACGTGCGCGAGCAACATCACACTGTGGCCGATGATGGCGTGTTCCGATGCAAGCGGAGGCGCGTTGTAGAGGATGAAGAGTGTAATCGGGCTAAAGCCTCCGAGAATCAGAGATGCCACCGCGAAACTCATTAAAATCGCAAACGCCGTTTGTCTGAAGGAGAGACCCGATCCCAGAACTTGCGCCAGCATTCCATTGACCGCGCCGTTACCGATGCAGGTCAGAAAAATCAGGAGGGGAAATTTGATCGCCGTGAAGATCGATTGCAGTGGCGCTCGCCAAAGTCCGACGGTCGCACCGTAAACAGACGAGCCCAGAACGATCGCAACGCAATAGCCGAGAAACCACCTGACGTTCGGTTTTTCCAGACAACGCGCGTCAACTTCACCACGCACCAATGTCTTGAGATGTTTAATCATGGAATCCCTCGAGTCGCTGGCGGACGGCTTCGACCGTTTCCGGGAGGGTGGAGGTTCCGCCGGTGAGCCCGACGATGGCGACACCGCGAAACCATTCCGGCTGCAGTTCTTCCGGGCGCTCAATGTGCAGCGGTCTCTTGCCGGCCGCCCGACAGGTCTCGACCAGCTGCCGCGTGTTGTTGCTTAGGCGGCCGCCAACAACCACGATTACCTCTACCGCCGCGATCAATTTTTTGAGCGCGAGCTGTCGATCTTTGGTCGGTTTACAAACCGTATCGGCAAACCGGATTTTTGCGTTTGGGTGTGCACGCGCGATTTCCGCAGCCAGCGCGCGAACCCGCTCGATTGGTTGCGTTGTTTGCGAAACGATTCCGTAACGACGCCGCGGAGGAAGCTTTCTGATGTCGGCGATTTCGTTGATGACGCAGGCATCCACAAAGTCCCCAACCAACCCCCGGACCTCGACGTGATCAGCCAGACCGATCACGACCGGAAAGTACCCGGCCCGAACAAGACGTTTGAGCTGGTCGTGCGCGTATCGAACGAGTGGGCAAGTGCCGTCGGCCACCTCCAAGCCGCGTTTGTTTAAAGCCTCACGTTGCTTGTCGGACGTCCCGTGCGCGGTAATCATCACGCGGCCATTTGCGGCATCCGCACTCAACTGTTCCTGAACGCCCTGCGCGCGCAGCTGCTCCCGCACGATTGGATTATGGACAAGCTCACCGAGGATCGTGAGCGATCCTTCACGAGCGAGCGCGTGGGCCTGAGCGATGGCGTCGCGGACGCCGAAACAGATGCCGAAATGTTCTGCGACAATAACTTTCATTTACTTTGTGTCACAAAGTCACAGCCCAAATTTTTTATTTTCGCCCCGCTTTCACGATCTGCTCCAGGACCCGCAGGTATTGCTGAAAGGCGGCGCGCCCTTTTGCCGTCAACGCATAACTCGTTTGCGGGCGATCCCGAATTTCCTTCGTCACCGCCACCAACCCCAGTTTGTGCAAGGTGCGAAGGTGCGTGATAAGATTGCCGTCGCTCATGTTCAGCTCGGCCTTGAGGTCCTGAAACGACCAGCCCATCCGCGTTGCCAGCAAGGTCATGATCGAAAGGCGACCCTTCTCGTGAATCGCTTTGTCGAGTTTGTCGAAGTCGAGCATTTTTCATTCGCTACCAACCCGCACCGGCGACTTCCAGACGCATGCCGCGTAAATCAAATGGTAAAGGCCGAAAGTAATTCCCATCGCAAGATTGGGAACGAGTGGCGTCGAGTAATATTCCAGCTGACGCGAAGTCACCATCATTCCCGCGGCCGTGATCAGAAAGGCCCATCCCAGCAACACGAGAGACCGCGGTGCAAAATGCTGGGTCGCGATCAGAGCCAGCCCGTAAAATCCGATCCAAATGCGCACCAGCAAAAGTTCGTTGTCGGTTTCGTATCCGTCGTAAAAAAACCAGATTGTGGTTGCAGCGGGAAAGATGAGACAGGGGAGAATGGAGCGAAGGGCCAGCTTCATCGAGGGCGAGACAAACGGCCGGCTGTCGCGCTGCGCCTTGCGCCAGATAAAGAATGCATTCAGCGCGAGCACAATCGCGAGGGCACCGAGCCAAAGTGCCGCGAAGCCGCGAGTAGAAATATGTCGCATCACTTCCGGAGCGATTTGCGCCCAATGGCGCTCGCTCGCCCAAATTGCCGAGGTCAACCCGAGCGCAATTAGGCCACCGATGAGGGCGGTGGGGGCGGAGATGGCGCGGTAAATAGTGGCGCGTTCCATCAAGGTTCGAATGACCCGCAGATGCTCCTCAGCGCGCTGGCGTTCCTCCATTCAGCTTACTTTGTAATACAAAGCTTAAAATCTGGCAAGAACAATTTGAAGCCAGTTTTGGCGGCCGGTAGGGCAGACGCTCCGCGGAGCCGCCTCTTTTTCCGGCTCGACAGAGTCTCGCCCTACCATCGAACGGCCGCGAGTGACGGCGGCCGCTACAGCGGCGACGGCACGTTCATCAGAAAAATCACGATCATGATCAGTCCGATGAAAAGCTTTGCGATTACCCCGGCAAGGCTGCCAAGAAATGTACCCCAGCCAGCGCGACCAGCTTTCACGATCTCTTTCCCGCCAATAACCTCGCCGGCGATCGCCCCGATTACCGGCCCAACAAAAATTCCAAACAGACCAAAGAATAATCCCGCAATCACGCCAACGCTGGCGCCAATCAAACCCCATTTCGTTGCGCCGAAACGTTTGGCGCCGAGGTAGCCCGCCGCAGCATCAATCACGTAAGTCAAGAGCGTCAGCAAAAGCAACGCAAGGAGGGCACTCCAGCCAAGGCTTCGATCCGGGCCCAACGCCACCCGATGAACCATCGCTGCCGCCAATATGATCGTCGTTCCCGGCAAGATCGGAATGACGGTGCCGATCAACCCCAGCGCCATTACCACGATCGCGAACAGCCACCAGAATACTTCCATTCGTGGGCCAAGCGTGATCTGTTAATTGTGAATCGGCAATTTAACGTTTTCGCGATCTTTTTGACCCGGAAACTGTCGCTTTTATACTGAATTGTCCATGCCACTCTCAGTCGGAACGAAAGCCCCTGATTTCACGCTGCCAACGAAAACGACAGGCGGGCCAAGGCAAATCACGTTGAGCGACAATTTCGGAAAACGAAATACTGTGCTCGCCTTTTTCCCGATGGCGTTTACCAGCACTTGCACAACGGAAATGCGCAGTGTCAGCTCTGATCTTGCGGCCTACGCACAGATGAACGCCGTCGTCTACGGTATTAGCGGAGATAATCCGTTTGCGCAGGAAGCCTGGGCACGGAAGGAATGCATCGCCGTCACATTATTGAGCGATTATGAACATCAGGTCGCGCGTATGTACGACGCTGTTTACGACACCTTTCTTCCGCAAATCGGGCTCGGAATGGGCGGCGTTCCGAAGCGGGCAACCTATGTGATTGATCGCGCTGGCGTGATCCAATACATCGATTGCAACGCGGATGCACGCGTAGTCCCCGATTTTAACAAAGTGAAAGCGAAACTGGCGGAACTGAAATGAGTCCGCACGTTACATTTGTCATCCCGAGCGCAGTGGAGGGATCCCGATGCGAAATCTTTAACGTAACGCAACGGGATGGAAAGCTGGCCTCGCCAACTACGTTGGCTGCGTTGCAGCATCGACTCCGCCTCACTCTATTCGGAATGACAACAAACGATGAATAACGAATTCAACACCCTCCAAGAATTCGATGCTGGAAAAGGCCGCGAAGGTTTTTTCCATTCCCTCCCGGAGCTGGAAAAACAGGGCGTCGGAAAAATTTCTCATCTCCCCATCAGCATTCGAATCGTTCTCGAATCGGTCCTGCGAAATTGTGACGGCAAAAAGGTCCGCCGTGAGGACGTCGAGACGTTGGCGAATTGGAACGGAAAGAAGCCGGCCAACGAAGAGATCCCCTTCGTGGTTGCGCGAATTGTTCTTCAGGATTTCACCGGTGTGCCGCTGGTGGTTGATCTGGCGGCGATGCGCAGCGCGGTGAAACGCCTCGCTGGCGATCCAAAAATTATCGAGCCGCTGGTCCCGGTCGATCTGGTGGTTGATCACAGCGTGCAGGTCGACTTTTTCGGATCAGCACAAGCGTTGCGATTGAATTTGGAGATGGAGTTCAAGCGTAATCGCGAGCGCTACCAGTTTTTGAAATGGGGCCAGCAAGCGTTCAAAACATTTCAGTTAATCCCGCCCGGCATCGGCATCGTGCATCAGGTTAATCTCGAGTACCTGGCCAAAGGCGTGCTCAGCCAGAAGTCAGAGGTTGGAGGTCAGAAGTCAGAAATTTTTTATCCCGACACGCTTGTCGGAACCGATTCCCACACCACCATGATCAATGGTCTCGGCGTCGTTGGTTGGGGCGTGGGCGGAATCGAAGCGGAAGCCGGGATGCTTGGACAGCCGGTTTACTTTCTCACTCCGGAAGTCGTCGGAGTGCATTTGACCGGCAAGCTTCGCGAAGGCGTCACGGCAACCGATCTGGTTTTGCACATCACCCAGATGTTGCGAGCGCAAAAGGTCGTTGGAAAGTTCGTCGAATTTTACGGCGAAGGCGCAGCCTCATTGCCAGTGCCGGATCGCGCCACGATCGGAAATATGTCGCCGGAATACGGCGCCACCATTGGTTATTTCCCGGTCGATCAGGAGTCGGTGAATTATTTGCGCGCAACTGGTCGCAGCGACGAACAATGCGCCGCCTTCGAGAATTATTTCCGCGCGCAGAAAATGTTTGGCATGCCGCGCCAGGGCGAAATCGATTATAGCGTCGACCTGCAATTAGACCTTGGACAGGTGCAGCCGGGCGTTGCCGGACCGAAACGTCCTCAGGACCGGATCAATCTTCCCGATCTTGGCCAAACTTTCCGGTCACTTCTGCAGCAGCCGATTAAGGACGGCGGCTATGGAAAGGAGAATGTCGATCTCTCGACCAGACATCTCGTGCAATTAAATGGAAGCGCGCCGGATGATGGCGACATGCCCGGAATCGATCCGGGCGAAGAACTTAACAAAGCCGAAATGGTGACGAACCGGCCAACCCCTGATCGGGCGAAAGACATGAAAGGGGCCGATCTATTTCGTCACGGCGAAAGCAAGATCGGGCACGGCAGCGTTTTGATCGCGGCTATCACCAGTTGCACGAATACCAGCAATCCAAGCGTGATGCTGGCGGCGGGTTTGCTGGCGAAAAAGGCGGTCGAGCGCGGCCTGCGCGTCGATCCCGCAGTAAAAACC
Organism: Verrucomicrobiota bacterium; assembly: GCA_003219175.1. Lineage (GTDB taxonomy): Bacteria > Verrucomicrobiota > Verrucomicrobiia > Chthoniobacterales > UBA10450 > AV69. The sequence goes on along the minus strand of QHPU01000044.1, from coordinate 15,691 downwards.
TCGCTCGCTCCAGGGTCACGGGTCGTTTCGGATTACCTAACGAAAACTGGACTGCAAACATACCTTGATCAGCTTGGATTCAACCTTGTCGGATACGGTTGTACTACCTGCATTGGCAATTCCGGTCCACTCCATCCCAAGATCGAGAAAGCAATTCATGATCACGATCTGATTGCGGCGTCAGTCCTTTCCGGAAACCGTAATTTCGAAGCGCGTGTTCACCAGAATATCAAAGCCAATTTCCTGATGTCGCCTCCCCTGGTTGTCGCGTTCGCCCTCGCAGGCCGCGTCGATCTCGACCTGACTAAAGAACCTATCGGCAAGGATAAAGACGGGAAGGAAACGTTTCTGCGGGACCTCTGGCCCAGCTTGACCGAAGTGCGCGACGCTATGCAATCCGCCCTTGCGCCGGAAGTTTTTCGAAAACTTTATCGCGATTTTGCCGATCAAAACCCGAAGTGGAACGAAATTCCGGCCAGCACGGGCGACATTTATCAATGGGACGAGAAGAGCGACTACATTCATGAACCGCCATTCTTCCAAGATTTCTCGATGAAAGCCGGAAAGATCGAAAACATCGTCGGCGCACGTGCGCTGGGGATTTTCGGCGACTCGGTTACGACCGATCACATCTCGCCGGCAGGTGCGATCAAGGCGAGCTCACCCGCCGGGCGGTATCTAATTTCGCGCGGGATTGAGCCGACGGATTTCAACAGCTACGGCTCACGACGCGGGAATGATTTGGTGATGACCCGCGGCACGTTTGCCAACGTGCGGATCAAAAACCTGATGGTACCGGGAACCGAGGGCGGGATAACGAAATATTATGGAAAACCGGATGTAGCTGCCGCCGTCTCTGGCGGCAGATCGGGTAATCCTGCCGCTGAGACAGCGGCAGCTACAACTGGCGAACAGATGTCGATTTATGAGGCTGCCATGAAGTATCAAAAAGATAACGTGCCGCTCGTGATTTTGGCCGGGACTGAGTATGGCACCGGATCATCGCGTGATTGGGCGGCAAAGGGAACGCGATTGCTCGGAGTAAAAGCGGTCGTTGCTTCGAGTTTCGAACGAATCCATCGATCGAATCTTGTCGGCATGGGCGTTCTGCCTCTGCAATTTGCCGAAGGCACAAATGCCCAAACTTTGAAACTTGACGGTTCAGAAACGTTTTCGATCACCGGTTTGTCTGATGCAATTGAACCGGGAATGACTGTGACCCTAAAGATCGAGCGAGCGAACGGGAAAAGCGATTCAGTTCCCGTTAGATTGCGAATCGATACCGCGATAGAAGTCGATTATTACCGGCACGGCGGGATTCTGCAGTTCGTCCTGCGCCAGCTGCTGGCAAAGGCGTGAATCAAGCAGCGGGAGCTCGCAGATAGTCCGAGACCTATGAAAAAGCTGCGCGTGGCAGTGCTGTACGGTGGCCGATCAGGAGAACATGAAGTTTCGCTTCAATCAGCTGCCTCAGTCATTAATTACCTGGATCGCGATCGCTTTGAGATTGTTCCGGTGGCGATTGACAAGCAGGGTCGCTGGCATCTCAACGACCTTTCTCTGATCCAGGGGAAAAAATCTCTGCCCGTTTTCAAAGACGCGCCCAGAATCGTCCTTCCGCCGGACTCGACAGTCAACAGCGCCCTGGTCTCGCTGGGCGGGAGCGGAGAAGCGAAGACGATCGATGTGGTCTTCCCTGTCATCCATGGGCCTCTGTGCGAAGACGGAACAATCCAAGGGTTACTTGAGCTCGCAGATGTTCCATACGTTGGATGCGGTGTGCTCGCATCCGCAGTGGCGATGGACAAAGAGGTGGCAAAACGCCTGGCCCGCGATGCTGGACTTCCAATTGTGTCTTATGTGTCGCTGAGGCAGGAGCACTGGAGAAAAGAAAAACGACAGGTGGCAGAACGGCTTGAGAAAGAGCTTCGGTATCCGGTTTTCGTTAAACCGGCGAATCTCGGATCGAGCGTTGGCGTGCAAAAGGTCAAAGCAGGCGGTGACCTAACTGCGGCTCTCGAAAATGCGTTTCAGTACGATGTAAAAATCCTTGTCGAAGTCGCCATAGATGCTCGCGAGATTGAACTTTCGGTGCTGGAAAATCCGGATTCAGGAGCCGATCCATTGGTTAGCGTTCCGGGCGAGATCGAACCGAACCATGAATTCTATTCTTATGAGGCAAAGTACCTCGACGAAAATGGCGCCGCGTTGACCATCCCAGCGAAGCTCGAGACCGAGCAGATCCGACGCGTGCAGGAGATGGGGAGAAAAGTTTTTCTGGCCATGGAATGCGAAGGGATGGCTCGGGTAGATCTGTTGCTCGACCGAACGAGCGAAGAACTTTTTTTCAATGAGTTGAACACAATCCCGGGCTTCACTTCGATCAGCATGTATCCAAAGTTGTGGGAAGCCTCCGGAATTAACTATACCGAGCTTTTGTCGAGGCTGGTGGACCTTGCAATGTCGCGGCACAAAAGAAAGAAAGCGCTCGTAAGAGAGTTTCATGTTTAGAAAAAAGGTTCGCCGGTTTTCGTCATCCCGAGCGACAGCCGAGGGATCCTGATGAAGTTACCTAAAGGTTCCGCAACGGGGTCCCTGGGTCCGAGTCGGACTGGCGGTTTCGCTCGGGATGACAATAATTGGGCGACCGCAACTACTCTTCCGGTTGCACCCGATAGCGAACGGCAATTCGTTCTCCTTCCGGCACCTGGCTAAGATCGGCGCGCTCCGTTGCCATCATCCAATCCGACCATGCTTCATCTTCTTTGTTAGGCTTCGCGCGGAGCCGCAGCTTGATAAACTGGCTGGCGCCGCCTTCGCTCTCGATCGAAACCAGTAGATCGCGGTTAAACGTCTGGGAGAGCAACGACGCTTTGCCGGGAACAAAAACAAACCCATCGCGCGTTTCGATCTTATCGTAATCAAGCAACGCATAACGATTGTCACGGTCGTTAGCGTAAAGACTGGCGTGTAACGTCTGCACACTTGGCTGAGCAGGCAGCTTCAGCGTGGGCGGAATCTTAAGTTCGAACTCAAGCGCAAGCGATTTACCGTCGAGTGTCGGCGGATGATCCGCTGCCAGATAAAGAATGCCCGAAACGATTGCAGCGAGGCCGATTGTAATCCCGAGCGCAATTCCCTGCGCCTTCGCGAAGCCGCCGAACCCCGTTCCGCGACTGAGTAATGCAACAATTAACCCGATGATTAAGCCAACGATGAACCCCAGTGGCGCCAGCGCGAAAAAGATCAGCATCCCGCGTCCGCCTTCGAAATCGGAAACGTGATAGAGTTCAGTTAAGTAAAGCGAAGCTGCGGTCGAAACAACCGCTCCCGCAATCGCCGTGAGCAATGCGATCGCAAGTACGCGTAATGCTTTCACCTAGGTTAAATCGCCGGCCGTCGTCGAGCCGTCGCTTCAGATTCCGAAACAGCTATAGGCCGGTTATAGTATTCCGAATACTGGTAGTAGTAATACTCCGGCAAGGAAGTATCAACAAAGTTCAGAATTATTCCAGGCACGTTGAGCGGGCGACTATAGAGTATTCCAGCGCCTTCCCTCAGCGATGGTTAGCCAGAGAAGCAATGAAATTCAAGGAAAAAGAGGCGTGATTTTAAGTAAGATTTTGCCGGAAAAACATAATCGGCAAGGTGGCGTACTCTAAGCTTTACCATGCCTGTATGCGACGCGCGTCCTGGCTTGAACTAGCTTGTCCGAAGATTCTCGGATCAACGTTCCCTATCGCACTGGCGATTGGCGCTCTTGTGAAATTTTCGGCCGCTCACGCCAGTCCAACTCCCAATGACAGGGAAAAGACGGCGGCCGTGGCAAAGGTCCAGATCGCCACCAAATATCTCGTGATGGAACAAAACACAGTCAGCTCTCCGCTGCCCGACGGCGACACGACGTTTATCATTTTCCTCGCACGAAGTTCCACGCTCGATCGCTTCACCTTCATCAACGAGAATAAGCCGGCACGCGGCGAACTCAGAATCGCGGTCGCAAACGAGAAGTTGTCTGCCGACAGCGACAAGTGGACATCGGTAGACGGAGCGGTGTCATTTCAGCGTAAGCGTCTGTTCAATGTCTCGATGCTCGGAGTCGAAGCCAAATATGTCCGTCTCACCTTTCACATTGAGCATGAAGAAAACGTTGGCCGGGTGAGCGCTTCCAAGGCTATCGCGCTCAATTAAACCGTCTGCGGCGGCTGAGTCGCAGCGTGGAGAGAAATGAACGGCAAGCGATACAATTCAGTTCCGAAATTTGAGAAAACCACGACCATGTTTTCCATAGATTTTCGCTTACAAACGCATTTTCTGTTTCGATCAAGGCGCCAATTCGCCAAATCTCCAACCCTCTCGCGTTAGCGGCACAGAATTAGCTTTTTTCTGACCTGGGCGTCACTGGCGCGGCGAATGCGAGCAACTACGGCATCTCACATCCAGACGCGGCAACGGAAACCGAAGATTTCCCCCCAACAGAAAAATAATGAGAACCAACGGAAGACTCCGCGGAAAACCGCTTCGACGCAAGATGCGGATTATCATCAGTTGGTTGCCCGGGCTACAAACGATGCAGTTCGGGATTGGAATTTAGCGAACGGCGACCTCACCTGGCCGCAGGGCCTCGATACTCTTCTCGGTTATTCCCCGGGTAAGTCAGATCAGACGATTGCATTCTGGCAACGGCAGATTCATGGGGCGGATCGTTCGCGTACTGCGGCGTCAATTCGGGAGGCCATCAAATCCAAAGCCGAATATTGGTCGGGCGAATATCGTTTTCGACATGCCAAGGGGCATTATCTCCAGCTAATGGAACGTGCTTTGATTATTCGCGACCGCAGTGGGCGAGCGGTGAGGTTCATTGGCGTGCTGATGGATGTGACCGCGCACAAACAACTGCATGATCAGCTTTCTCATTCCCAAAAAATGGAAGCCTTCGGTCAACTCGCAGGCGGCGTCGCTCACGATTTCAACAACTTCCTGACCGCGATCCTCGGCTACAGTGATCTGCTCGTTGCTGAGGTCGAGGGTCGCGGAACGGGAGCCAAATACTTGAGTGAGATTCGCAGTGCCGCTGGGCGCGCCGCGTCACTGACAAAACAACTTCTAACTTTTAGTCGTCGCGAGCCGTTGGAACCGCGCGTGCTGAACGTGAACAAGCTGATCCATGATCTGGAGCGCTCGATGCTGGTGCTAAAGACCGAGCCGATTTCTAGCAATGGCAAGTCCCGAGTGGAATTGCCGCCCGGAAAATACGTGAGCATCAGCGTGATCGATAACGGCATGGGGATGACGGATGACGTAAAAGAGCATCTGTTCGAGCCGTTCTTTACCACCAAAGACGATCGCCACGGCAGCGGCCTCGGCTTGGCTACGTGTTATGGAATTGTTCGCCAGAGCGGCGGACACATCATTGTCGAAAGTGAGCTCGGAAAAGGCACGGCTGTGTACATCTATCTCCCGGAGGTTGTCGCACCGCCACCGGCTCCGTACCGCAAACGCCCGAAATTGCCCAGCGGCACCGAAACAATCCTAGTAGTCGAAGACGACATCAGCGTGAGACATGTCGCGGTGCGGACGTTGCGGATGCTTGGCTACAACGTCCTGGAAGCATTTCGCGCCGACGAAGCCAAACGCTTGATTCAGTGCAACATCGTCAACCTCGTCGTTAGCGACGTTGTGCTGCCTGATATGAGTGGATGCGACTTCGCCGACTGGACGCGAAACAACAGCCCGTCCACGCAAATTCTGCTCACCTCCGGCTATTTGCCCGAGATAACGCTGGACACCCCGGCCAGCGATCTGCCTTTTCTGTCGAAACCTTTCGATCCAGAACAGCTGGCAGAAAGCGTGCGAGCGTCGCTTGACGGTGTCGTTGTCAGCTGAATCGGGACATTGACGCTTCGAAAACGTTGCCGCCCTTTTAGGCGCGGTGTATGCAATCGCGTGATTAGCTTTGCCGATATCGAAGCAGCACGCGAACGAGCCAAGGGCGCGGTTTATTACTCCCCCTGTCTGCCCTCGATTCCGTTGAGCGACATCACCGGGATGGAGATTTTCTGCAAGCTAGACAACTTGCAGCGCACTGGGAGTTTTAAGGAACGCGGTGCGCGCAATGTGCTTGCGCAATTGCCCGCCGAACAGAAAAAGCGAGGCGTCATTGCGGCGTCAGCCGGGAATCACGCTCAAGCGCTCGCTTATCAGGGCAAGCTGCTGGGCATTCCTGCAACTGTAGTAATGCCAAAGCATGCGCCGCTCATCAAGGTGACCACTTGTCAGAAGCTCGGTGCTCGCGTTGTTCTGCATGGGAAAGATTTCGCCGAAGCTAAAACGCGCGCGCACGAAATCGGCGAGAAGGAAAAACTAGCCTACATCGATGGTTACGATGATCCGTCGATCATCGCCGGTCAGGGGACAATGGGCTTAGAAATTCTGGAGCAGGTTCCCAATGTCGATGCCGTGATCGTGCCGGTCGGTGGGGCCGGATTAATCGCCGGGGTTTCGCTGGCCGTGAAAACGAAGCGGCCAAAAGTGAAAGTCATCGCGGTGGAAGCGGAAAGCGTCGCCAGTTTCTCCGCTGCCTTGAAAGCGGGCAAACCGACGCGGATCGAAATGCAACCGACTCTCGCCGACGGTCTCGCCATTCCACAGGTCGGGAAAAATGCATTCGAGATTGCAAAATCGCGGGTCGACCGGTCCGTCATTGTCACCGAAGAAGAAATCGCGCTCTCCATTTTGCGAGTCGTTGAGCTGCAGAAAGGTGTGGTGGAAGGTGCGGCCGCCACTCCTCTCGCGGCCTGTTTGTCCGGCGATCTAAAAGGTCTCGCCCGCAAACGCGTCGTGCTTTTGCTTTGTGGCGGAAATATCGATCCCAACGTCTTGAGCCGCGTCATCGAACGCGGGCTCGTGGCCGACGGACGACTTTCTCGCTTCACCGCCGTGATTAGCGATCGGCCCGGCGGTCTCGCAGATCTGACCGCACAAATCGCTGCCAGCGGTGCCAGCATCAAACAAGTGGTGCACGATCGCGCTTTCGCCGGCTCTGATGTCTCGGCGGTGCACGTCCTTTGCACGGTGGAAACACGCAACCGCGACCACCTAGCCACGCTGCGAAAGAAACTGCGCGAGAACGGCGTGGAAACCTACGATCCGCGGTAATCCTCGTCCCGATCGAGGGATCCCGTGGCAAAATGGCGTAGCTGCCGCTGTCCTCAGCGGCAAGTAAACCGAAATTCTGCCGCCAGAGACGGCGGGAGCTACAACGCGCTTCACTTGAAGCACCCATCGCGCTCCGTAGTCTTTAACGATGCATTCGGCCGAGACGGAGACGATCGAAAAACCGGTAGCAAAAAGGCAGGAAAAATCTGCGCCGGAGAACTCCATCACACCGACAAATGCCTTCACCACTGCGGCCAAAAGCGAGAATGACGCCCTGGCGGAACTTCGTGCCCTGGCGTCGCAAAATAGAATTGCGCGCAATTTCATCGGTGCTGGATACTCCGACACCATCACGCCGCCGCTCATTCAGCGGAACGTCCTCGAGAACCCCGGTTGGTATACTGCCTACACACCGTATCAGGCCGAACTCGCTCAAGGCCGCCTCGAAGCGCTGGTCAATTTCCAAACCATGGTCACCGACCTCACCGCTCTCGACATTGCCAATGCCTCCTTACTCGATGAAGCGACGGCCGCCGCCGAAGCGATGGCCCTGTGTTATCACGCCGCGGCCGACCGCTCGCGCAACAAATTTTTCGTCGCTGACAATTGTCATCCACAAACCACCGAAGTGGTGCGGACTCGCACAAAACCACTGGGGATCGAAATCGTCACCGGGGACTTTATTGATTTCAAATTTGATGACGCAGTCTTTGGCGCACTCGTGCAATATCCGGCAACGGATGGAACGATCTATGATTACGAAAAGTTCGCGGGAGCAGCGCACGACGCCGGCGCGTTGTTTGTTGTCGCCGCCGATATTCTCGCGCTGACTCTGTTAAAACCGCCGGGCGAATTTGGAGCGGATGTTGCGGTTGGTTCCACCCAGCGTTTTGGCGTCCCTCTCGGATTTGGTGGACCGCATGCCGGCTACATTGCGACGCGCGACCAGTTCAAACGCCATCTTCCCGGCCGATTGGTCGGCGTCTCGCACGACGCCGAAGGGCGTCCCGCTTATCGGCTGGCGTTGCAAACGCGCGAGCAACACATCCGGCGCGACAAGGCCACTAGCAACATTTGCACTGCTCAGGTCTTGTTAGCTGTCATCGCCGCGATGTATGCGGTCTATCACGGACCGAATGGATTACGAGCAATTGCGCAACGCGTCCATGATTTTGCGTCCAAGCTCGCCCAAGGATTGCGCCAGCTCGGTTTCAAAATCGCTCACGAAAATTTCTTCGACACGATTCGACTCGAACTTGGGCATGGTTCAAGCCGTGATCTTGTCGAACGGGCCGCGCGTGCCGGCTGCAATCTGCGCGCCGTTAGCGATCACGCCATCAGTATCGCGCTCGATGAAACGACGACCGATTCGGATATTGAAACCCTGATGTCGATTTTCCGCGGCACCGCGGTTCGCGATTATTCGGATGAAAATCTCGACTCCTCTTCGTTCCGCATTCCCGAATCCGCAATTCGCAATTCCCCTTTCCTCACCCATCCGGTTTTCAACACCTATCAGAGCGAAACTGAAATGTTGCGTTACCTGCGCCGACTGGAATCTCGCGATCTCTCGCTTTGTCATTCGATGATTCCGCTCGGCTCCTGCACGATGAAATTGAATGCGACGGCGGAAATGTTTCCGATCTCGTGGCCCGAATTCGCGAAATTGCATCCATTCGCGCCGAATTCACAAACGGCCGGCTATCGCGAGGTGTGCAATCAACTCGAACGCTGGTTCGCGGAAATTAGCGGTTTCGCTGCCATCTCATTGCAGCCCAATGCCGGCTCGCAAGGCGAATTCGCCGGTCTGCTCGCCATTCGCGAATACCACGCCTCGCGCGGCGAAGCGCATCGCAATGTCTGCCTCATTCCGCAATCCGCTCACGGGACTAATCCCGCCAGCGCCATCATGGCTGGGTTCAAAGTGGTTGCCATCGCAACGCTTAAAGACGGTGACATCGATCTCGCTGATCTTCGCGCAAAAGCCGATGCTCATGCGCGTGATCTGGCAGTATTAATGGTCACATACCCGAGCACACATGGTGTTTTCGAGACAACGATTCGCGAAATTTGCGAGATCGTGCACAAACACGGGGGTCAGGTTTACATGGACGGCGCCAACATGAACGCGCAGGTAGGCCTCTGCCGGCCGGGCGATATCGGCGCGGACGTCTGCCATTTGAATCTGCACAAAACCTTTTGCATTCCACACGGCGGCGGCGGCCCCGGCGTCGGCCCGATTGGAGTTGCCGAACATTTGGTCCCGTTCCTGCCGAGGCCTTCGTCAATCAACAATCAACCATCAATCATCAACCATTCCGTCGGTCCCGTTGCAGCCGCTCCTTTTGGCAGCGCCAGCATCCTCACTATTTCGTGGATGTACATCCGGATGATGGGGCCCGACGGATTGAAGCGCGCCACCGAAGTTGCGATTCTAAGTGCGAACTACATTGCAAAACGACTCGATCGTTACTTTCCCGTCCTGTTCAAAGGTAAACGTGGTCTTGTTGCCCACGAATGCATTCTTGATCTGCGCGATTGGAAACGCGTCGGAATTGAAGTGGAAGATGTTGCCAAGCGTCTGATGGATTACGGATTTCATGCGCCAACCATTTCGTGGCCGGTTGCGGGAACGATGATGGTCGAGCCGACAGAGAGCGAATCGAAAGACGAGCTCGACCGGTTTTGCGACGCCATGATTTTAATTCACGCTGAGATGACCGCGATCGCAAGCAGCACAGCTGATAAACAGAACAACCTTCTAAAAAATGCGCCTCATACGACGCGACAAATCGCTGCCGAAAAGTGGGATCACCCTTATTCGCGCGAGCAAGCCGCCTTCCCAGCACCCTGGCTGCGCGACCACAAATTCTGGCCGAGCGTCGCGCGCATTGACAACGTTTACGGCGATCGAAATTTGTTTTGCTCCTGCGTGCCGCTCGAGGATTTCGTTCCAGATCAGCAATAGTCGCTTCGTCCCGCCGCAGCTTCGGTACCGCGTTTTGCGAGCGACCAACTTGACGGCTTTAAGCCGTCAAGTTTCACCTCGCCCGTAATCAGCGTGCAACGCCGGGAATGACTTCGCGGAAATGCCTGCGCGAGTCCCCGCGCGCTGTTATTCAGAGCGAAAAAGCCAGTCCGGTCGAATACCCGCCGTGGAGAGCTCGGACTTATCCTACTCCCTGCGGCACAACTTCTCTGACCGATTTCACGCTCTCGGGCGCGGTGTCGGCGTGAACAACGGCCGCGCCGTCGCGCGGAATTTTCCTGGCCGCAAAGGAGCGGCCTTTGAAAACGCCGTCCAGAATTTCTTTGACGCGAAAAGTAAGACCGTCCGTTTTGGTGAAACTTTCGATCTTCGGTTCGCAGTAGCGCGCTCGCAATATGATTGCAAGCTGGCCAAAGCCGTAAACTCCCTGGTCGTTCATTTCGACAACGACAATCCGTTTGAAGTTCGCGAAGATTTTTTCAATGCCATTCGGTAACGGATGAATGTGGCGCAAATGAATCGCCCCGACTTTTTCTCCATGATCGCGAGCCTGTTTCACTGCGTCGTGGATCGGGCCGTAAGTCGATCCCCAGCCGATCAGGAGAACGTCGCCCTCTTTGTCGCCATAAATTTCCGGAACCGGAATTTCCTCGGCGAGTTTGCGCAATTTATTGCGACGCTTCGCCGTCATCACCATGTGCAGTTTCGGACTACCTGTGGGGTGACCCATCTCATCGTGTTCGAGCCCTGAGAGCAGCGGATATTTGCCGTCGAGGATCCGCGTGCCCGGCGGAATATGCTGTGTAATGGCGTCGACCGGATACGGTTTAAACGTCTGACGTGGCGAGAGGTCCGGGTTTGGGTTAACCATCAATTTCGAAAGATCTGGTTCGTCGAAGGCTTCAATCCGCGTCGCCAGTGATGTGTCGCTCAAGATGAAAACCGGCGTGCTGTACCGGCGTGCGATCCGCGCCGCTTCAAGTGCGATGTAGAAACAATCTTCCACCGTCGCAGCAGCGAGGACGACACGCGGACTGTCGCCATGTCCGCCGTAGATCGCCTGATGCAAATCGCTCTGCTCGACATTCGTCGGCAACCCCGTGCTCGGGCCGCCGCGCTGAATATTGCAAATGATCAGCGGAATCTCCGCCATCGATGCCCAGCCGATCGCTTCGGTTTTAAGAGAAATTCCCGGCCCTGCGCTGCCGGTGACCGCGAGATATCCGGAATAAGAAAAACCGAGCGCGATGGAGACGGCACCGAGTTCGTCTTCCGCCTGCACAAAAATTCCGCCGTACTTCGGCAGCTCGCGCCGCAATATCTCCATGACTGATGACCAGGGAGTAATCGGATAACCGGCGCCATATCGAACGCCCGCGGCGATCAAGCCGTAAGCCAGCGCCTGATTACCATCCATCGTGATCTGCGCCCGCCCGTCGGTCTTGGCAATGTGTTCAAATCGATATTGATGTGTCAGCACCTTACCGACCGGATAGGCATAGCCAGCTTGGAACGCCATCAACGCGGTGTTGACGATGCTTTCGTTTTTGCCGGCAAATTTTTCGCTAATTATCTTTTTCAACTTCTCCACATCGAGACTGAAAATCTTCGTAATGAGACCAAGAACGAAAATATTTTTGCCTTTATCCTTGGCGGTGCCGCCAAGCGCTTCCACCGTTAATCCGGTTATCGGCACACCGACGTAAACGAAACGTTTGTCGTCCAGATTCGGCTCAACGTTGTCCGAATCGTACAGCAATACCCCGCCTTCCTTGAGAAAATCGATGTGGTCCTGATAGCTGTGCTGATAAAACGCCACCAGGAAATCGGCCTCGTCGCCCGCTGATAACACTTCGCCGGAACCAATCCGCACCTGAAAGATAGACGGCCCGCCTGAAATCGTGGCCGGGATGGTCATGTAAGTAATGACATCCTGGTCGCTGCGTCCGGCGAGCCGGGCGAGAAACGCTCCGGCCGTTTGAATTCCGTCCTGCGAATTCCCGGCAAGGCGAATTACGGCGTCTTGAATATTTTCCGGCCGGAGATCAGCTCGGTCCGGAGCCGGATGATTCGCTGTAGTGCCCGTTTCGGGGGAAATGGGAGATGGTTGGATAGTGTCGGCCATGCGTGAAACTCGACCTCCAATTTCAGGCAATTCTCCCGTTTTGCCAGAGCAAATCTGCGGTGAGTCCTATCGCGTTGGCGGCTCAGCGGCCGATTTCGCATCATCCGCCGCCGGTTTGTCCAGTCCCCGTCGCTTCAACAACGGCTCGACGTAGGGATCGCGCCCGACAAAATTCTTAAACAAGCCCAGCGCATCAGCCGAGCCCCCACGACTCAGCAGCGTTTGCCGTAAACGATCACCATTCTCCCGTTTCAATCCGCCGTGTTCCTTGATCCATTCCACCGTGTCGGCATCGAGCACTTCACTCCAGATATACGAGTAATACCCCGCCGAGTATCCGGTGGAAAAGGCATGAGAGAAGTACGCCGTCCGATATCGCGGCGGCACGGGAGGAAACTCGACGCCCGCTTTTTTCAACGCCGCCGCTTCAAAAGCCAGAGCATCCTTCGGTACCTCCGATGGATTGAGTTGGTACCATGCTTGATCGAGGAGCGATGCAGCCAGGTACTCCGTCGTCTTGAAACCTTGATTAAACTTTTCCGCCGCCACCACCTTGTCGAAGAGGGCCTGAGGGATCGGCTCCCCGGTCTTGTAATGTTTGGCAAAGTTCTTCAGTACCTCCGGCCAGTTAGCCCACATCTCGTTAACTTGCGAGGGATATTCGACAAAGTCTCGCGGCACACTGGTTCCGCTAAAACGCGGATACTTCACGTTCGAAAACATTCCGTGGAGGGCATGACCGAACTCATGAAAGGTGGTCCGCACTTCGTCATGGGTCAGCAGCGTCGGCTCCCCCTCCGGCGGCTTCGGAATGTTCAGATGATTCGCCACTACTGGTTTGGTCCCGAACAATCCACTTTGCTGGACGTAGGCAGTCATCCACGCCCCACCCCGTTTGGAAGGCCGCGCATAATAATCCCCGAGAAACAGCGCCAGCGGCTGACCATTGGCGTCAAACACTTCCCACACCCGGACGTCAGGATGATAAACCGGAAGATCGTGGCGCTCCTTGAAGGTCAGGCCGTAGAGTTTTCCCGCGGCAAAGAAAACGCCATCGGCTAAGACGTGATTTAATTCATAATAAGGTCGCACCTCCGATTCATCGAATTGATACCGGGCCTTGCGTACCTTCTCGGAATAGAAATCCCAGTCCCAGGACGCAATTTGGAAACCGCCTTTTTCCCTGTCGACGATCTTTTGCATGTCGGCCGCTTCGCGCCGGGCATTAGCGACGGCCGGCACCGCCAGATCAGCCAGAAGCTTGTTCACGGTCGGCACAGTCTTTGCCGTCTGATCTTCCAGCTGATATGCGGCGTGATTGTCATAACCGAGCAGCTTGGCCCGCTCCGCCCGCAATTGCGCCGTGCGCATCACAATCTCACGGGTATCGAATTCTCCGCCCTTACTATTACGTGAAAGCGACGCTTCCATGATGTGTTGGCGTAACGCGCGATTCTGCAACGACCCGAGCACCGGCTGGCCCGTCGTGTTCTGCAAACGCAACACAAATTTCCCCTCCTTGTTTTCATCCTTGGCGGCGACACTCGCAGCCGCGATCTGATTTTCGGAAAGCCCGGCCAGATCTTCGCGGCGATCGACCACAATTGAGCTGGCGTTTTTTTCCTTGAGAACGTTCTGATCGAACTGGGTTTGTAACGTCGCCAGTTCAGCATTGATCTTTTTCAACTTCTCTTTGTCAGAATCGGAGAGCTTCGCGCCCGCCCGGACGAAATCTTTATAGTAGCGTTCCAGCAAATAAGCCGATTCCGGATCGAGACCCAACTTCTCACGATTTGAATAAAGTTCCTGAACCCGCGCGAACAGTTTGCTGTTCAAAAGGATCGCGTCGTGATGCGCCGATAACTTCGGCGCTAATTCCGTCTCAATTTTCTGCCGCGTCGGATTGGTATCGGCGGCGTTGAGATTCGAGAAGGTCCGTTGCACCCGATCAAGCAATCGCCCAGTTCGCTCCAACGCGACGACGGTATTCTCGAAACTGGCCTTGTCCGCGTTTGCCGCGATGGCATCGACTTCCTTGAGCTGTTCCTGCATCCCGGCCTCAGTCGCCGGCACAAATTGGTCGTCCTTGATCTTGTCGAAAGGCGGCAGGTGATACGGCAGCGGACTCTCTGTCAGAAATGGATTGTCAGCAGGCATTGGTGAGGGATTCCTTTCAGCGGCACCAGCTATAGCAGCGATTTGCATTGCTGCGAGCAGCGCGCAGATGCGCGGTGATGATGATCGGATTGAGAAAGGTTTTGGTGAATCCATAGCCGGCGTTTTGTTGAGCCCGGAACTTGTCTGCACCGACAGACAAAGCAATCGCGCGTCGATGCCTGGGTGGTAGCGCACGCGTCTCGCGTGTTGGCGATCGCGTCTCGCGATCGCGGACTTCTTTATCGCGCTCAACGACTCGGTCACCGTCATTTCTAAAGAAAGACCGTTTCGGCGAGACGCCGAAACCAACACGCGAGACGCGCATGCTACCCGGAGTCTGCAATCGCAACTCGACGTCAGACTGATTACATTTCGTGCAATGAGAACTCTCCTCGCAGCGCTGATTTTGCTTCCGCCAGTTTGTTTCGCTGCCGAAACCACGCCTCCCACCTTCGACGACGACGCCGCCGAGCGCTTTGCCAAACTCGCCCTGGCCTGTGTCCACAAGGAATACCCGAATAAGATCAGTCACGTCTTGAACAGTGATGCGGACGTGGCACCGCCGCGCAAACTCACTCCCGCATTCTGTGGTTGCTATGATTGGCACTCGTCTGTGCATGGGCATTGGTTGCTCGTACGACTGGTGCGCACATTTCCAAACGCATCGTTCGTGGCGGATGCGCGCAACGCACTGAAGCAAAGTCTGACCGCTGAAAACCTGAAAGAAGAAGCCAACTACCTTCGCGGGCAAGGCCGCGCCAGCTTCGAACGACCCTACGGGTTATCCTGGTTACTCCAACTCTGCGTCGAACTTCGCGAGTGGGACGATCCGCAAGCTCGTGAAATGTCGGCAAACTTGCTTCCACTCGAAGAGTCGGCGGTCGAGCGATTGAAGACGTGGCTCCCGAAATTGTCTCACCCGGTCCGGATCGGTGAACACGATCAGACAGCGTTCGGTCTCGGACTGATGCTGGATTACGCTCGCACGGCTGGAAACGAAGAGTTCGCAAAATTCGTTAGCGATTCCGCGAGGAAGTTTTTCGTAGCCGACAAGAATTGTCCCCTTGCCTATGAACCTTCCGGTGAAGATTTTCTCTCGCCCTCGTTAGGCGAAGCCGACGTAATGCGTCGCGTTCTTCCGCAAAATGAATTCGCCAAATGGTTGAAAGAATTTATGCCGCAGATTCCAACGAAAGCGGCCACCGATTGGTTGCCGGTCGTGGTTTCGCCCGATCCCAGCGATCCGAAGCTCGCGCATCTCG
>QHPU01000072.1 GCA_003219175.1 Verrucomicrobiota bacterium | reverse complement strand
GGCCGATCCGCCCGGAGGCCGGGCTTTGTGACACGCCGCCAGCAGAAACAGCCCGCACCCGACTACAATCAGGGCAGCAGAACAAAAGCGACGCAGGCGCATTGGGCCATTTTATTTAGTTCGCGCGACACCGCCATCTCGCTGCTGGCAGTCTTCTAATTTGTATCAGCAGGTCGTGGCTCCCTTCAGCCATTCAGGCTCGACTTTGCGTGCGCAACCTGATCAAACTTGTGACTTATAGTGATTCGCGCCCACTTAGGGCAACTGTGAATCGGGGTTCGTGACAGAAGAAAACGCCCGCTGCACCAAAACCTAAGGACTCAGCTATGAAAACACGCATTTCCGTCCTCATGGCGCCACTCTGCACAGCAATGGCCAGTTGGCTCATCGCCAGCTCGCCTGCCCAGGATCAGGTTCGTATCGAGCTGAAATGGACCCGCTCCTAACTTTCCTAGTCACCGGGCCAGCGAGTTTTGTGTTCGCAGATGGGTATTTCGGGAACATCAGCGGACCGGGGGCTTTCGGGACCGGCCTACCTAGTGTCGCCAATGACGGCAGCGGAGACGTCGTTGGCTTTCAGCGGCCTTTTCTTGTGGTCCCACACGGCTATATCTCAGGCAATCCTCTGTCAGACAGCTCGACATACGCCAATCAGACCTTCAGCAGTCTCGGGGTGGAACCCGGCTTCCATAAATGGTCGTGGGGAACTGGACCGGACCAGAGCTTCACACTTCTGATCGAAGCGCCGACGATGCCGGACGACGGCTCGTCCCTGGCGTTGCTGAGCATGGTTCTTCTCTGTTTGCTGGGCCTCGTGCAGAAGAGAATGGTCCGGATATAATATTCTCCGGGCGAATGCCGACATAGCTCAGTTGGTAGAGGAGCCTTCTAATTTCACCTTCTACCTTCGCGGCGTGAACAATATGTTGCTCGTCTTTCGTAGAGCCTCCAGTTCCGCAAGCGCCTGCTTCGCCTCGAATTTTTCAGGACCAATCACGATCCAGGCATCATAACCGAAGTCGTTCTTGATCTGTTCGATGCGCGCCAGGTGATCTTCGTGAATGCCGGCGAGCAGTTCGATCAACATGTTCGGCCGATTGATTCGAATGGTTTCGTGTGCCCCCGCCAGCACTTCCATTTCCGAGCCTTCGACATCGATTTTGAGAAAACCGACATTTTCAAAACCGTAACTGTCGAGGGTGGCGAGCCGCACCTGTATTTCGTCAACGCGATCGTGCGCATAGACGTTGTCAAGATTGCCGATGATGTGGAGGGAGGATCCACTCGCCCGGCGTGGAACGTAAAGAGTGGCAACGCCCTCGTGATCGGAGAGTGCCACTTCGTGCAGGCGCGCTCTTTTTCCCAGTTTGGCCTGGGCGAACCTGGCCAGAACCGGATTGGGTTCGAAAGCTTCCACCGTGCCGGCAACGCCGGCCAGGGCCCAGCTGTAGTAGCCGCGGTTTGCGCCGACGTCGATCGCGGTGCATCCCCCCGGAACGAGTTCGCGCAACATTGCCACTTCCGGCTCGACCCCTCGTAATTCTCGACTGATTTTGTACGGATAATAAAGCCGCGCCGGCAGCAGATTTTTGATGCGGTCTTCGACCGAGAGCTTCATCTGGTATTACTGCATAGTATGACAGCGGACGGCGGCCTAATCCTGCTCGTCAGCGATCTCGTGCTGCGCGCTACGCTAGGCGCTTGTGACAAGCGCCTCCACCTCATTCTTTCGGTGTGAGAGGTGCGACGATTTGCCGCTTTGGTGGCGGGCGTACCGCCTGCGAATGAGCTCGCCTGCAGCCGACACGGCTGCCTCTACAGTCTCGGAGCAAGCGACTGAACGATTTTCTCGAAGCGCGGATCGCCGCGCAGCGGGTCCCAGAAGGGCAACAGTTTCAACCGGCCGTAACTAGTGCCGTAACCTTGGGATGGGTTAGCTTTCGCAAGTTGCTCGCACGCGAGATCCTTATCGCCAACCCACGCTGCAATGATTGCCAAATATTGGATCATCTCCGGGCCGTTAGTCGCATCTCTTGAGACCGGCAGCAATTCGACGGCGCGACGTCCTTCCCGTAGAGCGTCCTCTTTTCGGCCCAAAGCCGCATCGATTAAGGCCAGGACGACGAGCGGAGGTCCAAAATTTGGTTGGGCTTGAACGATTTTTTCCTGCTCCCTCGGGCGGCCGTAAAAGCCGCGCGAGCTTTCCCCTCATCATGGATCATGCGCCCCACCAAACCTTCACCAAATTTACCGCTAAACTGCGTTGCGTTGTCTCCGAAAGTGCTATCGCCCAAAGCAGCCAACGCCGAAGAGCTCGCCGCTGCGTTGTGTTCGGCAAGGGCACCGAGAAGCCAGGTGTCGGCTACACTCGGAAGCGCGGCGGGATTCTTTGCCCGAATTTTTTCGATCGCTTGATGCAGCGGGCGCGTATCTGCTTTCCAGTCCAAAT
The DNA here is from genome assembly GCA_003219175.1 of Verrucomicrobiota bacterium. Lineage (GTDB taxonomy): Bacteria > Verrucomicrobiota > Verrucomicrobiia > Chthoniobacterales > UBA10450 > AV69. The sequence continues at coordinate 34,784 of QHPU01000072.1, read as the reverse complement.
CGACCTGAGCTCGGACAGCGAGGATCTCGGGATTGTCCGGTTTGATGGCAAGTGCGCGATCAAGAACTGCAATCGTCTCGGGATAACGGCGCAAATACGAATAACTGAGCGCGATTTGCTGCAGCGTATAAAAATTGCGCGGATCGATCTCAAGCGCGCGCTGGATGTACTGCAGGGCCTCTTCGCGTTTACCCTGCCTGCGCAAGATGTAGCCTGTGAGCTCGAACACTCCGGGATCGTTTGGCAAAGTGCGTCGGGCCATTTCGAGCTCCGCCAGGGCTCCATCATAATCGAGATACCCGCGATAAAGATGTTCCGCCCGGGCCAGGTGCACTTCTCCGGCGTCGGGGCGTAGTCGAAGAGCTGCTTCCAGCGCAGCCTCAGCTTTCGCGAGTCGTGCCGGGGTATGGTCGAATCCGGTAGTGAAGTAGAGTTGATCGTGCGCCACAGCGAGCTGGCATTGCGCGAGGAAAAAAGAGGGATCACGCACCAGCGCCAGATTCAGCAGATCGATTGCCTGCTCGAGATTGGTTCGGGCCATGGCACTGAAGCTTGTGCTTTGGATGAGATCCTTGGCGCGGCTGTATAGATCGAATGCGGTGACATCGGCCGTGGGACGGGTTTCGATTGCGGCTTTTTCGTTAGGCGAAAGTTTGGCCTGAAGTTGGTCGGCAATAGACTTTGCGATTTCGCTGTGAATTACAAATACATCAGCCAGATCGCGGTCATATGTTTGGGCCCACAGATGTGCGTCATTGCGCGCGTCGATGAGCTGTGCCGTTACCCGCACCCGATTAGCCGCCCGTTGAACGCTGCCTTCCACGATGCGCGCGACGCCGAGCTGCTGTCCAATCTCGCGCAGGTTGCGCGGTGCGCCACTCTTGTATTGCATCACGCTAGTCCGGCTGATCACCTTTAGATCGGCGATCTTCGCCAGATCGGCCAGGATCTGATCCTGAACGCCCTCGGTGAAAAACGCGTTCTGCTTGTCGTCGCTCAGATTTTCGAAGGGCAAAACTGCGATGCTTTTATCAGGCACCGCCGCCAGGTTTGCTGTTGTAGACGCAGAAGGCGCGGCGGTCTCGGCGGGTTTCGACGGCGTTCGACGTGACCAGAAGAATGCTCCGATTGCGAGCAGAACAAGCGCGACGGCCACACCCACGATAAGAGCCCAGTTTTTCGAAGTCGATCTTCGTTCCGCAAACTGCGATGCGGTTGCATTGTGCCGTGCCGCCACAAATCTTTGCGGCACTTCGGGATTGCCAAGCTCGGAGGTGTAAAGGTTAACCACCGAAATGTTGGCACCGTGTTTCACTTCGGTCTGACCAAGATCGTGCAGATGTTTGTGCCAGTGGCCAAGTTGTTCCAGGTCTTCCGCGACGTGTTTGGAAAGCAGGATGTGCTCGGCGTCCCCGCAATCCATCACCCGCTGGGCAATGTTGATGCCGGCGCCGGCGATGTTGGCGCGTCCGCTCACATCCATCACACCACTAACCGGGCCGCTGTGAACGCCCATCCGCAATTTGAGTTCGGGATGTTCTTTGACCCCGCGGCTAATTTCCAGCGCACATTCCACCGGCGCTTCCGGTGTGTTGTAAAAAACCAGGGCCATCCCATCCCCAGTCGGAATCGTAATCAGCCGATGGTTAGCTTCCGCTTTGCGGAATTGTTCGGTGCCACGGACGATTTGGTTCAGTGTCTCGAGCAGACGCCGCTGTTGATCGACTAGCAGCTTGGAGGTAGCCGACGATGTCGACGAAGAGGACATAGGCAATCTCCAGCTCGATCTCCTTTTTGACCTCCGTCGACACGGCCGCCTATTGTAGAGGCTTGGGAGCGCTCGCTCTACCCTAATCTTTGGCTGCCCGAAATGGCCTGTTCGCTATATACTGCCAGTCCGGCTCGGACTAAATGCCAGTCGGGCTCGGACTCGTGCTAACATCGGCCGTGCCGATCATTCTTTTTGCCCTCCTCCTTTTTGTCGTACTTGCCTTTGGCGGCGTGGTCTTGCTGTCTCTCGCTTTGCGTTACCGCGCCGGCACGGCGCGGAGGCAAGGCCGGCGCTGGGTCGCCACCGTGAATGTTTGGATGACCAGCTTCTCTGCCGTGCTTTTTCTTTTCGTTGCCTTCCTGATGTCTTTCTGGCTCGGGCCAACTCTTCAGTTTGCTCTCGCCGGCATGGCAATAGGAGCCGTTCTCGGTTTGCTCGGTTTAGCTTTGACCCGGTGGAAAGTTGAGCGGCAGCAACTTTTCTACACTCCGAGCCGCTGGCTTGCGCTTATTATTACCTTCGCGATTACGGCCCGCATTGCCTACGGCTGGTGGCACGCGACCCATCCCCGCAACGGCGCACCTGACCAGCAACATTGGTTGATGACTGCCTCCGCAACCCAGTTTTCCCTCGCGGTCGCTGGCGGGCTGATCGGATATTACCTCATCTACGCCATCGGCGTCCGCCTACGCCTCCGTCGTCATGAACGAAGCCGCTCAGCCTGACGCCGTGATTCCTAACACTTGTCCCCGATGGCCGACGTCCCCCGCCGTGCGTTGCAGAGCGACGATGTCCTGATCGCACGGTAGGGTTGATACTGCTCTGGCTTCGTCGCGTTGAAGCGTCAAACCGTAGCAGTGCTTAAGAGGCGTGTGGATTAAGGTGATTCTGATCACTTCTGACCTCTGGCCTCTCATTCACCGCGCTGCGCAATCTCCGCCGCTGCCACATCGCCCTCTTGTAAATCGAGCTCGGCTTCTTGTGGTGTTCCAAAGATTTGGGCCCGTTCGTCATCGAACTCACCCTCCCAGCGGGCAATCACCGCTGTTGCGAGACAATTCCCGATCAGATTCATGGCCGAGCGTCCCATGTCCATGATCGCGTCGATGCCGAGCACAATGGCGACGCCGCTGGCGGCAACCGGCGGGGGTAGAATCCCGCTGAGGGTCGCGAGCAAGACCAATATTGATGCGCGGGGCACACCGGCCAATCCCTTTGAGGTAATAACAAACGCCAGCATCATCGTTAGCTGTTGCCCGAATCCGAAGTGCTGATGCGTGACTGGTTCGGCCGCTTCCACGATAAAAACAGAAGTGATCGCGAGAAAAATCATCGAGCCGTCAAGATTGAACGAGTAACCCGTCGGCATGACGAAGCCGACGATCCGTTTGGGCACGCCGAGGCGTTCCATCGCCTGCATCGCCTTTGGCATGGCGGATTCGCTGCTGGTGGTGGCGAACGCGATCGTTGCCGGCTCGCGCACTGCGCGCACGAACTGCCGCATTGGCACGCGCGCGACAAACATGATGATGCCAAAAATCAAAACCACGAAAAGAATCAGCGCGAGATAGTAGGAGGCGATCAGGTTGCCGAGACTGATCAGCACCCCGGGACCTTGCGTGCCGATGGTGTGTGCCATCGCGGCTGCCACGCCAAACGGCGCGAACTGCATCACATAATTCGTTAGCTTGAACATCACCTGCGACAGGCTCTCCATCGCCACGAGCATGGGCCGGCCCTTCTCGCCGATGGCGGAGACAGCCATCGCGAACAGAACCGCGAATGCGACAATCTGGAGAATGTCACCGCGCACAAGCGAATCGACCACGCTCGCGGGGAAGATGTGCACCAGCGTCTCGACGAAGGTGCGCGGATGCGTTTCGCCGATTTTTTGTACTGCTTCACCTGCGGCGCCGGCGAGCGGCACGCCGACGCCCGGTTTGGTGATATTGACCACGGCGAGCCCGAGAAATAGCGCGAGGGTCGTGATGATCTCGAAATAGATGAGCGCCTTCACCCCCATTCGCCCGACTTTGCGCAAATCGCCGCCACCGGCGATGCCGACAACCAGCGTCGAAAACACCAGCGGCCCAATGATCGATTTGATCAAATTCAGAAAGATGTCGCGCAGAAAATAGATCGAATTGCCCCAAGTCGGCCGGAGCCAACCGATGAACACGCCCACCACCAATCCGATGAGAATTTGGGTAGTGAGCGATGGCAAATGCCAGGCGCGTTGCGTTTTCACCGCGGGTTTGTTTGTAGCGGCCGCTGTCCTCAGCGGCAATCTAAGAGTGCGCGCGTGCGTTTCCCAAATATTTGCGCTCCATTGCTGCAATGTTTCTAACTCATCTGGTTTGCAGCGCGTGCGGCACTGAGCACGATGCCGCCTGGTTGCAAAATCTTTGCACTAAATGTCAGAAACCGTTGCTCGCGAAATACGATCTCAAGACAATTTCACGCAAGCTCACCCGCCAAAAATTACGTGCACGAGCTGATCGAAGCTTGTGGCGATTCCGAGAGCTGCTGCCATTGCCGCAAGACGTTGAGCCAATATCGCTCGGTGAAGGCGGGACGCCATTGCTCCGCGCCGACCGGTTCGGCGACCAGCTTGGCTTGTCGGATTTGTGGATCAAAGATGAATCGGTCAACCCGACGCAAAGTTTCAAAGCCCGCGGAATGGCAGTCGCCGTTTCGATGGCGAAACATCTCGGTGTGACGAAGCTCGCAGTGCCAAGCGCCGGAAACGCCGGTAGCGCGCTCGCCGCCTACGCCGCTCGCGCCGGATTGGAGGCGTACATCTTCATGCCCTTCGACACTCCGCAGCTAAACGTCATTGAGTGCTGTGAGCTCGGTGCCCGGGTGCAGTTAATCGATGGCCTGATCACCGACTGCGCCAAAGAGGTCGCCCGCCGCAAGACGCAGGAAGGCTGGTTCGAAATGTCGACGCTGAAGGAACCGTATCGGCTTGAAGGCAAAAAAACCCTTGGCTACGAGCTGGCCGAACAACTCGGCTGGTGGCTCCCCGATGTGATCCTTTATCCAACCGGCGGTGGCACGGGCCTCATTGGAATGTGGAAAGCGTTCGAGGAAATGCAGGCCATTGGCTGGATCGACGCCAAGCGTCCACGCATGTATTCTGTGCAAGCTTCAGGTTGTGCGCCGATTGTTCGTGCGTTCGAGGCCGGCGCCGACCACGCCGTCGAATTTCCGAATGCTCAGACCCGCGCCTCGGGCTTGCGCGTGCCAAAAGCAATCGGCGATTTCCTCATGCTCCGAATCCTTCGGGAATCGGGTGGTGGCGCGATTGCGATCGACGATGACGAGATGATCCGGGTCACGCGCGAAGTAGGCGGAGCCGAAGGCCTCTTCATCGCTCCGGAAGGCGCCGCCTGTTTCGCCGCCTTGCGTTCACTCATCAAATCCGGCAAAATCAAACTCGACGAACAAGTTGTCGTCTTCAACACCGGCTCCGGCATCAAGTATCTCGAGTGCTATGAATGACTTCGCTTCGCTTCGTCACGTTGAAGCGTTGAAGCGTTGAACCGTTAAATCGGTAAATGGTAGGGCGAGACTCTGTCGAGCCATCGCGGCATCGGACCTACGGTTTACCGGTGATCGGCGTGACCTGATTAGCTACTAATTGCCAGCCAAGGGGTGTTTTTACCCAGACGGTCATGCTCTGGTAATCACCGCTCACTGCTTTCCCACTGTACTTTCCCTTGAGCGTTACCCGGCTGGTCGAAACAGCTGCGTCGTTTCCGTACACTCGCACCTTCACATCGTCGCCGAGGGTGATTGTGTCGAGAGCAGTCGCGCCTGACGTAAGATTGGCCAGCCGTTGATCTTTCGTGAGGATCTCGCCGGCGCCGTTGATGAAAGTGTAATCATTCGCCCAAATCTGCTTGAGAGCCGCGCTGTCACGTTGCGTTAACGCCGTGCGATATTTCTCCAACGCATCCCTGACTTCTTTCTCCGTTGCCGAGTCACCTTGGGCGAAGACACCTACGGGCAGTCCGAGCAGCAGCGTTAAAGTAACAATGGTTAAGAGGTAAGTTTTCATAAATTCCTGGATAGATGGACACCGTCTCTCTGACGATCAGTAAAGCAAGGTGTTTCGTTCTGCACGAAGGTCTCACCTCATTTTTGCTCTTGGTAGGACGAGACCCTGTCGAGCCACGGCGGCTCTCTACTCTCTTTGCTCCTTCGCTTCCCCTCCTAGTGCGCCGCATGCTGCGGTTCCGGCGCAAGCGTCGTCTGGCTCGCAACGACCTGCCATCTGCCGCCTTGGCGAATGAACGTATCAGTCATCCGCATTTGGCCTTCGATCGTTTTTCCGGACGCCTCGTCCGTTCCTTTGGCCGCGATCAGACCGGTCACTACGGCAGCGTCGCCGTAGAGCTGCACCTTCATTTGCGTCGTCTCAAACTTCTCGTAGCGAAACGTTCCTTTCCGCAGATCCGAGACTTCCTCCTCCTTGTCCGTGACCCGAGCTCTCGTATTCGTCTGGACGTAATCGCGACTGAGGATCGATGCCAATTTTTCCGCATCCCCCGACAGGTAGGCATTCGCCCACTGGTACTCGATATCGAGCAACGGCTGCTCGTCGGCGTTCTTTGCCGAATCAGCGGCCGCCACTCGCCAAACCGGTGATGAGATAATCGGAAGAGAGACAGCCAGAAGTCCTGCAATTGTTAGTTTCACGTTTAGATTTTGTCGGTCTGATCAAATTTGTCTCCGAGCAAACATTTCCTGGATCAAATTTTCAGTCTTCCAGTTGTCGGATGAGACAACGGCGCGCCACTTAAACGGATCGTTAGTGATTTCGGAGAAGATCCACCGCAACGGTCCTTCATCATCGAATACTCCGTCGAGTACGATTCCATCATCGTCCGCGCGAGCGAGGAAAGACCGGACCACACCTCTCATGGGTCCGTGCCAGGTGCAGCGCCAGGCGTCGATCGACTCGTCGTAAAAGCGGATCATCGTTCCCCACTCACCTGCTTTTGGCAAAATCGGATCAGGCCGATGACTGATGAGATCGACTTCCCAACTGCCTACGAGCCGGCCAAACAAGTCAGCTTTCTCACTTAGCTCCGGCGCCGGTGCCGACGCGATGAGCGCCGCAATCAAACCTTGCGCTCCTTCGACCTTTTGCGTAACGGCGCCTGCCGAGAACGTTTCGGAACTGAAAGCTTGTGTCATGTCGCGGGTCGATCGATCCAACTTCGCGACATTAGGACAACAGCACGCGGGCTGCTTTCGTATTCCTGCTCAATTTCGCCTGGCGCGCGGAGGAAAACCGAATTTCCGACGGCGATGCGTGAAAATTGCGTTGGAAAGCGAAACTAAAATGGGCGTGGCTGGAAAAACCCAGCTCGAGCGCAAGCGCGGTTAAATCTCGTGCGCCATCGGCAATTTCGCACAGAGCAGCTCGCAACCGCAGCTGGATCTGATGCTCATGCAAACTCGTGCCGGTTTCCGACCGGAAAATTCGAGCAAGGTGAAAGGGCGAACTGAAGATGGCACGAGCAATATCGCTCAAGCTCAATCTTTCGCGAAACCGTTTCGCAAGGAGAATGCGCGCGGCATGAGCGAGATCACGATGCGCCTTGCGCGTGTCTGCGCGCACCGGCTCCTGTCCGGGATCGCGTCGCTCCAACTGAAGTTCCAGCGCCTGCCTCAACAAAGCACTGGCGTCTTCTTCGATTGCAAGTTTGTCGGGTGTTGTGCGTCTCAACAGATTTTGTCTCAACCGATGAAGGAGCAATACCATCGGGTTGGTGCTTCTGGCCGACGGCAGATGAAACGGTGAAGTGTCTTCGTCGGCCGAGGGCATATTTTGCCGAACAAACTCGAGCAGCGCCTTCCCGTTGAATCGAATCCCGGTGCAATCGTCCCCACCGGACACCGGATGGGCTACACGATAAACATCGCCGGCATTGAAGAAAAGAACCCTGCTCGGATCGGCTACTACCCGGTCATTGCCCGATCGGCGTTCCACATATAAACCGGTTCTCGGAAAAACCAGAACGTAGCCGGACGATTCTTCCTCTTCTCCGAAGTGCGGTTCTGTTCCGCGACAACGCCAGTCGGAAATAGTCAGCAACGGACTGGCAAAAAGCTGCGCGCTATCAAGGTAGTCAGGCATGACTGGTTTTCATTCTACTCCATGGAATCAGTGTAAGTCATCCGTTCGCTGCTAGATCATGTGGCAGAAATAAGCAGAAAAATGAAAGCGCTCGCGCGCGTTCGTTTACAAAATTCAGGGAACTATGATTGCAAGACTATGGCGCGGATACAGCACGCCCGAGAAAGCAAACGGCTACCGGGTGATCTTACTGCGCGAGATTCTTCCTGACCTGAACAAGAGCCTGGGGTATGACGGCAGCTTTGTTCTGAAGCGGCAAATCAGCGGCGAGATCGAGTTCCTGATAATTACTCTGGAATCAATGGAAGCGGTTCGGCAATTCGCGGGCCCGAAGTATGAGCGCGCTGTCATTCATGAGGAAGCACCCGCTTTCCTCACTCGCTACGACACAGAATCCATTCATTACCTTTGTCATGAAAACAAATAAGCGGGCGACGAACGCGACCTTGCGAATACTCATTCTCTTCGGACCGCTAGCCATGACAGTTTTGGCGCAGCCGGCGGAGGAAAAAAATGTTCTGCTTCAAATCGAGCACAGCTGGAACCTCGCTCTCAAGAACAAGGATGTGTCATGGTTCCAACACAACCTTGCCGATGACTTGACCGATATCAGCAGTGGTAACGGGGCATTGCACAGCAAGATGGAGGACATTGCCGCGCTGAAGAAAGACAAGATAGTTTACGATTCCCTGGAGCTTTCTAATCTTCAGGTCCGGATCGAGGGGAACGCGGGCATCGTCACCGGGGTAAATCATCTGAAAGGTAAAAACGAAAATGGTGAGGCATTCGACGTGAAACTGTCGTTCACCGATACTTACATTAAACGCGACGGCCGCTGGCTGGTCTGGGCATCGCAGCACACTCGACTCAGACAATAATTCGTCGCCTCAACGTACACGCGCTCCAATTGACCAGGCGAGTCGCTGGAGCCGCGTTTTAAAATTGACCGCTCCGGCTCTGATCTGTGATCTTTGACCTTTGATCACAACCAGCGCCGCACTTCCCGCTTCAATTGCAGGTAAGGTTCGCCGAATTTTGCCGTCAGATATCGCTCCTCCCGCAGGACCACGCCGTAGTGGAGGATGAGAAAGAGCGGAATCACAAATAGAAGTGGGATCCAGTCATTCAGAAAAAATCCGAGCGCGATTTGGAGAAAACAGAGGGCCAGATACATCGGGTTGCGTGTGAAACGAAACGGACCGCCCCGCACAATTGTGAGCGCTGGTTTGGCCGGATCGACATTGGTTCCCGCCCCGAGCATCGTAAAAAGGGCGGATAAGGCGAGCACCGCAGCAGCCATCATCAAGGCAATCCCGCAGACGAGGGAAACACGATAGTTCGTCGTGATCGGCAGGTGAATGACAAAAAAATGGAGCAGAGTGCTAATGATTGCGCTCACCAGCCAGATGAACGGCGGGAAAGCGATGACGCCGGGGTTATCCTTTTCGGTATCCATCTCAGCCGTCTCCTGCTTGCCTTATACTCTCATCACCAATCACCAATCACTTATCAATGATCGTTGAGCCGTGTTCACTGACCTCTGATCTCCGACTTCCGCGCGCCTACGGCACGGCGTGTTGCGGTTCTGGCAAATAGAAAAACAGAATCCCCAGGATCACATAAACCGAGAGAAGTTGGACCCCTTCAATCCAATTCGTCTCGCCGTCCCCACTGATCTGAAACAGGATGTAGACCGAGGCCACGACTGCGAAAACCTCCGGCATCGTGAATTCCAGGTCCATCGGTCGCCCGAAAAGATAGGAGAGAAAAATCAGGACCGGCGCGACGAAAAGCGCGATTTGCAGACTGGAGCCGATGGCGATGCCGACGCTCAGGTTCATCTTGTTTTTCATCGCCACGAGGATGGCAGTCGAGTGCTCGGCTGCGTTACCCACAATCGCCACCACGATCACGCCAATAAACACCTCGGTCACACCAACGGAGTGCCGGACATTTTCGATCGTGCCGACGAGAAACTCCGAGAGCACGGCCACGAAAGCGGTAGCGATAAGCAGAATGATAACGGCCTTACCGGGCGACCATTGCGGGCCGCTTTCCACGATATCCTGGTCACCGCATTGGAAAAAGTATTTATGAGTCCGGAGAGTGAAACCGAGGACGCAGAAGTAGGTAAGAAACAGGACGATGGCGATTCCTAAGGAGAGCTTCTGCTCAGCCAACAGGCTCCAACCAGCGGGGCTGGAGTAAGCGGCGGAGTGAAAGAGCGTCGGGATAACTAATCCAATCGCGGCCAGCGAGAGCGAGATGGCGGAAGTGCGCGCCCCGGCGCGGTTGAAATACTGTTCTTTATACTTAACGCCGCCGAATAGAATAGAGAGACCGAGAACGAGCAGGACGTTGCCGATGATCGATCCGGTAATGGAGGCTTTCACGACATTGGTCAGACCTTTGGAAAGCGCGATGCCAGCGATGATCAGCTCGGCGGCGTTTCCGAAAGTGGCGTTGAGCAATCCGCCCAGACCCTCTCCGACGCGGGCGGCGAGCGCTTCCGTGGCACGTCCAATCCAGCCCGCGACCGGAATGATGCCGAGCGCAGAACAAACAAAGAGCGCAGTCGGGCTGTTACCTCCTGGCCAGAATCGCAGCAGGATCGCGAGCGGCACGAAAATAAGAAGCCAGTCGAGAGACGGTCTAAGGTAGCGCGAGTTGCGCCAGTCCGGCTCGGACCAATGGCGACTCGCCGTTGCGAACTTTTCGTCGATTTTAGTTTCTGGCACTGGAAGTAATCCAACTGCTGAGAATTTCGCGACTTGCCTCAGCTAATCAACCCGTCTGTCTTTCGCGGCTTTATGAGGTCTGGCTAGACAAGTAGTTTTTACGGAGGATAGCTCGCTCCTCGTTCGTCATTTGAAGCATTCGGATTTCCTTGGTCATTCGTCATTCGAGCTTCGTCATTTTCTCTTTCGGCCTCTGGCCGTTGATCTCTGATCTTAGATTTGCTCGCGGAGGGGCGGCTGCGTTAGGCTCGGAAATATGCGCCGCATTGCGTTTTTTTTGGCTCTGGCATCTCCCGCGTTTGGGCAAATGGCCTCAGTGGCCGATCGTGTGGCCCAGCAGGATGCGTTGTTCGAGGAGTTTTATCAGACGGACCTGAAGAATAATCCGGAGCGGGCTACCGCCTATGGCGATTACCGTTACAACGCCCTCCTTGGGCAATATTCACTGGCGGAGATCGCGCGGCAACATGCAGAAGACGATGATTTCCTGAAGCGACTCCAAGCAATCCCCACTGACGGGATGACCGACAAGGATCTTTTAAGTCATCAGGTAATGCAGCGGCAGCTCGAGCGGGAGGATATGAACTACCGCCTGAAGAATTATGTGATGCCTGTGAATCAGCAGAGGGGCGTCCACATTCAGCTTGCCGATTTGCCGCTCAGCGTGCCCATGGATTCCGTACAGCACTACCAGGATTACATTTCTAGGCTAAAACAGATCCCACGCGTGCTCGATCAAACGATTGAGGTGATGCGTCAGGGCGAGAAGGAACGACAAGAGGCGGCTGACCGTGGAAATGACGAAGGCAATTAACGACGATGTATTTCCGGCTTACCGAAAGTTCGCGGAATTCCTACGCACCGAGTACGACGCGAAGGGACGTAACGAGCTTTCGATCGAAAGCCTGCCCGACGGCAAGCGGCGCTATGCCGAAGCGGTCAAACTGATGACCACGATGAACATCACGCCCTCGGAGGTGCATGAGATCGGGTTGAAGGAAGTTGAACGGATCACGGCGGAGATGACGAAGCTCGCTCAATCGCAGGGACACAAGGACCTGGCCAGCTTCCGCGAAGCAATCAACAAGGACCCGGAATGGAAGCCCCGGAGCGAGCAGCAGATCGTGGATGACTTTGCGAAATACATCCACCAGATGGAGCCGAAGCTACCAGAGTTGTTCGGCCTGCTGCCGAAGTCGCCGGTAACCGTGGAACCGATCCCGGACTTCGCAAAGGCCGAGTCGACCCACTATGTTCAGGGCACGCCCGATGGGAAGCGGCCCGGGCGTGTGGTCGTGGCGGTGGCTGATCCGACCAAGCGCACGCTGATAACGGACGAAGCTGTCGCGTACCACGAGGGCGTTCCGGGTCATCACATGCAGATCAGCATCGCCCAGACCTTGCAGGATTTGCCGAAATTTCGGCTGCACGGTTTTTACCCCGCGTATGCCGAAGGTTGGGCGTTGTATGCGGAGGAACTAGGCAAGGAGATCGGCTTCTACCAGAATCCCGTATCGGACTATGGCAGGCTGAATTCGGAGCTTTTTCGCGCCGTTCGACTGGTGGTGGACACTGGCATCCACGACAAGAACTGGAGCCGCCAGAAGGTAATCGACTACATGCACGCTAACGACTTGAACGACGCACTCGCGCAGACCGAGGCCGACCGTTACATCGCATGGCCCGGGCAGGCGCTGGCCTATAAAATGGGGCAGCTAACGATTCGCAAGCTGCGGGAGGAAGCCAAGGCGCAGCTCGGGACGAAGTTCGACATCAAGGCGTTCCACGATGAAGTGCTGAACGGCGGAGCGATGCCCCTGAACTTGCTGCAGGAGCGGGTCGAGCGATGGATCAGGGCGCAGAAGCCGACGACTGCGACTTCAGGGCAATAGGACAGATCAGGGCGACAAAGATAAGGAGGCCGCCGATGGGTCCGCCAAATCAGACGGACTCCTGCTGGGGCGAGCGTTAAGCATTAGCGTGCGGGGTGCGTATGGTTTAACGCTGCATGAGTCGACTGAATCGATTTTGCCCGCCACGTGGTTGGGCAGGGCTACTGTTGGTAGCGGTTTGCTGGCCGCTCAACTGGACGATACCCGGCATCCGGACCTCGTGGCTGTTCTTCCCGCTTTGGCTCGGCTATATTCTTGTCGTCGACGCTCTGGTTTGGGTGCGCGTCGGCAATTCGCTCTGGTCGCACTCACGAAAAAGTTTCATCCAGCTCTTTTGTTTTTCGGCACCGATTTGGTGGTTATTCGAACTGATCAACCTACGTACTGCGAACTGGCAGTATCTGGGGCGCGAGCTGTTTAGTCCTCTCGAGTTCAATCTGCTTTCCACAATCGCGTTCTCGACTGTCATCCCGGCAGTATTTGAAACCGCGGAGCTGATCCAAACCTTTCGTTGGATGCATTTTCGCGGCCCACGCGTGGCCGCAACTCGGCGGCTGTTTGTCGTGCTATTTGTTGCCGGTCTCATCATGCTGATATCGCTGCTTACCTGGCCGAAAATCTTTTATCCATTCACCTGGATTTCGCTCGTTTTGATTTTCGAACCGATTAATTACTGGACGGGGCGACCGCATTTTCTCAAAAAACTGAGCGACGGCGACTGGCATATCGTCCTTTCGCTGGCATCGGGCGCGCTGATCTGCGGCTTCTTCTGGGAGATGTGGAACTATTACTCGTTTCCGAAATGGGTTTATCACACCCCGGGCACGGAGTTTTTGCACATTTTCGAGATGCCCTTGCTCGGCTATGGCGGCTACATCCCATTCGCTCTGGAACTTTACGCGTTAAAGAATTTCTTCTGGCCGACCGGACCGCGGCTCCTCTCCGAGCTCTCCACGGCAAGCGTTCAACCGGAGCGGCATGAGTGTCGATGAATTTGCGAGCGATCACGCTGCACTAAAAATTGTGCCGATATGAGTCTACGAATTTTACTTGGCGGGTTGCTGGCGGTTTCGGTGGTTCGTGCGCAAAGGCCAGATAACAGGACCAGGCGGCACTCATCGCCTTGGAGAAGAGTGGCTGGCGAATTTGCATAATCCGGCGGCGCTGGAAAAGATCCTTGCTTCTGATTTTGTGCATCCGCTTCCGACCGGCGATTTCGTGACCAAAGCGCAGCACATTCAATTTGCATCGACGCATCTGCCGCCGCCGAACCGGAAACGGCGATTCGATCAGATGCAGGTGCGGGTTTATGGCGATGTCGGCATCGCTAACGGAATTGTTCTAACGACTGATGAACAGGGTCGCGAACTGGAGCGAACAGTTTTCGCAGATGTTTTCGTCCGGCGTAATTGGGCACTGGGAAGCGGTCAACGCGCAGGAGAATGCGGTTAGTCATCACTAAGCAGAAAACAGACAGGAGAACGGAGAAAGGCAAACATCGAACGCCGAATGGCGGGCGCTCGGCAACTGCCGAGAGTCCGAGCCGGACTGGCGTTGCAGTACCCTGCGCTACCCAGAACGGGATTGAAGCAAAAAAGCCGCCGAGATGTGGATCTCGGCGGCTGCCTTTTTGTTTTGTTTAAGTTTCGTTAGCTCATCCCCAGCGCATCGAGCGTTGGTTCGTCGATGACCGCAGTGGTATAGAGCCCGTGATCACCCTGGTAAGCGGTCAATGCTTCCCGGGTTAATGGACCGAGCAATCCGTCTACGTCACCGGTATAATAACCCATGTCCTTGAGTGCAGATTGGACATCGGCGATGACTTGATCGGGCGGTTCGGCGCGCTGTCCGACGTAGATCGGGCCGTCATAGGCGTAATATTGCGCGCCCTGATCGTAACCCCAGGCGGGATACCAGTACCCGTTGTTGAAGTAGTAGTAGCCGTCCCTGCCAACGCTCGGCGCCGACGATCCGGTAGTTCTGATTGTACGTTACCGATTTAATATTCTGCGGCTGTGCCTGCGCATGGAAGTTGGTGTGCTGGCCTTTGATCTGTTGGACATTGACCTGCTTGCCGTTTTTGCCCACATTTCCAGCTTTAGTAGGCTTGGCCCCAGCTGCGCCTGAAACGGCCGCCGATGTTCCTGCCGTTGCGGCCGGACTCGGGCTACCTTGCTTCATCGCGGCTTCACCGCGTTTGCCCTTATGCTTACCGCCTTCTTGGACATTCGCGTTCTCCGTCGCGGCTGGACTGGCGGTTTGGGCGTGCTCGCCGCCCTTGCCCTTGTGCTTTCCGCGCTCCTGAGCGGCGTTCACATTTGCGCTCTCAGCCGCGCCGGGAGTGTTGGCCATAGTCGGCGCATGTTCCTCATGTTTTGCCGCGCCCTTCCCGCGCTTTGTCCCCGCTTGGGCGCCAGCGGCGGTGGCCTGCGGTTGCGCCTTTTGCGCCGGGCTAGTCTGTTGCGATTTCTTCCCTTTTTTTTCTTTTTGCTGTTCTTCGTTCTGCTGAGCCATGGCAATGGCACCCAGCATCAGCGAACAGCTAATCAATGCTGTGATAAATGTTTTCATCTTATATTAGTCGGTTCTTGTTCCATAATTATTCGCGATTCGATGTCGAAGTGGCGGTGCGCAATGCACGACGGGCGGAAAGACGTAAAGGGCAAAGCGCGAAGGGGTAAGGGGAAAAAGGGCGGCTGAATGGGACGAAGTTTGTTTTGGAAAAGATTGTTTGTGCGATGCGTGCAAAGTCGGAGCCGATTCGCGTTTCACGCGAGAGGCACACAATCCGGGCAGGCAGTGTTCCCCGCAAGGGATGATGCGGCCGACACGGCCGCCGCTACAGCGAAGCGCTCACTCGTTCATTTCCTGCGTTTTTACGTAGAGCTGTTGCAGGAAATCGGCGAGACCGCTCACGGCGAAGATGCTGGCCAGCGTGCGACTGATCCGTGGAGCAAAGACATAACCGTAAATGAAACCGGATGCGATCCAGGTGCCGAGACAGAATGGACAGGTGAGCAGTTCCCCGATAGCGCGGCGCAATCCCCGGCCCTTGGCGCGTTCTTCCACTTCACCCGGACCGCCTTTCCCTTCTATTTCGGTGAACGGCGCGCGAAACGCGCTCGTCACTTTGTCCTTGGTAATGACACGGCTCAATTTCTGGGTGGCGAGAGCAAACAGGACAAGGTCTTTCGGTTCGACCCGTTCGGGTAATGGTTCGCGCGAACATTTGCGGGCGAAAAGTGCGGTGGCGAGAAGGCTATTGAAAACGGCAACGAGGGCGGCGTAATCGCGTGTTGGAATTTCGTTACGTCCGCGGCGGCTCCGTCGGGGCGGGCGTTTGCGTTGAAGTTGCTTGAGTTGTCCATCGCCTGACGTTTTCCGATTCGTGCTCATTACATTGTTATTTCCGAGGCTGAACCCGCCAGCGGACGGGTGCGATATTAGCCGCCCGAAATCGCGCGACCTTTTTTTTCCCAGGATTGGAATGAGCGTATCCCAGTGGCGGGAAGAGCTCGAGGCAACAAGCGGAGGGGAAAGAGTGCAGTGATTTGGTAATCAGCAGGTTACAACTCATTCTCCGCTTAGGCATAGCGCATGCGAATGGGCCAACGCATGCGAATTGCATTTATTCTAGTTCTTGCCTCGGCACTTCTTGCTCGCGCAGACGAAAACGCTGCGGGCCGATGGGAAGGAACGGTGCAAATCCCGAGTCGCGAGTTGGTGCTCATCGTCGATTTGGCGGCGGGGAGTGGCGACGGCGGAAACTGGCAAGGTTCCATTACCATTCCTGGATTGGGGATTAAAGGTGCGCCACTCACTGATATCGAGGTGAAATCCGATGGCGTTCTTTTCTCGATAAAGAGCGCGCTGGCTGATCAGCGCGGCGGGCCGGCAAAGTTTAACGGGCACTTCGTTGGCGATAAGAAATTAACTGGCAATTTCGAACAGGCCGGAAATTCCGCGTCATTTGCGCTGGAGAAAACTGGATCGCCGCAGGTAGAATCTCCGCCACACAGCACCGCGATCGCGAAGGAAATCGAGGGCGAATGGAAAGGCGGTTATGAGCTCTTCGGTTATCCGCGCAAGGTCACAATTAAAATGCAGAACCGCGGGGCAGAAGGAGCCACCGCAGAGTTCGTGATCGTGGGTCGTAAGGAAAACAAATTGCCGGTCGACCACGTCGTGCAAGAAGGAGAATTCCTCACCATTGATTCGCATGAGACCGGTCTGAGTTTTGAAGGACGGACGCGTAAAGACGAAATCCAGGGAACGATTCTTCAGGGTCCGCTCGAGATTCCTGTCACTCTCCGCCGCACTAACTGAGGAGCTTTATGAAGACATCCGCCTTTCTTTTTCTGTTCGTGTGTTTAACGAGCGCTGCCCAAGCCCAGTCGATGTTCCGTGGCAACGCCGCGCACACCGGCGTATACCCGGGCGTCGCACCGCGCGAGTTCCATCGCGTGAAGTGGAAATTTCCCACCGGCGCGCGCGTGGTGGGTTCACCGGTGATGCAAGAGAACATCATCTACTTCGGAAGTGATGATGGGAATGTTTATGCGGTAGATGCAGAGAGCGGGCGGCAGATTTGGAAGACCGCCGCGCGTGGTCCGGTGCCCTGCACTCCAGCGATTGACCACGGCACAGTTTACGTGGGCAGCTACGACGGTAAATTCTACGCGCTCGATGGGAAGAGCGGCGCGGTGAAATGGAAATTTGCCACGGAAGGGGAACGCCGTTTCGAAGCGAAAGGACTGCATGGTTGGCAACCGAAAACCCAAACCTATGCCGACGCCTTCGATGTCTTTCTTTCCAGTCCGGCGGTGGTGGACGGCGCAGTTTACTTCGGCAGCGGCGACGGAAATCTTTATTCGCTGAACGCTAATTCGGGCGAGGTGCGCTGGAAATTTAAGACCGGCGATGTTGTGCACGCATCTCCTGCGATCGTGAATGGAGTGGCCTTTTTCGGTAGTTGGGACAGTTATTTCTACGCGGTTGATCTGACCAACGGAAAAGAGAAGTGGCGTTATCATGCTGGCGAGGATCCGCTGGTTCACAATCAGGTCGGCTTCCAATCCTCGCCCGCGGTCGTTGACGGCGTGGTCTATACCGGCTGTCGCGACGCGCAGCTTTACGCGCTCGACGCTGCAACGGGCAAAGAGAAATGGAAATTCGATAACGCGCTAAGCTGGGTCATCACTTCTCCCGCGGTGGTAGATGCGAAGGTCTATTTTGGTACTTCCGATTCCAGTCTCTATCACGTGTTGGAAGCGGGAAGCGGCAAGCCGATTTTGAAAAAAGAAGACAAAGCCTACTTGTTCTCGTCACCCGCAGTCACCAACGATGTCGTTTTTATCGGGGTCTTGAACGGCACCCTGGAAGCACGCGACCGCAACTCCGGTGAGTTGCTTTGGGAATTTCAGACCGAGAAGTCCAAGCAAAACGCCAACTGGGTCCTGACGGCAGAACGAAGATTTAACGTCCCGCTCCTGTTCTTCGACGCCTGGCGGGAAGCACCGCTCGTGTCGGCCGACCGGCAGTTTGCCATCGGCGCGATCTTCTCATCTCCACTGGTAGCAAAGGGGGTTGTTTATTTCGGTAGCACGGACGGCTTTCTCTACGCGCTGGAGTGAAGGGCAACAGAGGAAGGAGAAGGGGATGCGTAAAGCGGCGCGATTAGGAACGCTTTGGTGCGCGCGCAACGCAGGTCACGCTACCAGATGCGGACGCGTTCTTCGGGCTTGAGGTAAAGTTTTTGCTCGGGCTTCACATGGTAGCTTTCGTACCAGGCATCGATATTGCGCACGGTCTGGGCCCGCTCACGATCGGGCGCGTGCTCGTTGGTGATGATCTGTGAGCGCAAGGCTTCGTCGCGGATTTTCTGCCGCCAGCTTTGGGCAAAGGCCAGAAAGAAACGCTGGTCGCCGGTCAGTCCGTCGACAACAGGCAGTTCCTTGCCATGAAGCGATAACCTGTAAGCATCGTACGCTGCCGCCAGGCCGGCGACGTCGGCGATATTTTCATTGAGCGTTTGCTGCCCGTTTATGTGCAAGCCGGGCAACGGTTCATAGTTGTTGAACTGCTCAACTAACCGCTCACTGGCGGCCTTAAAATGGGTTGCGTCTTCCGGCGTCCACCAGTTCGCAAGCTTGCCTTCAGAATTAAATTCTGCGCCGCTACTATCGAAGCTGTGGCTGATCTCATGCCCAATAGTAGCGCCGGTAGCACCGTAGTTGGCCGCGGCATCGGCGTTCGGATCGAAAAATGGTTGCTCCAGAATTGCAGCGGCAAAGTTGAGTCCGTTTTGGAGAGGAAGATTGAGGGCATTGACCGTTTGCGGAGTCATCCACCATTCTCCGCGATCGACCGGGCGACCGATCTTGGCGAGTTGATGATGGTATTCCCATTCGTCCGCACGCCATGCGTTGCCCGTCGGATCGTCCCGCCGGATGACCAGGCCGGAATAATCACGCCATATCTCCGGGTAACCGACACCGACGCGCAGAGTTTTGAGCTTGGCTTTGGCCTGCGCCTTTGTCGGCGGCGCCATCCAGCTCAGGCCGTCGATGCGACGATCAAAAGCGGTGAGAAGATTGTTAACCAGCCCCTCCACTGCAGCCTTGGAAGAAGGTGGGAAATATTTCGCGACATAAATTTTACCGGCGGCGTCGCCGAGATCAGCGTTGACGCTGGCGATGGCGCGCTTCCAACGTTCGCGCTGTTGTGGAATCCCCTCGAGTGTCCTTCCATAAAAGCCGAAATGCAGATCGTCATAGCTTTTCGGAAGATAGATGGCGTACCGGTTGATCGTGTGGAAGGCCAGCCATTCCTTCCAGGTCTGGAGCGGCTCGCTCACGACCAGGGCTGACAAGCCTTTGATCGCGCCGGGTTGCCAGATGATGAACATCGGCTGTTTGTCCAAACCAGCGGCCTCGAGAAAAACCTGCCAATCGAGCCCACGCGCGTTTGATTTCAGATCGGCGATCGTGGCCGGATTGTTCGCCTTGTGGACATCCTGGCTCGCGACGAGATCGGCGTGCACCGCGGCCATCTTTTTTTCCAGCGCCATAATGCGCTCGGCGCGTCCCGCCGGATCGCTCATACCGGCCAGTTTTAAGACCTCGCCGACGTAGCTTTGGTACGCCGTCCGCAGCTTCGCCATTTCCGGCTTGTCCGAGAGGTAATACTCGCGGTCTGGCATGCCGAGCCCGCCCTGGAGGAGATAAGGAACGGTGCGATCGGGCTCGCTCAAGGCCTGGGTCACCCACAGGCCGAATAAATTCTCCGTCCACAGTTCTGTCGCATTCAACGGATCGACGTCCGCGCGAAGATTTTTGCCGAGTACGCGTGCCAGATCCCCTTTCGATTCGATCTGTTCAATCTCGCGCAGTTTGTCTTTCAACGGTTCGAGTCCGCGTTTCTCGATATTGGCGGTGTCCATGAAGGCCGCATAATAATTCGCAATCATCTCCTGCGGTGTGCCGGGCTCCGGGTGTTCCGCGGCGATTCCGCGGATTAATTCAGCCGTGCGCTGCTCGGCGCGTTGAAAAACCTCAAATGCAGCTCCGGTGCTTGAGCGGTCTGCGGGAATTTCAGCAGTCTTTCGCCAGCCTCCGTTGGCATATTCTTCGAAATCGTCACCCGGCTTCACTGCGAGGTTGCGAAAAGCTGGATTGATTTCGATCGTTTTCTGCGATGGTGGCGTTTCTCCGCAGAACGCGGTCCCGACCCCCGCCATCAGAATCATTCGCACCAGAAGCCGCGTCCGCATACCACCTAGCTTTTTGATGTTGCGTCTTTTCATCCGCTTGCGTTCGCCAACTCGGCGCGGGTGAAGATCGAAACGACTTTGTGGCCGCGCTGCTCGATGTTTTCGCGGCCACCTTCCTGTCGATCGAGCAGCACCAGAACGAAGGCGACGTGGCCACCAGCTTCTTCGATCGCGTCGATTGCCTGAATGGTGGAGCCGCCGGTGGTTATGACGTCGTCGACGACGACGACTGAATCGCCCGGCGAGAAATTTCCTTCGATCCGTTTTTGTCGGCCGTGTTCTTTGACGGCTTTGCGAACGGTGAAAACCTGGAGCGGGGTGGAGGAATCCTCTCGCTGCGCGGCAATGCCGATGCTGAGCGCAATCGGATCGGCGCCGAGGGTCAGGCCGCCGATAGCTTTGATGTTTTTGTTTAACCTCGTAGCGGTTTGTTTCAGCAACGCCCAGCCGACTTCGCCGATGAGGCAGGCGCCGCGTGGATCGAAAGTGGTGACGCGGGCGTCGACGTAAAAGTCGCTCTTCGCGCCGGAAGCCAGAGTGAATTCGCCGTGAAAAACGGATTTTTTTTGGAGGAGGGCACGGAGTTGGTCTTTGGCCGGCAAACTCGTCATCACCTTCTCATTCCGCAGTGCGATTGTCTTGGCAAGCCGATTAAGCTCCGAGCTAGACTGGCGTTTCACGCGAGGTCTGAGTCGACTGGGGAGCGCAGGCTGCCAGCCTGCAAGTCTCGGCAGCTTGCCGAGACTATTCGCAACAACTAATCGTGGCGCATTTGATTGATGTTGCGGCAGCTGCAGGCTAGCAGCCTGCGCTCCCCGGAAAGGGACACGGCCGCCGCTATAGAAGAAATGAACGCGCCTCGCGCGCGTTATCACTTCATTCGGTCAAAGGTTTTCTGGAGAATTTGTTGATCGTTGGCGCTGCCGAGTTTTTCGCGCGTGCTGTCGATCCATTTTTTTTCCAACGCGTTCTTGGTGGGACGATCGGTTTCGTAGAAGACGCCGAAGACGCCGGGGAATGGGAGCTGTGCCAGTTTGTAGGCGGCGAGCTCGTCCGTCACGTCGTGACGGAGTTCGTCCTCGGAAGTGTTGTCCCATTTCTTTTCCTGGATCAACTCGAAGGCGCCGCCCTTGCGCGGATTGGCCGGATCGAAGGCGCCGGGGAAAAATTCAACGCACTCACTCAAGCATTCGATGACAGAAAAACCCGGATGATCCATTGCGCGCTCGATCATCTGCATCATGTGATTGACCTGCGTGGCGTGAGTCCTGGCGACAAAGGTGGCCCCGGATGCGATCAGTTTTTTCATGGCGTTGACCGGTTGATCGATCGCGCCCTGCGGATCGGTCTTGCTCTTGAACCCGATCGGCGAGGTGGGGGACGTCTGTTTCTTCGTCAGGCCGTAAACGAAGTTGTCCATGATGAAATAGGTGAGGTTAATATTTTTGCGCGCGCCGTGATCGAGATGATTCCCGCCGATGGAAAACCCATCGCCGTCGCCCCCGAAGAGAAAGACGTGCAGATCGGGCCGGGCAAGACTGATGCCAGTCGCGAGCGGAACGGCACGGCCGTGAATGAAATGGGCGCCGTGGCCGTTAACGAAATAAGGAAAACGCGATGAACAACCGATGCCGGCCAGAGTGACGATCTTTTCGTGATCGAGCTGGCGTTTCTCGAGGACTTTGTAGAAGGAAGCGAGGACGGCGAAGTCGCCGCAGCCAGGGCACCAGGTCGGATGATCGGCGGTAATGGCCTTTTTGGTTAACTTTTCCCTCGGTGGAATCTCAGTGGTAGTTACAGAAACGCTCATGTGAGTTGCGCTAAATTCGAAAGCAAACGGTCCGAGCCGGACCGGTGGTAAACGCTCAACATCCAACAGCCAACATCGAATTTGGAAGTCCTGTTTTTCTTGTCACCCATCGCCTTGTTACTCGTTATTCCGTCTAAGTCTTTACCACGAAGAGGGGTGAAACGCGAGCGACAGACGTGAGAAAATAGACCCCGGTGACGCGCCGTTAAGTCGAGCCCTCTCGATCCTTTGAAGGCAAGTCGGCGAGCAGCTCGCGCACTTCTTCGTCAGTGGTTTGGGAAAAATCTGCGTAGTATTGGCCGACACCGATGAAGGCGGCGGGGGTTTGCAGGCAAATGACTTCGTCGGCAGCGGTCTTCAAATCCTGACAGGTAATTGGCGCGCCGATTGGAACGGCGACGATAATTTTGGCGGCGCCTTGCTGACGCAGCGCGGCTACCGCTGCTCTCATGGTCGCGCCGGTGGCAAGTCCGTCATCGATCAGAATGACGGTACGACCTTTGAGCTCAGGCGGGGGCCGATCGTTGCGATAGTTGCGCTCGCGCCGTTCCAATTCCTCGCGTTCAATCGCAGTGACCATCTCGACGATCGCTTGCGCATCGGGGATGACGTAAAGCACATCCTCGTTCAGAACGCGAACGCCGCCGGGAGCAATCGCGCCCATGGCGAGTTCTTCGTGACCCGGCACGCCGAGTTTGCGCACGACAAAAACATCGAGGGGCACACCGAGCCGCTGCGCGACCTCAAATGCGACCGGGACACCGCCGCGCGGGAGTCCGAGAACAATGACGTCGTCGCGTCCGGCGTAACTCAGCAATTGCTCCGTGAGTTGCCGACCCGCATCGGTCCGGTCCTGAAAAATTTGGAATCGAAGCACGGCCTGCAGCGCCGGTTAACCTTCGGGCGCGAGCTCGGGCGTGCCAGTTACTCGCGTCGGCACGAGACGGATGGCGGTTCCCACTGTTTCCTCCGAAGGCGCGTCGCCGGATTCATGATACTCGGCGTCCTGATTCACCTGCCATAGATCGTAAAGCTTGGTGTTGGCGATGATATTTTCGGCGCAAAGCATTGCCGTCATCATGGCGTGATCCTGGTTGTTGTACTTGTGCATGCCGTTACGGCCGACGAGATGGAGGTTGGGGTAACGGCGGTCCAGTTCTTCGCGAATCGTCGCGACATGCTCGGCGTAGTGATCGTCATAAACCGGATAGGCTTTTTTCTGACGCACGACACATCCATCGAGGAAATCGCCTTCATGCGCCAAACCGATCTGGATGAGCTCGCGCTTGGCCAGCGCAATCAGGTCGTCGTCTTTCGAATCCCACAGCCCGTCGTGTTCGAAACAAAAATACTCGAGTCCGTAACAGGCCTTGTCCGGATCGGGCACCATTTCGGGCGACCAGGAACGGAAGTTTTGGATGCGACCGACCTTCACGCTCGGGTCGTGGATGTAGATCCAGTTATCATGAAAAGCGTCGCGGTTTTTCAGGATCAACATGACGGTGAGGAAATCGCGATATTTCAAGGAATCGGCCGCGCGCGCTGCTTCTTCGGAAACAGCGGGCGCGAGACCATTAATCAATTCCCGCATGGGCGCTGAGGAAATGACGTGCTCGGATTCAAGTGCATATTCGGTCCCTTCCTGATCGCGATAAATCGTGGTCCAGGTCCCGTTAGCGTCGTCATATTCGCAACGGATCACACG
Organism: Verrucomicrobiota bacterium; assembly: GCA_003219175.1. Lineage (GTDB taxonomy): Bacteria > Verrucomicrobiota > Verrucomicrobiia > Chthoniobacterales > UBA10450 > AV69. The sequence continues at coordinate 10,946 of QHPU01000072.1, read as the reverse complement.
GCAACCCATGTGGATCACGCCGCCCATCGCTGTCGTTTTCTCCGCGCAGATTTCCCACATCATCCCCGGTCCGCGCCGTGGGTACTTGAAGGAATTAATCAGGGTCTTGATCACCTTGGAGCTGTCTTGGGGACGGCGGTGCGGGAAGAGCGCGTTCTTGATCGCGCTCCCCAAGGACAAGCCCTTGATGCGTTGCGCAGCCCAATCAGCCGAAATTTCCCGGCAACTCATTCCCCAAACCTTTTCGGTATAACTTTTGAAGAAAGTATTGAACAGCCGTTTGCCGAACTGGTTGCTGACCCAGTCTTCGAAGTTCCGCGGTTCGCGGACCGGCATAAGACGCGCCTTCAACCATGACAAGACACAAAGCGTGGATTTGAGCAGGCCGAGTTTCACCAATGCTTCAAAAGGCCGTAGTGGATAGGCGAAAAATTTTCCGCCGTAAAAAATTCGCGAGCTGCGCGGCCGGTCGAGCATGTCGTTTGGCAGGATCTCGCTCCAGAAGTCATTCACTTCTTTCGACTTCGAGAAGAAACGATGGCCGCCGATGTCGAAATGGAAACCCTTGTAGGTCGCGGTGCGAGAAATGCCGCCGACGTAAACCGGATCGGCTTCCAACACGGTGACATCGACCTCATTCTTCGACAAAAGATAGGCAGCGGTCAGACCGGCCGGGCCGGCACCGATGATGGCGACATTCGTTTTCATTAATTCAGGCAACCCAGTTTCCTCGCGTAAAATTCCAAATGTACCAGCTTTCGAGGCCCAGCCCTGCCGCGCCGATCAACGCGATTGCAGTCACCGCGGTCGCTCGGCCCAGCCACGAGCGGAAGGGAAGATTGTGCAAATAATGCAAAAGCGCCAGCACGATAAGCGGATGCAAACAAAACTCGTATCGCAGCATACTTTCCATATTGACGCAAGCGACGCCCGAGACGGAGAGGAAATAGAGAACGAAAGCTACAAAATAAAATACGATGCGCACAGAACGATTGGTTGGACGTTGCCTGGGGAAAAAAAATTCGGCGGCAAACATTCCGAGCAGTACTAGCCCGCCGAGCGTCATCGCCATCTGGCTCATCTCAGTGGGATTAGCCAGGTCCGGCAGGAGCCAGTGGTAGCTTGATGGTTTAAATATGGCGAGGTAATCGGGTTGGATGTCCCAGCCGAACCGCTGCGTCAGCATGTAAATATCCCAATGCCCCCAGCAGAATTGGCAGTAGACGAAAAACCCGAGCCCGCCGAGCATGGCCGTGGCGCTGAGCAAGATGGCGCGACCATAATTTGGCAGCCAGTTGCGAACATCCCTCAGACTCGCTGCGTCGAGTTCCCAAATTTTTTTGATCAACGGAGCCAGGGCGCACGGTAATCCGACAATCCGGGTTGCCGACATGACAATGCCGTGGATCGCCGCCAGAACCCGGGCGCGTCGCGTTTCAGCGGCACTCCAGTAAAGGAAGCCGATCAGTGCCATTAAAAACAGTGACTCCGAATAGCCCGCGACGAGGAAGAAGGCGGCCGGATGAGAGAGAATGGCGAGGGTGCCGAGAAACTGCCAACTGAAAGGGAGGTTCCAACGTTCTCCGAAGAGAAAGAAATAGCTCCAGAAACCCCAGGCCGCCAATTGGGCAGTAATTAGTAAGGCGTCTTCGGCGTCGAGGTCGAGAGCACGGTGCAATATCCAAGCAAGAGCAGGGTAGGCGGGGAAAAAACCGGTATTGGAGACTTCCATCATCTTGTGGGAAATAGGCGGGACGATGGTCTGATAACCGCGGTCGACGATGTTGGCGAACCAGTGACTATCGTGTTGAACGAGTGTGCGATAGCGGTATTCGAAGGGGCCCTCAGGAGCGAGAAAAAAGATCGCGACCACGATCTGGAGGATGGTGACAACGAAACCGGCGCAAAGCGCTTTGGCCGTAGCGGGGATCCGGTTCATAACGCGCGCCTGTGGAAGGGCAGAGGAAAACGGAAGGGCCGGAGGAATGCAAGGCTCTTCCAGCACAGTTTCCCCCATATTATATAGGACCTTATGTAGTACCATAGTACTGCTCGTCAGGGTGCGGTTTTTTGACGCTGCTGCCCTCGCTTTATTCGCGTCTCGGCTCACGGAGCGGCTGCGCGTCGGTAGGGGCGATTCACTGAATCGCCCCGGGGACACCGTTTCAGGCGCATAAACGCAGGCAATTTGGGGGTAATCGCCCTGCCTACGCGGCGAGGTCGGATTCGCCCACGAGGGCGCTATACAAACTTTCGTAGCGTTGCGCCGACCCCGGCCAGGAAAATTCCCGCTCCATGGCCCGACGGATCAGACCGCTCCAAAGAGCGCGATCGGGAAACAGAAACCGAGCACGTTTAATCGAGTCCCAAAACGCGTCCGACGAATAGTTGTAGCAAAGAAAACCGTAGCCAGCCTGTGCTGGAGGGAGTGTCGGGTCATAATCCTGAACGATTTCCTGAATGCCCCCGCTGGCGTGCGCGATTGGGATCGCGCCATATCGCAAGCTATACATTGCGATCAATCCGCCTGGTTCAAACTGGGATGGAACGAGCGTGATGTCCGAGCCCGCTTCGATCAAGTGTGCGAGTCGATCATCGTAATGGCGGCGATAAGCGAATCGTGCCGGGTAACGCCGGGAAGCAATGGCGAGAGTGGTTTCGAACCCGGGATCGCCTTCGCCGAGAATGATAAGGCGGACATCATCCGAGAGCATGCGATCGAACAGCGGGGTGAGAATGCCAAAGCCTTTTTCCGCGACCACGCGCGTAACCATTCCAACAACCGGTCCACGCGGTGCCGGCGCCAGCCGCATGTCGGCAAGGAGAACGTCGCGACAAATCATTTTGCCCCATAATTTCCCGGCGGCGAAGCGGGCCGGTAAAAGCGGATCGGTCTCCGGATTCCAGCGGTCATAATCGGCCCCGTGCAAAATGCCGCTGAGCTTGTGGGCATTTTCGCGGAGAACGGCATCGAGTCCGCAGCCGCCTTCCGGCCGCAGGATTTCGTGCTTGTAATGTTCACTTACCGTGGTGATGCGATCGGCGAAAACGATCCCGCCTTTCAAAAAATTAAGGCGGCCGAAGAACTCGACACCGCGCAGCGAGAAAAATCGCTGCGGTAAATTAGTGAGAGCGAAATCGAGCCCCCAAAAACTTCCCTGCTCTCCCAGTCTATGAATCGTTAGGACGGTGGCAAAGGGCAAATTGTGGGCGTGAACGTAGGCGGGAATGAGCGCGGCTGCCCAATCATGGACATGCAGGATTTCTGGCGCCGGGGTCAGGCGCCGTGCCAGCTCGATGGCGGCTTTGTTGAAAAAGATAAAACGCGCGGCGTTGTCTTCGTAGGCGGTTCCATGTTCACCATAAATTTCCAGGCGATCGTAGAATTCATCGCAGCGAACAAAAAAAACCTGGACCCCGGTTGCGGTTCGACTTTCGAAATATTCGGCAACATGATTTTTATCGCCAACGCGGATGTCGACGGTGACGCCAGTATCGTTGGCCTCGATCCGTTTGTTCTCGCGCAGTTCGCGATAAAATGGCAGCACGAGGCTGACTTCGTGGCCGCGCTCGCGCAATTCGTGAGGTAGAGCATCGAGCACGTCGACGAGCGCTCCAGCGCGTTGCAACGGCGGTCCTTCCGCACTGATCATCAAGATACGCATCGGATGTTTGATGTTCGATGGTTGAGGTTTGATGTCAAAAGGGTAGCGCGCGCCTCCTCTGCATAGTATCGGACACTCTGTCCGATACATTTAGAGAAAGCTTCGCAGAATCCGAAGCTGAGCGCGCAAGATGCGCGCGCTACACGGCGTATTCTCGTTTTACCCAGTCGAGCGCTTCCTCGCGCGTTTTGAGTGCGCCTTCGAGTTGGCGCGTTTCCACTGCTTCGAGTATTTCGCCGAACTTCGGGCCCGGTTTCATTCCCATCGCGATTAAATCATTTCCCGTGACCAATGGCGGCGGGATGATGGGCTCGTTCGCAAACTCTTCCTTTTTGCGCTGAAGAAATTCGTAATTGTCCAGCATGGCATGACTGCTCGCGCAATCGACCCGATGCAGTTCCATTTCATCTTCAAAAGTCGGTCGCGCCATGAATCGCTTCAGTCTGGCCACGCGCATCCGCGGCACATCCTTGAAGACCATGTGTTGGCGCACCATTTCCACGCTGGCGTCGATTTCCGCCCGCGAAAAACGTAACCGTTCCATGATCTTTTCAGTCATTTCCGCGCCGATTCGGTCGTGTTCGTTAAAACGAATGCGGCCGTCGGCATCGACTGTGGCGGTGACCGGTTTCGCGATGTCGTGCAGGATGACACTGAACACGAGCGGCACGGAAACTTTTTCCGGCAAAAGCTTGAGCATGAGGCGGGTGTGCTGAAATACATCGCCCTCCGGATGGAACTGGGGCGGCTGCTCACAACCTTTCATCGGCTCAATTTCGGGAAGAACGGCGCGCAGCAGCCCTGATTGATCGAGCAAATCCCAGCCGCGCAACCGATGCGGCGAGAGAAAAATGCGCACTAGCTCATCGCGAATCCGTTCCGCGCTGATCTCGCTGATGGAGGCGGCGTTTTGTGCGAGCGCGTTCCAGGTTTCCTTTTCGATTTCAAACTCGAGGACGGTGGCGAAACGGATAGCGCGTAGCAGTCGCAGACGATCTTCGGAGAACCGTTGTCTCGGATCGCCAATGGCGCGGATCAATTTTGCTTTAAGATCGGTCCGCCCGTCGACGAAATCGATCACTTCATTTTTGGCGGGATCGAAAAACATTCCGTTGACGGTGAAATCGCGGCGGCGCGCGTCTTCCTCCGGCGAAGAAAAGTGAACTTCGGTGGGTCGACGTCCATCCAGGTAGACGTCGTCGGAGCGGAAGGTCGCAATTTCGAACTGCAATCCGTTTTCCAAGACAACGATGACGCCGAAATGCGCGCCGACCGCATACGTGCGCGCGAAAATTTTCTGCACCTGCTCCGGGCGCGCATCGGTGGCGATGTCGATATCTTTCGGCGGAAGCCCGCGGACCATGTCCCGAACGCAACCACCGGCGAAGTAGGCGAGGTGGCCGTGCTGGCGCAGTTTTGTCGCAATGGCGCGCGCGGTTTCCTGCATGGCTGTTGTGCTCACGACGGCAGTGTAGCCGTCCCGCTGGTCGGGGCGAACGAGAATCACGGCGACAGAGCGCCGTAGCTACAACCCCTTCGGTTTGGCGCCATCGCTGGACGGTTTTTGGCGCAGGGTGTGAACGATAAAGCAGACCACTGCGATGCAGATGCAGGAGTCGGCGACGTTGAAGGCGGGAAAGGGATCGGCGAAGCGAACATGCAGATTGAAGAGAAGAAAATCGGTGACGTGACCGAGAATGATTCGGTCGGTGAGGTTGCCCATGACGCCGGCGAGAAGCAACGCTAGGGAGAGGTCGCGCCAGGCATCTGGGTGACCTCGCTTCCGCAGCAGAGTGAAAAGCACCGCAACCATTGCGATCAACGATAGGACGATGAAAAAGGCGTTATTGTTCTTGAAGGAACCGAAAGCTGCGCCGGTGTTGGTAACGTTCACGAGGTAGAACCAGCGACGGATAATCGCGAGGTTCGAGTCGGCATCGAGGTGTCGCAGGATCCAATATTTTGTGATCTGGTCGAGCGTGTAGAGGGGTAGGGAGAGGAAAGCGATCCATTTCATGAGTCGTTAAATTGTTAAAAGCGTTAGAAGTTAAATCGGTCGAGCGCGGCCATCTCTTTTTAACGATGTAACCTTTTTAACTTTTTAACCTTTGCTTCCCAGTACCACATTCTCGCAGCGATCACATAAGTCCGGATAGGTTTTGCTTGTGCCCACATAGGCCCGATGGCGCCAGCAGCGCGCACATTTGGCAAACGCAGTTTTCTCGACCGTAGCGGACGGTTCGGTCGCATCTTCAATGATGAGATCGCTGAGAATAAAAAATTCCTCGAGCTCTTCTTTTGAAATCGCGCCAATCAGTTTTCGATCGCATTTCAAAGTGACACGAGCCTCGAGCGAGTTACCGATTAGTTTGTCCTGTCGCGCTTTTTCCAGCGCCTGACCGATGACGCCGCGGAGTCTTAGCAGCTGATCAATTTGCTGGCTCGCGGCTGAATCGCGCACGCGACCGTCGGCTTCCGGGAATAATTGCAGGTGGACGGAGCTTGTCGCTGCAGAGCGATAGCCCCATGCCTCTTCCGCCGTGAAAACGAGAACGGGCGCGAGTAAACGGCAAAGGGCATCGAAAATTTTGTGCATGGCAAACTGGGTAGCGCGGCGGCGCGGCGAATCCGGGGCGTCGCAATACATCCGATCTTTGGTAATGTCGATGTACAGGCTGCTGAGATCGACGGCGCAAAAATGATTGATGCTGTGATAAACCTTGTGGAACTCGAAGGCGGCATACGCGCTCCGGCATTCAGCGATGACATGATCGAGTCGATCGAGAATCCAGCGGTCGATCATTGTAGCTGCTGCCGTTGGCTGCGGCCCGCGGTCAGCGACCCCGGCTACAGAATAATCAAGCAAATTCCCTAACAAGATGCGGAGGGTATTGCGAATGCGTCGGTAGGTGTCGCCGAGACGGGTGAACATCTCCTCGGAGAACGGAACGTCGTCTCCGAAGTTGATGCTGCTCGCCCACAAGCGAATCAAATCAGCGCCGTACTTTTTGACGAAATGCCCGGCGTCCATCGGCTTGTCATAAGTGCCGGACTTGGAAATTTTTTTGCCGTCGAGATCGACAACAAAGCCGTGCGTGAGGCACATTTTGTAAGGCGCGCGATCGCTCAGCGCGATGCTGGTCATAAGTGAGGATTGAAACCAGCCGCGATGCTGATCGGTGGCTTCGAGATACATGTCGGCGGGGTCGCGTAATTCCGGATGAGTCGCGCAAACGGCCAGATGTGAGACCCCGCTATCGATCCAGACGTCAATGGTGTCGTTGCGTTTCGTTGTGCCTTCCGGAAGCCCGAGTTCGCGCGCGAGCTCCGCGTCGCTGAATTCGAACCAGACGTTAGAGCCGCGCTTCGCGACAAGGTCGGCGAGTTTGCGGATCCAATCGGCGTTAAGTGTGGCGCGATCGTCTATATAGAAGACCGGTAAGGGCACGCCCCAACTTCGCTGGCGCGAGATCACCCAGTCCGGGCGCGATTCCACCGTGCCGGCAATACGATTTTCACCCCAGGAAGGCACCCATTTTACGTGGTGATGAATGGCATCGAGTGCTTTGCTGCGGATATCGTCGAGGCGAATGAAGAATTGTTCGACCGCGCGAAAGATGATCGGCGTTTTCGAGCGCCAGCAATAGGGATAGGTGTGGTGAAAATTTTGTTCGGCCAGGAGCATGCCTTTGGCGCGCAGAATGCGAATGATGTCCGCGTTGGCGTCAAAAACATATTGGCCGACCAGTTCCGGAATCCCGACCTCGTTAGTATAGCGGCCGTGATCGTCAACGGGCGAGAGAATGGGAAAACTGTTTCGTGATCCGAGGACGTAATCGTCTTCGCCATGTCCAGGCGCGATGTGGACCGCGCCGGTGCCGGTATCCATGGTGACGAACTCGGCGGTCAGAACCACGGCTGTGCGCGGAAGAAAGGGGTGTTGCGCGCCGATGCCTTCGAGTCTGTCGCCGGGGAACGATTCCATCGGTTCGCCGGTCGGCTGGAAGCCGGTGGCGGCGCAAAATTGCGGGACTAGTTTGTCGGCGAGCACGAGGGTTTCTGTCTGGGGTGTTGAGCTTCCTCCCGTATTCGCGCGAGTGAATTCCTGGACGACGTAGATTTCTTTTGGATGAACGGCGATGAGCAGATTCGCCGGAAGGGTCCACGGCGTGGTGGTCCAGATTGCAATGCTCGCCTTGTCTTTGAGCCGCCCGGAAATGATCGGGAACTTCACGAAGACGGTGGTGTCGTCGCGCTCCTGATATTCCACTTCCGCTTCCGCGAGGGCGGTCTGTGCGCCCGTGCTCCAGAAAACCGGTTTTTTTGATTCGTAAACCAGACCTTTCTCGACGAAGACAGCAAAGGCACGCAAAATTTCCGCCTCGTACACGGGATTCATGGTGAGATAGGGATGCTCCCAATCACCGAAAACGCCGAGGCGTTTGAATTGTTGACGCTGGAGATCAATGAATTTGCGCGCGAATGCTTCGCAACGTTTGCGCACTTCTAACGGAGCGAGGTCGCGCGATTCCTTTACGACTTTGTATTCAATGGGGAGTCCGTGGCAGTCCCAGCCCGGGACGTAAGGCGCGCGTTTGCCGAGCATGGTTTGGGATTTCACGACGAAATCCTTCAGGATTTTGTTGAGCGCGGTGCCCATGTGCACATCGCCGTTGGCAAAGGGCGGTCCGTCGTGCAGGACAAAGAGCTCTGCGTTTTCGCGTGACGTTTGGATTTGTCGATAAACGCCGGTTTCTTCCCATCTTTTAAGTAAATCCGGTTCGCGCTGCGCCAGATTCGCTTTCATCGGAAAATCTGTGCGCGGGAGGTTGAGCGTGTCCTTGTAGTTCTGCGACATGGCGAGGAGCGCTGCTACCTAGCATCCGCGATTCGACAAATCAACGAGAGCGCGAGGGAAGAATCGGGTGGTAGAGTGATGAGCTTGGAGGAACGCGCGCTATCGGGTTCAAAATTGGGAGGTCCGAGCGGAACCGGCAAACGCAGCGTAGGCAATTTCGAGGGAAAATGACGATGACGGAAGTCGAATGACGAAGGAATGACTAAACTCGAACGATGGAAAAAAGGCGTTCTCCGTTTCTATTTAGCCATTCTTCAGGCCGGGTTGGGCCGATATCCAACCGCGTATTGGCGAAATCCGTAACGTAATCCAGGGAATGTCGTGCGATTACCAAATGCGTGCGTCGCGGTTTTTCCTTGCGTGGTTGCTGAATGTTTGTTGGTCGAATTGGTAATAGCCGGTTGCTCCGCCGCTCGCGATTGATCTTTAAGTTCATTCAATTAGTTGGCCAGGATCCTTGGATGTCTAGCAATCGGTGAACCTATCTAACATTACAAAAATGTAATAACTCCACCGGTAAGTCTAACTTTCTCAAACACATCCACCTTTAACTGCCGATACGAACAAGATTTCGGTTACCAGCGTATCACCCTACCGCGCATCACCCTAACTCCAAACAACTGACTACATGAAGAAAGATCATCCTACTTCTGAATCCGCATTCTTTAATCCCCGCATCTTCGCCGCACTCATGCTCTGTTCTTTCGGCGCATGGATAGCGATGCTTAGCTTCGCCTCCATTCCATCGAGCGGTACCTTGACTACCGTATCCGGTCCGGTTACGTACACGGCCGGTCCGTTTGTTCAGCCAAATCAGTCGCCACTCGGTCTTGGCCAGCTGGATACCGGTCCGCGCTGCAACAGCACTACTTTTCCGTGCGACAGTTTTGATCTCACGGTGACCCTTCCCGCAGGTTACACCGGCACCCACTGCAACGCGGCGGTGAAGGTCACCCTTTCCTGGATAGATGCCGGCACCGGCCAGTCTGATTACGATCTGTACATCTATGAAGGCGTCGTCGGTAATTTGGGGGGCAATACACCGGCCGACTTCCAGTCGGCGACGAGTGGATACCGCCCCGAAATAGCAACTGTCGCTCCACTCAAAGACGGCACCACACATTACACCATTAAGATCGTACCTTTCCAGCCCACTGGCGAGACAACGAATGTCAAAATCGAGCTACTGCCGGGATCCGGCGGCTGTGGCACTGCCGGGTTTGGCGGTGCTGATAAGACCAAGGCTAATTCGCCGCGTTACCTTACCTTTAATGCGCCCCCCGGCTCTTCTGCGGAAGTAAGCAACGGTGAATTTAATATTGGCTTCAATCCATTTACCCATCGCATCATGGTGATGAATGCCGGTCCCGTCTGGCGTCTTACTCCGCCTGAGACTCTCGTTCCCGCCAAGCCGGAGTGCTGCGAAGCCCTGTGGGAAGACAAATCTCCAGCAACGACAGACATTCTTGCTCTCGATCCCATTCTCTGGACCGACCAGAAAACCGGCCGCACTTTCGTTTCGAACAATACGACGGGCGCAACTTTCGAGTACGCCTACTCCGATAATGACGGCGATCCAGGTGGGCTTACGCCTCTCGGCTGGACAGAACTCGCGCTCGCGGTACCAAACGGCGGTGCTGATCACGAAACCATCGGCTCAGGTCCCTACCCGGCCGCGCTGAGTGCGTTAACGACACCGATTAATCATGGCCAGCCGGTTTACTATTGTTCACAAGACATCGTTGGTCCGGCCTCATGCTATCGCAGTGACACACAGGGCGCGAGTTGGAACGCATCTGTTCTTGCTTACACGGGTCAGGGCTCAACCTCCTGCGGCGGTCTCCACGGCCACGTTCATGTGGCCCCCGATGGCACGGCCTGGCTGCCTGTCAATCAGTGCCACGGGTTGCAGGGCGGCGTATTTAGCACTGATGGTGGTACGACGTGGACTACTTTCCGCGTGCCAAACGCGTTTTCCCAAGCGCAAGGGGCCGATCCGTCGATTGCAATCGATGCAAACAATAAAATTTACTACTCCTATGTGAGGAATGAACCGGTAGCGGCGGGCAATCCGCCGGAAGGTCATGCCCGAGTTGCGGTAGGCAACCGTTCCGGAACAACAATCAACTGGGTCAATGACATCGATATTGGGGCGACTCATGGAGTAAAGAATGCCGCTGAGATAGAAGCTGTAGGCGGTGATGCCGGCCGCGCTGCCGTTGGTTTTCTTGGAAGCGATCGGCCCGGTGATTACCAGGCGCTTCATTACCCGGGTAAGTGGTATGCCTTCATCTCAACTACCTACGATGGTGGCGCCACCTGGACGACGGTGAACGCTACACCCAACGACCCTGTGCAAAGCATGGCCGGTATCTGGCAGCAAGGTGGAAGCAAAACCCAGCGAAACCTGCTCGATTTCAACG
>QHPU01000071.1 GCA_003219175.1 Verrucomicrobiota bacterium | reverse complement strand
ATTGAACGCGCCTTTCAAATTCGTATTTAAAACCAGATCCCAATCGTCCGGCGACATTCGCATGCTTAACATGTCACGAGTGACACCGGCATTGTTTACGAGAATGTCGGCGCGTCCGAAATCGGCCAGAATCTTTTCGCAGACCTTTTGCACCGCGCCATGATCGGAAACATCGACTGTGTACGCCTTCGCTGCGTCGGCGCGTGAAGCATTAATTTCCTCCGCCGTTTTCTGGGCGTTTGTTTGCGTCCGACTCACGCTCGCCACGCGAGCGCCCTCACTGGCCAGCCGCAACGCAATCGCGTGGCCAATCCCCCGCCCCGCACCGGTAACGACCGCGACCTGATTCTCGAACCTCTGCTGCATCGTCTGCAATGCTATAGACCGAAATCGACCGCGTTTCGCGAAGATTTTTCCAGAACGATGCGCCAAACTCCTCGCCTCGCGCTTCGAAGCACCTCTGACTGGTATCGACGACACTCAAAACAGCAGAGAGTCATTAGGCCTTCACGGTCGGTCGGGAACGAAAGCGCGGACTGACTAAGTGCCCCTACGCTACATCATGTTTAGTACAGACAATCTCGTACTTAATACCTTCCGGATCCTTGAAATACAAAGCATAGTAACCCGGGGCGTATATTCTGGGTACTCCCGTGGCGGGCTAACTATAGTGGCTCCTATTTGTTTCAGTTTGGAATGGAGCCTGTCGACTTCGGTGCGAGATGGCGCCTTGAATGCGAGATGATGGAGCGCCCCTGGTTTCCTTCGATTGATCGTCTCGGAGGCGAAACCGCTTCTCGGTGAGGTAATGGCAAATCCCAGCCGCGCATGAGTGTACTGCACGACGTGCTTATCGTGCTCTTGTATTGCGGCACTGACTCTCTCCTGCGCATCAAAGCCTAAAAGGGGAAGAAGCTTATCGTAGAATGGCACAGCAACGCCCATGTCTTTGACAGTTATCTCTATATGGTCAATGATCGGTTCCATCAATTTTCTCCAAGCGGAATCCACTCTAACGAGAAAGGTACAAGCCAGAGCAGGATTCTGTGGCAAACAAGACAGTGTTCACTCTGCTGGCGCGGCCGAAGAGGTGTCCCACGAATTCCGATTCGGTTTACATCTGATGCGCGGCTCGCGCTCGCACCAAATTATTTCGGCTCATCACGAACCTTCAATACGATCTTCCCGCGCGCGTGACCTGTATTCGCTTTTGCCAAGGCCTTGGCCGCGTCAGCCAGTGGAAAAGTTTCGGCAACAACGACTTTAACTTTCTTTGCGTCGATTAGCTTTCCGATCTCGGCCAGCTGATCGCCGTTATATTCAGCCTCGAGAGATACCCCACGAATCCCGTATTTGTCCAATTCCGCCTGATCAACGCGGCCAACCAGACCCACCAGGATTCCACCCTTTTTTACGATCGGATAGGATCGCTTCAGCGTTTCGCCGCCGACGCCATCAACGACCACATCAACATCTTTGGCGATATCCTCGAATTTTTGGGTTTTGTAATCGATGGCCACATCGGCCCCAAGTTGTTTTAGGAAATCTTGATTGGCAGTGGAAGCCGTCGCCAACACCCTTGCACCGCGGATCTTTGCAATTGGAATCGCAAACATTCCGACCCCGCCAGATGCTCCCTGGACTAATACTGTCTGTCCGGGTTGAACATTTGCTTTGTCAACGACCGACTGCCACGCGGTCAACGCGACACTCGGCACGCCTGCAGCTTCAGCAAAAGTTAGCGTCGCCGGCTTCAACGCTGCCTGGTTTTCTTTCGCCAGAGCATACTCCGCGTAGCCACCGCCATTCGGAATTGAGATAAACGCATAAACGGGGTCGCCAGTTTTAAATTTTTTTACATTGGCGCCAACTTTTTCGACCGTGCCGGCAACGTCATATCCGGGAATCCAAGGCAGCTGTGTTCCGAAAACTTTCGCATACTTGCCCGACAAGAGAGTCCCGTCGAATGAGTTCACCCCGGCGGCAAAAGATTTGATCAGAATCTCATTCTCTTTCGGCTGGGGCAGCGGCACCTCTTCAACTTTCAACACCTCCGGTCCGTCCCATTGATGCGCCACGATTGCTTTCATAGTTGGGCCCGATGTTTGCGCATGAATTGCGGCGGCAATGAGCGCTGCAAGTAAAACTGCCAGCTTCATATCGTGTCTCTATTCCGGATGATTATCTCCATTGTAGAAAGTATTGCTAGAGGAAGAACCTGATATTCGTTACCCTTGCTTCCTTCTGTTAAGGCGTGTGGACGCGAGGCTTGACATGAAAGCGGGAATAGCCGCAACCTCGGGCTCATGAATGCTCTCAATCGATTTGCGGACCCGTTTTATTGCATTATGCGCTTCATTGTCGGACTGATGTTTACTTGTCACGGCCTCGACAAGATATTCGGCACGTTCGCAGGCAAGACCGAGGCACTCCCGCCCCTAATGATGCTAGGTGGTTGGATTGAAATCATCTGCGGATTTCTTGTCGCGTTTGGGTTATTGACCAGAATCGCGGCGTTCGTCGCCTCCGGTGAAATGGCGGCGGCGTTTTTCATGATGCATGCCCCCAAAGGTCTGATTCCTTATGTGAACAAAGGTGAGCTTGCTGTGGTTTACTGTTTTATTTTTTTCTATATCTTTTTGCGCGGTTCCGGCAGCTGGAGCATTGATGCATTGATTGGCCGCAGTCGGACGGCAACCGCCACGACATCGTAAAATCGATATCTTGATTTCGATGAAACGCAGCATCTTGACCCTCGGACTGATCTTCGCGGCACAATCGCTTCTCGCCCAGGATTGGGCGAAGGCGCGGCTCAACAATTCGCCACGGCATGCCGATTGGGCGGAAATCAAATCGGGGGATCGCATGATTAAGGCGTTCGTCGTTTATCCCGAACGGAAGGATAAGGCGCCAGTAGTAATCGTTATTCATGAGATCTTTGGGCTAAGCGATTGGGTGCGCAGTCTGTGCGATGAATTGGCGGAGAACGGCGTTATTGCGATCGCGCCCGACCTGCTCAGCGGTCACACTTATGCTGATGTGGATGAAGCGCGGAAAGCGATTTCGGAATTACCTGAAACGCAGATCAAAGCGGACCTGGATGCGACTTCTGAGTACGCACTGAAAATTCCTGCTGGCAATGGGACCCTGGCCGTGTGCGGATTTTGCTGGGGCGGCGGCTGGGTATTCCAGTACGCGAACATGAATCCGAAATTGAAAGCGGCTTACTCGTTCTACGGGACCGCGGCGGATACTAAGTCTAAGGTCGCAAACATCGCTTGTCCGGTTTACGGCTTTTATGCCGGGAACGATGAACGCGTGAACGCGACGGTGCCGACGGCGCAGGACTTGATGCGACTGGCGAACAAGAAATACGAGCCGGTAACCTACGCCGGTGCCGGCCACGGATTCATGCGCGAAGGAGAAAAGCCCGATGCGAGTGAGGAAAATCGAAAGGCGCGCGACGATGCCTGGGCGCGTTGGAAGACCCTGCTGAAACAATTGTGAGTTCTGTGCGGCGCAATACTGCTCTTATCGTCATCGCAATTGTGTTGCTAACGCTCGACTCGGCGGCCGCGGCAGAACAGCGCCAAATCACTTCCCGAATTGCGCGTCAGCCGGTCCATTCCCACGCACTGGCAGCCGTCGGTTATAGCAAGCGACTCCGCGCCCTCGAAGTCGAGTTTGTCAATGGCGCCATCTATCGTTATAGCAATGTGCCGCCTGAGATCTACCACGACCTGCTCGTCGCGCCGTCCCAGGCCCACTTTTACGATGCGAATGTTCGCGGCCATTTTCCAGCCGTTCACGTGAAGCCGAGGCGCAGGTGATGTTCGTTCTTACCGCCGAGGAAAAACGGGTCGTCTGCTTTGTTATGCTGGCAATTCTGATCGGGCTGGGAGTGAAGCAATACCGGCGCGATCATCCTGCCAATCACGCGTCCCAGCCCGGAATGAAGGAATCAGCACGAAGGTAACGCGATATCCCGAAAATACCCCCGCCATCCTACGGTCGCAGGACCAGGCGTGGCATGCTGCTAAAGGACAGCAAAATTTGGTAGGCACAAATCCCCTTCTTTTAGAATTTGCGGCAATCCCGGATAAAACCCCCCGGGGCCCTGACGGGACCCGGTCGGGGTGACCCGCGGTTTTCCGCACCTTAAATTCCAGAAATTATTGGTATTTTCCGCCGTTGGCATGGAAACTTCTGCGTGAAAACGCATGCGGGTGTTGATCGCCGACGATCAAAAAAGCGTGGGGACGTCGCTGGCGGAAATGGTCAGTCTTTGTCACCATCACGTGGTCGAGGTCGTGAGCACCGGCATGGAAGCGATCCAGGCCTATGATCGGCATCGTCCGGACGTCGTTCTGATGGATTATCGGATGCCCAAACTTAATGGCATCACCGCGTGTCGTTACATTTTGGCAAAGGACCCGAAAGCTCGCGTGATTTTGATTTCAGGATGGAGTGCACCCGTGGAACCGGAGGCGTCCGGCGCGATGGCTATACTCGCTAAACCCGTAGCGCTGCCGATCCTCGAAGCTGCATTAAACTCGGCCGCGCATTACACGCCGAAGAAAAAAGACTCGGCAGCGGATGGGTCAAAGGAGTTGCCGACGGAGGTTTGATTTTGTTGCGACACCGGCTCCCGCCGGTGTTTGGTCTTCACGCGACTCAACAGGTCGATCATTTCTCCCGACACGCAGCCGCCTTCGCCAGCGCTACGCCGAGCCGAGGAAGCGCGTCGCCCCGCCTTGATCGCTTGCGCCGTTCCTTGAGGACTCGAAACTTACCGTTTTTTCTCCCTCGCAATTCCCGCCCAGCGGGCTTATCACTCGAGACGGAGGTTTCACATGAATACAGTCTCGATTTCTCGACGGAAATTTGCGCAACTGTTAGGCGCGGGAGCGGCCTGTGCCGCAATCAAGCCTAGCGTTTCTCTGGCAAAAACGGTTCCGATCCCCCACCCAGCGGCTCCGCCGCTAACGGGAATTGTGCGGTTAAGTTCGAATGAAAATCCTTATGGCCCCTCCTCGCAGGGACTCAAGGCCATGACGAACGTCTTCCATCTCGCCTGTCGCTACCCGGACGAAAATGCCGCAGCGCTGATTGAGAAACTGGGGAAGCTGAACAATGTCACGCCCGACCAAATCCTGCTGGGCGATGGATCGGGCGAGGTGTTGAAACTCTGCGCGGAAACTTTTACGGGAGCGCAGCGTGGCAAATTGGTCGTGGCCGATCCGACCTTCGAAGCAATTTTGCATCATGCCACCGTCAATGGAGCGGAGGTTGTTAAAGTTCCTCTCACTAACAGCTTCGCGCACGACCTTGACAAGATGGCCGAAGTCTCGAATGCCGCTCTCGTTTACATCTGTAATCCTAACAATCCTACTGCGAGCATCACGCCAAAGAACGAACTACACGATTTCATTTCCAAAACGCCATCGCAAACGATGATCCTGGTAGACGAAGCATACTTCCATTATGCCGACAGCTCAGAATACGGTAGCGTGATCCCGTTAATAAAAGATCATCCGAATCTTATTGTCGCGCGGACATTTTCAAAAGTCTATGGGATGGCGGGATTGCGTTGCGGCTATGCCGTCGGGCAGCCTGAGACCATCACACGATTACGCAATCATCAAAGCTGGGACAGCGTTAATATTATGGCGGTAGCGGCAGCAAGTGCGAGTTTGGACGATGCCGATCAAGTCGCAAACGGGCGTCGGCTGAATCAGGAAACGAGAACGTTCGTAACGACGCAGCTTGAGGCCATGGGGTACAACTCCATTCCTTCGCAGGCGAACTTCATCATGTTCGATGTGAAACGGCCGGTCGTGCCGCTGATCAAGGCGTTAAAGGACATGAATGTAGAAGTTGGAAGATTATTTCCGGCGTTGCCGAACCATATGCGCCTGACCATCGGAAAGAAGAACGAGATGGAAGCGTTTTTGTCGGCTTTTCGTCAGGTGGCGGCGTAACGCTGGTGCTTCCCCCGCGAAAGGTCGTCCCAAAGCCGCAGAAGCGCGTGCCTCCGGTCGCTTCAAGGCTTTAACGCTTCAAGCCTTTAACGTTTCCAGCACTTTCATCGCGGCGTTGTGACCCGGGATACCGCTGACGGCGCCGCCACGCAATGCGCTCGATCCGCAAAAGAAGACGCTCTCATATTCGGTCTCAACCCCCCAGCGGCCGACTTCCTTTTTTGTGGTAGCGAATGGCCACGTCGGGGCATCGTGAAAAATATTGCCGTGATACATTCCTAACGAGTCTTCGATATCCACCGGACTCTTGCTCTCGATGCAAAGGGAACCGTCGCGAGCGACGGCGAGACAATCTTCGATCGGTTCCTCCAGCCATTGGTTAATGCTGGCAAGGAATTTTTGCTCTGCCTCCTTTCGCATCATAGCATTGTCGCGCGCAAACACGCTCCAGGGAGCATCCAGGCCGAAGAGCGTCATCGTGTGATAACCTTGTTCTCGTAAATCCAGGCCGAGAATGCTGCCGTCGGTAAGGGTGTGACAATAGACTTCACAGGGCGTCTTCTCCGGCAACCGTCCTTGCGAGGCGTGGGTGTAGCTGGCGTTCATCTGTTCGTAGCCTTCGTCACTATGAAAGGTCCCGCACCAAGCTTGGGCCGCCGCATATTTTTTTGCCTTCAACTTCGGAAGCCTGCGCAACAGCATGTTGATCTTGAAGACCGATCCCTCGTCGGTGGCGTTGGGCTGAAATGGTTTGCCGGTGAACTTTGCCAATACATTGCGGCCAAAGTTTACTAGAAGAAATCGGGCGTCGATTGTTTCCCTTTTTCCCGCTGTTTCGAATTCAACAGACGGGCCTTTCCCATTCAATCCCAGACCGCGTATCCTAATACCAGTTAGAAATTCAGCGCCGCTCCGGCGAGCGGCTGTTTCCAGTTCGTTTGCCACCGCTCCCATTCCTCCTACCGGGACCCGCCATTCCCCCGTCTTATTTCCGATTAAATGATAAAGAAAACACCGATTCTGCACGAGGGACAGATCATGGGGATGAGTAAAAAGACCGATCTTGGCGTCGGTCAGGACAAGCCCGCGTACCAGGTCATTTTGCAGATAACGCTCGATTGCGAGGCCAAGCGGTTCTTCTGCCAGGCTTTGCCAGGCTTCGCGAGAGATATCGTCGACGTCGAACCGGCGTTTGAACTCTTCTTTCGATACCAGCTGCTCTAGCATCGTATCCCAGACCTGCTCAGCAAAGACACGCGACAGGTTATAAAACTTCTTCATCTGCTGAAACTCGGTGTCACTGCCGGTCAGTTCGAGCATGGATTGCCGTCCCAGCTCCTCATCGACGTTGCTTAGAAGCAAGCCGTGATGCCGGTCGTTCTGACGATAGGGCGTGAACGATCCGGTGGCACGACGACGCAGCTCCAGTCTCAATCCGAGATCGCGAATAATCTTTTCGGGAAACAAGCTAACGAGGTACGAATAACGTGATAACCGCGCGTCGTAATCGGGAAAGACTTTCTGCGAAGTGGTGGCCCCGCCGATGTAATCGTTCTTTTCCAGCAGAAGGACGGTAAGACCGGCGCGCCCGAGGTAGCTGGCCGCAACCAAACCGTTGTGCCCAGCGCCCAGAATAACGACGTCGTACTTTGACTTCATGCTGGTGATATGTGCCCTGCGCCCGGTTGCAAAGAAAGCCGAAAACGCTCAACCCTCAACTCCCAAAGCTCGCAATCAGCCCTTGTAATTACGGAACCCTTTCATTATTAATGCTTATATCACGGACCCCGTTCAGCTATCTCTCCGTCCTCGTCTCCATTATTCTGGCTCTGAGTCATGACCCGCGATCACGCGCAACAAACGTTACCACCAATTCTATGCCATCTTTTTTCTCTTCCAGACAGCCATCATTAGCTTCACTATTTTCGACACCTTAAGTTAGGCGAACGTCGCCGTAGCAATCCATGAATGCGGTTCCTGAAACCCGCAGTCGCTGCCTTATCGTGGGTGGCGGACCGGCGGGAATGATGACGGGGTTTCTCCTTGCGCGCGCCGGAGTTGACGTCGTAGTTCTGGAGAAGCACGTCGATTTCAATCGCGATTTTCGCGGCGATACCATTCATCCTTCCACGCTCGAGTTGTTGCATGAGCTGGGATTACTCGAAGAATTTCTTCAGCTGCCGCATGAGGAAGTTCGCGAAATCCGCGGAATATTTAATGGTCATCCGGTTCCGATCGCGGACTTCTCGCGGCTGCCGACACACTGCAAGGTAATCGCTTTCATGCCGCAGTGGGATTTCCTCGACTTCCTCTCTCGGCACGCCATGAAGTTCCCGAGTTTTACTTTACACATGCAACACGAGGTCATCGATCTACTTTTCGAAAACGACCAGGTGGAAGGTGTGCGAGCAAAGACACCAGAAGGCGAACGTCGTTTCCTGGCCGACCTCGTCATTGGCGCGGATGGTCGTCACGCCATCACCCATACAAAAGCCGGGTTTCAGTTACGCGAGTTCGGTGTGCCAATCGACGTACTTTGGATGCGCATTTCCAAACGAGAGAACGACCCGCCTCAATCGCTTGGCTTCTTTCGACACGGGCAGCTGCTCGTGCTTCTCGATCGCGGCGACTATTTCCAAGTCGGGTTTGTCATTCCCAAAGACAGTCTCGAGGGGTTGAAGCAAAGCGGCCTAACTGCCCTGCATCAGGGCATTGTCGCGCTCGGACCTTTCCTGAAAGACCGGATCGCCGAGCTCGACGATTGGAACAAGATCAAGTTGCTCACCGTTCAAATTAATCGTCTGCGAAAATGGTGCCGGGAAGGATTGCTCTGCATCGGCGACAGCGCGCACGCCATGTCGCCGGCGGGCGGCGTCGGCATCAACCTCGCATTGCAGGACGCAGTCGCGACCGCGAATTTATTAGCGGCAAAATTAAGAAAAGGACCGGTATCGCTGGCCGACTTGGAGCTGGTGCAGAAGCGTCGGGAATGGCCAACACGCTTAATCCAGGCGATGCAGGCTTTCATTCATCGCAATGTCGTGACCGGACACGAGTCCAAGAGTGGAGATTCACTTCCAATTTTCCTTAGACTTTTTGAATGGTTTCCGGCGTTGCGTTCGCTTCCTGCGCGCTTCATCGGCATCGGGCCGCGACCCGAACACATTCATTCGCCAGCGGCAGAATAACAGCGCCATATCTCAAAGCGCGACGCTGGCTTGAGCATTCGGAAGGTATTCTTCAATGCGCTCGCATTCCAAACAGTTGCGATGTTTCTGCCCGGCAGATAACAATTCTACGGTCAGTGCTGCCCTGCCATAACCGTTAAGCCGCTGCCGATGATCATTTCTCACACGCACAAGTTCATTTTTGTTAAGACCGTCAAAACCGCCGGCACCAGTATTGAGGGTTTTCTCTCACCGCACTGCGGACCGGACGATGTGCTTACTCCGATTTTCCCACCACTTGAAGGACACGAGCCACGCAACTACGAAGGGGCAGTTCGTCCGATATCTGAAATCCTCCGTCTCCCGTTCGGGCCTGTTTCCGCTTGGCGACACATTCTCTCACAACGCCAACGTTTCTACCGACACATGCCGGCATGGCTTATCCGCGTGCGTGTTCCCGCAACGATTTGGAAGAATTACTTCAAATTCTGCGTCGATCGCAACCCCTGGGATAAGGTCTTGTCCCATTATCACATGACCGCTCACCGTCAGGGCGGCCAATTGTCGCTGGATCAATACCTCCTCCGAGGAAAATTGCCGATCAATTACCCGCGTTACACCGATTCGTTTGGGTCACGGATCATCGTCGATCGCGTTCTTCGTTATGAAAATCTAATCGATGAGCTGGCCGAGGTCTTCGCGCGCTTGAACATTCCATTCGAAGGAACTCTGGGCATCCGGGCAAAAGGAGAATACCGGGCCGATCGAACACCGTACCAGTCTGTATTTACTTCGGAAGAGCGCCAATTGGTGCAGCGAATATTTGCCCGTGAAATTGAACTGCACGGTTACCGTTTTTGAACGTAGGCTATTGCACCAAATCTTGCTCGCCCTGATTAATTCAACGATGGATCGTCCGGCGCGGCCGCGAGCAATTTAAACCAGGGACCAAGCCCGTTCATGATGTCGAACCAAAGCCTCGATAACCGATCGAGCTTCATCGTGGCCCGATCTGGCTTGCGAATTACCCAGGCGTTTTGCTTCATCTCCGCTTCCAGCTGGCCCGCGCCCCAACCGGCGTAGCCGATGAACGCGCGGATCGAACCAGGATTCTTCCCAATCTGCTGGTTAGCTTCGTCCACATCCACATCGTGATTTAACTTGAGTCCTTCTCCGGTCTTCCACTCCAGCGAAGCAAATATCAAACGATCGCGCCCGACTGGTCCGCCAAAAAACACCGGCACCTTGTCCAAGGCATTCAACGGCGCTTCTGAAACAACTTCACTTACCTGTTTTTCCAGAGGTCGATTCAAAATTATCCCGAGCGCGCCATCATCCGGCGTGTGCGCGGAAATGAACAAAACCGCGCGCCGAAAATTCGGATCGAGCATGTTCGGATGGGCCACCAGCAACGAACCGGCGTAACTTTCTCCTTTATTCTGAGGTAATTCGCGCACGTTTTTGTCTAAAAGCACGGTTCGCTATCCGCAAGCGCAAGTCCGAGCTCTCCACAGCGAGTCTTCGACCGGACTGGCGGATTCGCTCGCGATGACAAGGGGCTCACAACCTTCGCAACCGTCGATCACACAGTTCATAAATGATATCGGCAATAATTTCATCGCGCCACGGCATCGCCGTGGCCGTGACCAGCTTTTGCGAAGCAGGCGGTAAATTGTCCAGCAAAGCATTTCGGCGTTCAGGATCCAGCTCGCCAAAAATGTCATCGATCAAAAGTAATGGCGCTTTCTTGTCGCCCGATTTCTTCAGCACGTCCGCCTGCGCAATTTTCATCGCCAGCGCGATGCCGCGCTGTTGTCCTTCCGATGCAAACTGGGCCGCCGGGAAATCGTCGATGCGTAATTCGAGATCGTCACGATGAGGACCAACGATCGTTTGCCGCAAGCGAATGGACTCGCGATGCGACCGCTCGAGATCGCCTTCGAAATCGGCGCTAGCACCGGGGACAAATCGGAGCGTGAATTTTTCGCGGGCTGCGCTGATACGCTCATAGGCTTGGCCCGCGAGCGGGGCCAGCGATTCGGTTAATTCCGCACGCTGTCGCAGCAAAACCTGGCCGTGTTGAATTAGCGGCGCGTCATACGCTGCTACTTCTCGTGGACGCGCCGTCGGCGATTTCAACAGTGCGTTACGTGCACGCAAGGCGCGCTCATAAGCACGCAAAGCCGGGCGATAAGCGTTATCAATTTGTAGTCCGAGAAAATCCAGATAGCGACGCCGCGTGTCCGACCCACCGCGGACAAGTTCAATGTCGACATTCGCAAGTGACACTACTCGCCCAAGCCGCAGGTATTCACCAACCGTTCGCTGTTCGACGCCGTCGAATCTTACCTGGCGCCGGAGCGCGCGGTAACGAAATTCCAACTCGTGCTCCTCGAACCTGCCGCGCACGCCAAACGATTTCTTTCCAGTTTGGACGACTGGCGCGAGCGATGCGGAACGCTGCGATTGCAATCGCAACAGCACACAAACGCCTTCCAAAATGGTCGTTTTCCCCTCCCCGTTTCCGCCGAGAAACAAATTCAGACCGGGTCCGATATCGACCGACAGGCCCTCGAAACAGCGAAAATTGTGCAACCTTAAACTCGTTAGCATTTTGGGAATCTGAAACAACAACAATGAAATGTCGGAACATAGGCTTATAGCCTGTGCGCCAAGCGGCCATTCTGTCCGCTTTTCCGAAGCAGCGAAGTCTAACTCCGCTAGGCCGCTTTGGTAGCATAGCCATCTTACGCCAGTCCGGTCGAAGACTCGCCGTAGAGAGCTCGGACCTTTGGGGGCCAGCGGGCATCTTGCCCGCTCATTTCATCCGCCCCGGCAAAACGGGCAGGATGCCGTTTGCTCCGCAGACTGAAGGCCTGCGCTACAAGATAATCAGTTCGATCCGGCTTTGCATTTCTGCAGGCACACGGTCGCGATGATAAAAACTTCCGCTGATCGGCGTGATATCCGCTGGCCGCAATCCAACAGCCGCAGCAATGAAATTATCATTGCAAAGGATGCCGTTGGTCGGATCCAGTCCGACCCAGCCGGCGCCGGGCAAAAAGACTTCCGTCCATGCATGCAACGAACCCTCCGCGCGGCGAATTTCTTCGTCCGCCTCACGCAAATATCCCGAGACGACTCGCGCCGCCAAGCCCGCGTCCCGCAGGATTTCCGCCAGCAACACAGCCGTGTCACGACAAGCCCCACTTCGCAGACGCACTGTTTCAGCCGGCGCTTGGGCCGCTCCCTCTTCGCGCCGTTGGTAGGAAATCGTCCGATGCAGAAGCTTGGTTAATTCGACTAGTGTCGCCACTGTTTCGCGTGGCAGTTCCTGCGTTGGTGGCGTCCAGCCCGGCAACGAAAGGGCGTCGCTGGTTTGCCGTTGGCAATACGCGCAAATAATCGAGGCGATATCTTCCTCGTAGGCAAATGGCATTTGGACCGCGCGGCGCGCCAGAACAAAATCGAAGGGATTCTTCTTCGCTATCTCCACATCGATCGCGAGGCGCAGTTCCAGCGCCTCCGCCGCCTTTTCAAAAAAACAGGACGCGACAATGTTATCGAAAACATCGCGTCCGAACCGCACTGCCGTTTCCGGCTTGGTTTTAAAATCGAGCCGCGCTATTTGGACAAAGCGGTCGCTACGGGGAAAAAGCCGCACGTCGTGCGGAGAAAACCTGACCGCCCGATCGTAGCGGTAAACTGTTTCGTATCGAATCCCGATTTTCATCTGAGCCGTCGGTGACTGTCAGTCGTTGGGAGAATCAGGGCAAAAAGAAAGATTAACGACCGCGGAGCGCTTTCCGGTTCTTTTGGTAGGCGACGCGTGCGGAGCCACCGTCTTTATGCCGGTTCGACGGAGTTCGGCCTACCGATCAGGACTATGTTAGTCAAAGGACAATTATGGCATCTGGACAAAAACAATGTATTTAAACTAAAATTCTCTTGCCGCCCGCGCCAAGTTCATCTACTGGACTCTCAGTTTTCAAGATTGTTCTGGGGGGAACAGCCGCCCTTCGCGTCCTTTCGGGCGTGGGGGGCGGTACCGCCTTCTGATGACGGCGCCGCCATCTTTTTCCCGACGTTTAAACTGGCCCCTGGCCTTCACAGTTCTCGGACTAAGTGCCATCGCAGCCGGGGTTTTCCTATTTAACCGCTGTGCCGCATTGCCGGGACGCGCGACGCGGGAAACCGTCGATCAAATGGAGCGTGTCGGGCGCGATTTACGTGACGCAATTGTTCAGATCACGCAATTGCAGCCGCGGGTCACGATCAATAATCGCGTCTACTTTGAACAAACGTCACCGATTGCTGAATTGGCCCTGATTTCTCGAAAACTCGAAGTCGAGCACGAATTTCTGCACACCTGGGCTGGAAGCACGAAACGGCTGCGTTTGTATGGAACCTATACGGCGAAGGCGGGATTCGATCTGCGCCAGGAATTCAGTGTCACCATCTCGCCGGACACGATAATCGTTCGGCTGCCGCATGCACAACTCCTCGGCGTGGAACAAAACGCGGTTGAACTGCTGGCCTACGAAAATGGCTTTTGGAATCCAATCTCCGGTGCTGACGTCCAGTCGGAGCTGGCGGCGCTTGGCAAACTCGCGAGCGAGCGCGCCGCCGAACAAAATCTGGCAGGGCAAGCCGAAGAGTCATTGCGAACACAATTGAAATCCCGCGTCGGAAATCCTCCGCCTCTGCACGTAGTCTTTTACGACGCCGCGAAGGCAGAGTGATGCAGCTTTCCGCCGGCATGATTGCGCGCTAGAAGACTCGTATGTCACCACGGAAGAAACCATTGCTCACGCTTGGTTTTGTTCTGCTTGCGTTTGTCGTTCTGAGTTTTTTTGCGCCACCCGTTTTGGAACGCACCATCGCAGCGTGGCTTCGCTACGAAGCCCGACGGTCCGGGTTTGTTCTCACCTTCTCCGAAATTCATGCCCCACTTTTTCGCCCGCTTACAATCACCGACCTGAAAATTATCGGTGCCGGCCTCGACGCCGATCATCTTGAGTTTGACGCCACACGCATCGAAGCCGGACTAAGGTTGGCGGGAATTTTCGGCCGGTCGGAAAAATCACACCTGCTCTCTTCGCTTCGGATTGAGCATGCAAAGTTCTTCGTTCGCGGCCGTGCACCGCTTTCCGCCGGTCCCGTCGATTGGATCGCGCTGGACAAACTTTTGCCGGAAAATTTTGAGATCTTTGCCGACCAGATCCGTTTCGAACAATCCTTTTCTTTTCTCGCTTTCCACGACGCAAGAGTTTCCGGTAGTAAAGGTAACAGCGGGCTGTTATCCATCGGCACAGTGGAAATCCGCGCGCCATTTTTGGAAAAACGTTTCCCCCGCGTTCGCGGTGTTACGCGCTGGCAGGACGACCGCTTTTCCATTGGTTCGCTTAACCTGCTGGAAGGTTTCACCATCGACTCATTGGTGATCGATCTCACGGCTCTGCGAACGGGACGAGTCGGCACCGATCTCGGCGTTTCCCTTTTGGGCGGTAAAATGCGCGCGAACATTGCGACGGAACGCCCTGACAAGACACGAATCTGGGAAGCCGCCGGCACCGCTTCCGGCATTTCGCTGCCGCAACTTGCCAATGCCCTTGGGCTGACCGTTCCGGTGCAGGGGATGGTGCACGGGTCGAAGTTTACGTTTCGCGGCGATCCGCGCGATTTCTTGAACGCCACCGCTTCAATCTGGACCGAGTTAACCGGCTTTAGTTGGCGCGAGCGCAAAGCCGACGTCATCATGCTCGGCGCAAACTTTTACCGACACACCATTCAACTGCAGCAGCTCTTTATTAAACAACGCCGCAATGAATTGACGCTTAGCGGTGAAAGCGCAATCAACACCGAATGGCTAAATCCGGATTTTCGCGGCGACATCTCCGCGTCGATTAACGATTTGGGTCAATTCGCGGAACTCTTTGGCGCCCGACCGGAAGCGTTCGCCGGTAAAGTGGCGGCGCGCGGCCGCATGCATACGCATGAGCGAACGGTTGACGGTGAACTCGCTGTCACGGGCGACGCGCTGAAAATCTTTCAGCTTCCGGTTGATTCTTTAACAGCCCGCATCGGTCTGGAATCGGGTGGAGCGCAGGTCGATCAGTTGGAATTAAAGCGTGGCGAAGATTTTCTGCGCGCGCAGGGCAAGATTGATTTGGCGCAGAAAAAATCATTTACGCTCTCAGCCGAAAGCTGGTGCCACGAATTGGGCGATTACGCTTTGGAGTTTCCCGTGATCGGAAAATTAGTCGGCACGCTGTCGGCCAAGCTTACCGGCGCCGGCGACGAGAATAGTTTCAGCAGTACAGTTTCCGGACAGACCGATCAATTCTCCTTTTCTGCACAAACTAACTGGCGCAGCGACGCCATCGCCGTGAATTCACTCAAGCTTAAAGTTAGTGCGAATGTGGAGGCCGAACTCAAAGGGACAATCGACCTGACCGACCGCAAACATCTTCGCGCCAATCTTTCTTCAGCGGGCGAGCTGCACTGCAATGGACCATTCGCCAATCAGGCTTGCGCACATGGTTTTGAATTACACGAGGGCGACGTCGGAGCGCCTTTTTCCGAAGTTACGCTCGATGGACGTGATCTAACCCTGCGCCGATCTTCCATGATCGCCGCAACACAATCGATCACCCTTTGTGACGAAGCCGAATCAGGTCAGTCGTTGCAAATCAATATTCCACCGCGCGCGCCACCGTCACCGACTTCGTCGCCATCGCCTGCTCCGACTCTCTCGCCCGCTCCTCCACCGCCGCAACCAGCCAGCGCTGCAATCGCTTTTCGAGCTCGGCCGTGACCGAAACGTGAAAATTGGAACCGGCATCAACACGCACCGTTTCGCCTTCCGCAGTTTCAAAAAATAAACGCACCGGTTGTTGGCCCGGCGAAGCGGCCAGTAGCGCCTGCACTTCGCGCAGTTCATCGCTGCCCGCGTTCGCGGAAAAACGCAGGCAGAGTGGAGGCATCTTGCTCCCGTTTCCGTTCGAATTCCGCGAAACCTCTGAAGAAAGCAGGCCCAATTTCTCGGCCGTCGCCCGCAGCGAGTCGTCGCGCAGATCGAGTTTGCCACGAACCCCGACGACGTTTCCCGGCACCACTTCCTCGGCGCACTCCAGATAAAGCTCATTCCAAATTACGAGTTCAAGCGTGCCGGTTAAATCTTCCAGCCAAACCACCGCAAACGGTTTCCCTTCTTTTCGAGTGAACTTCTTATCCACCTGCGTGATTGCACCGGCTACCCGAAAAGTGGCGCGATCAGAAAGCTCTGTGAGCGACGCAATCGTTTGATATTTTCCGTTCGCAATCACTTCCGTATATGCGTCGAGGGGATGTCCAGTCACGTAAAAGCCGAGCAACTCTTTTTCGTAACTCACCTTCTCGCGATCGCTCCAGGGTGAGACGCTTCGCTTCCGTGGCGGCGCAACATGTTCGTGTTCGTCGCCGAAAAGCGAAACCTGCCCGGCCATTCGATCACGAAATGCCGACACCGACGCCGCAAGCGCATCATCAATGCAGGCGAATAGTTCCGCACGTTCGCGTTGCAGGAAATCAAACGCGCCGCATTTCACGAGTGACTCGAGCATTTTCCGATTCGCGACACGGGAATCGAGCCGGCTGCAAAAATCTTCCAGCGATTTGAACTCGCCGCCCCGTTCGCGTTCGCGGATGGCAAGCTCCATCGCCCCTTGCCCGACATTCTTGATCGCAGCCAGTCCAAAACGAATAGCCCTGTAGCCGCGGTCGTCGACCGCAGTCGTCGCTCCTTGTCCTTCGCCGAGGCCAGCGACCGCGGCTACGGTTTCTGGCACAAATTTTAACCCGCTCCGATTCACATCCGGCGGCAGAATGGTAATCCCCATGCGTTTGCATTCGCTCACCAACACCGAAATTTTTTCGGTGTTATTGATTTCGTTCGAGAGCAGGCCCGCCATGAACTTCACCGGGTGGTTCGCTTTCAAATACGCCGTCTCATAACTGATGAGGGCGTAGGCCGCACTGTGGCTTTTGTTGAACCCGTAGCCGGCGAATTTCTCCAGCAAATCAAAAATCGCATTTGCCTTTCTCTCGCCGATCTTGTTCGTGTGCGCGCAACCGGCAATAAAGTTAGCCCGCTCTTTCGCCATCTTTTCCTTGTCCTTTTTGCCCATCGCGCGCCGGAGCAAATCGGCCTGGCCCATCGAATAGCCGCCCAGTTTGCTCGCCGCGGCCATCACCTGCTCCTGATAAATCATTACTCCATAAGTGTCTGCGCAGATTTCCTCCAGTAGCGGATGTTCGTATCTAATTTTCGTTAGCCCCTTCTTGCGTTTGATGTAGTCGCCGATCAGTTCCATCGGCCCTGGTCGATAGAGCGCGATCAATGCGATAATATCGTCCAATTTCCGCACATCGAACTGCTTCGAGACCGAGGTGATTCCACCCGATTCCATTTGGAACAAGCCAATCGTTTCGCCTCGATTGTAAAGATCGAATGCTTTCTGGTCGTTGAGTGGAATGTCCTTGATCTCAAATTTCGGCTGGGTCTTTCGGATTAGATTCGCCGTGTCCTCAATCACGGTCAGCGTCTTCAATCCCAAGAAATCCATTTTCAGAAGCCCGAGATCGTTCAGCGGATTCATCGAGTACTGGCTGACAATGTCGTTTCCTTTGACGTCGCGACACAGCGGCACGTACTCGGCAAGGTCGCGATCGCTGATAACAACGCCTGCGGCGTGCACGCCGGCACTGCGCGACAGCCCTTCCAATGCCATCGCGTGCTGCATCAGCTGTTTTGTCTGCAGTTCAGTTGCAACTGCTCTTTTCAACTCAGGATTTCTCTCGGCCGCGGAACTCAACGTAATATTCAACTCATTTGGAATCATCTTGGCGATGCGATCGCCATCTCGTACGCTCAGTCCCATCACGCGTGCCACATCACGCACCACACTGCGCGCTTTCAGGCGGCCAAACGTGATGATCTGCGCCACGCGACGCTCGCCGTATTTTTGCCGAACGTATTCGAGAACCTCGCCGCGGCGCGCTTCGCAGAAGTCCACATCGATATCGGGCGGAGAAATACGATCGGGATTAAGGAACCGCTCAAAGATCAATCCGTATTGCAACGGATCGATGTCAGTAATGCCGAGGACGTAAGCGACAATGGAACCGGCAGCAGAGCCGCGCCCGGGCCCAACCGGAATTCCACGCTGCTTGGCAAAATGAATAAAGTCCCAGACAATAAGGATATAACTAACAAAACCCGTCCTTTTCAGAACATCGATCTCGTAGTCTAGTCGCTTGATTAATTCCCTGTCCCGTTCTGCCCGTTCGCCGTAACGCTCGCTTAGTCCTTTGTAACAAAGCTCGCACAAATATCCGTCGCGCGTTTTTCCCTCAGGCACGGGATACTCCGGATACTTCGACTTCCCGAATTCAATTTCGAGATTGCAACGATCGGCAATCTCAAGCGTGTTGGTAATCGCGTCCGGAAAATCGCAAAAGATTTTCCGCATCTCGTCCGGTGATTTGAAATACAGCTCGGGCTCGTACCGCATCCGCTGTTCCTCTTCAATTTTGGTGGCGGTGTTGATGCACAGCAACACGTCGTGCGCCTGGTGATCGCTTCGCCGCAAAAAATGAACATCGTTGGCCGCGGCCAGACCGAGCCCGAACTCGCGCGCAAATTTCGGCAGATTCGTGTTGCATTTTTTCTGCTCGGCGATCCCGTGGTCGTGCAATTCAATGAAAAAGTTTTTTGATCCAAAAATATCGCGATACTCAGCGGTAAGACTTCGCGCTTTCTGAATGTTGTCGGACTGAAGCGCGCTGTTGATTTCGCTGGCGAGACATCCGCTCAGGCCGATCAAACCCTGCGCATGTGCTGCGAGTAATGCCTTGTCGATCCGCGGGCGATAATAAAAACCGTCGAGATGCGCCGCGGAAATTAGCTTCACCAGATTGCGATAACCCGATTCATTTTCCGCCAGCAAAGTGAGATGATAGGTCGTTTCGCGTGACGGTTTTTCCTTGTGCGAGCCGCTGGTGATATAGGCCTCGCACCCGATGATCGGTTTAATTCCCGCAGCTTTGGCGCACTGATAAAAATCGATCGCCCCGAAAAGATTGCCGTGATCGGTAATCGCCACCGCCGGCATTTTCATTTTCAGCGCCTCATTCATTAGCTCCCGCATCCGCACGGCACCGTCGAGAAGCGAGTATTCCGTATGGAGATGGAGGTGAACAAAAGAATCGCGAGACATCCGCAATGAGTATTAAAGGCAAAAATTTCGTTGGCAAATTTACCAAGCATCGCACCGCGCATTTCTCGCGCGTGCCGCTTTTTTTGTCGTCCGGAGGGGTGGATGCGCTGGTCGTGTCCCGAAATTTCGAGCGCCGACACCGCGGTGCCCCTTCCACTGTAGCCGCGGTCGTTGGCCGCGGCCCGTTATTTCTCGCAAATTCTAAAAACCAAAATTATTCACACAAAAACGATACTTGCTTCTCCGCAATCGCGTTGCTAAGAGAGCCGGTGCTGCAATCCATTTTGGTTTGCAAAGGGACAGGCACACGCAAGTTTACCCGCAATGAAAAAACTCGAAGCGATCATCAAGCCTTTCAAACTTGAGGAAGTGAAAGAGGCTCTGGCCGAGCTTGGCATCGAAGGAATGACCGTGACGGAAGTGAAAGGCTTTGGCCGCCAGAAAGGACACACCGAAATTTATCGTGGCAGCGAATACACCGTTGATTTTCTGCCCAAGGTGAAAGTCGAAGTCGTGCTCGCAGACGACATGGTCGAGAAAGCGGTCACGGTGGTGGTGGGCGCGGCCAAAACCGGCAAGATCGGCGACGGCAAAGTGTTTGTCCTTCCAGTCGAACATGCCGTTCGCATCCGAACGGAAGAGATCGGCGAAAAAGCAGTGTGAGGCGTGACGCCTCGCGCGTTGAAGCGTTAAAACGGAGTGAGCGACTTAATTTTTTTTGACAATGTAACTCTATTTTTCACGTCTCCCACTTTGCCTGTTTCTCCATCAACTCTTAACCATCAACCATCAACCGCTTAAAATGGCTAAAGATAAAACGACTCCATCCGACGTTTCCAAAATGATCAAGGATCGCGAGGTGAAACTCGTGGACTTTAAATTCGCTGATCTGCCAGGCACGTGGCAGCATTTCACCACCACCCTCACCGAGTACAACGAGGACATCTTCACCGACGGTCTTGGCTTCGATGGTTCGAGTATTCGCGGTTGGAAGGTGATCAACGCCTCCGACATGCTCGTCATTCCCGATCCGAGCACGGCTTGGATCGATATTTTTAATGCCGAACCGACGCTGTCGCTCATTTGCACTATCGTTGATCCAATTA
>QHPU01000070.1 GCA_003219175.1 Verrucomicrobiota bacterium | reverse complement strand
CGACTTTCGCAATCTCGGTTTGGATAGCCGGGTGCAACGACCAATTCCGCTGGAAGAGATAAGTCGCCCGTAATTCTTCTTCCACCGAACTTCTAACTTTTGACCGTTTTGTTTTTCCGATAGCCGGTACTTAGAACGGATAACGAAGCAGGACACTCCTTTCATCGCGTCATGGAATCCCTCCGCTTCAGCGCAGGTGTTGTGTGTTTAGCGATTACAATCTGAGGCAATTCGTATTCAGTATGGAAAGGGGCTCGCGGAAGACACATTTAGCGGCTACTTTCCGGGGCAAATCCGCCGACGTAGCTCAGCTGGTAGAGCAACGGTTTCGTAAACCGTAGGTCACGGGTTCGAATCCCGTCGTCGGCTCCAGCCCCATGCTTACTGCGATCATTGTCCCGACGCTGGAGGAAGTGGACAACATCGTGCCACTGGTTAAGCAGATCGAGCACACCAAAGTCCCGTTCAGCGAAATCATCTTTGTTGATGACGGATCGACTGACGGCACCCGCGACAAGATTCGGGGACTCACTCTCGCGCATCGGGTACGGCTGATCGAACGTGACGGTGCCGAACGCGGCTTGGCCGGCGCCATTATCGCAGGGGCAAATGCTTCGACGGCTGATTTTTTTGTGGTGATGGATGCCGATCTTAGTCATCCGCCGGAAGAAATCCCGGCATTACTGCAACCGATTCTGGCAAACGAAGCCGATCTTGTCGTCGGCAGCCGATATATCCCGGGTGGAGCGACTCCGGGCTGGCCGATATGGCGACGGTTGCTTTCGCGGATTGCGTCCGGCGTGGCTTATCCGCTGACCGGTGTGCACGATGCCATGGGCGGGTTTTTCGCGATTCGCCGGGAATGTCTTTTGCGCTTTGCGAACGAGGCTGCCGGATTCAAGATTGTTTTCGAAACAATAGTCCGCGGCCGAGGATCGTTGCGAGTGCGCGAGGTGCCGATTGTTTTCCGTAATCGCGAGCGCGGCGCATCCAAAATGTCGTTAGCTCAAGCGATGCGTTTTGCGATCGCGTGGTCGCGGGCAATTGGGCGACGAGTAATGGAGCGGAAGACTCCGGCGCGACAGTTGCCGGCGGAGAAATCCGGAACATAGGCCCTCCGGGCTGGGTGCCCAGCGGACATTCTGTCCGCTGCATGTGTGGCGTGTTTAGCGGAGTGCAACTCCACTGGCGCACAGACTTGGAAGTCTACCTTCCGTTACGGTTAGCCGAAATGGCACGCCGAAGATTTGTTGCGAGCGCGAGATAGAGAACGACGGCGGCAAAAAAAAGACTGCCATAGGTCTGGGCGAGACGCGGTGCGATTCCTGTGGCAACTAAAAGTACGAAGGCAATGAGCAGATATGTCAACCCAATCGAATCGTCCGAAGCTATGGTGCATTTGATCAGAAGTGTGAGCGGCACCATTAGCCATACGAACAAATAGCCGAAGGCGAGCGGCGTAAAGATCAGGATCAAAAGCAAAAGTGCAGCGAATTCGCCGGCATCGCTTCGTGGAGAGTGCCGGCGCGGCATTGCCCAGACAAAAGACGCTCCCAGGAAGAGCGCACACGCAACAATGATGATATTTACTGTTCTGAAATTTAGATCGACGACATTTGCATAAGTCGCATTCGTTCCATCATCGAAACTGACCCGTCTGAGCAAACGATTGGCCACGCCGAAAATCGACTGATTTTTCCAGCTGTAACTGCGCGTTGGTCGTTGCGCGATCCCGCTTTCTTCATAGTGCAACATCCCGTGTTGCCACTCGCTAACGTCATTCACCGTTCGTTGGCCTCCGCGAAATGGAATCGGCAGAATAAAGAGCAAAATGATGAGGCTCACCAGAAGGGCCGCCGCTGCCGTCCAGTAACGCCGGTAAATAAGGTAGGGAATGGCGAGCAACGGGAAGGCTTTGATCGCGGCCGCTACTGCAATCAACGCGCCTGCCAGGAATTGCCGGCGGTAGCGCAAGCTGAGAAAAGCACCCAGCATGAGCGCGAGCAATACAAGACTGGGTTGGCCGAGATGATAACTAGACCAGATAAATGGCATCAGGACGAGATTCGCAATAACAATCGGCGAGTTTCCCTTTTCCGAAATCAACGCGCTGGTAAACCAGATGCACAGGAGCCACGCGACGGTGTTAACTGACGATAAAATGAGAATCATCATGGCTTTGCCAAAAAATGCCGGCACTCCCAACATCAGCGCGCACATCGGCGGATACATGAACGGAAAAATCTGTCCGTGAGGATAGATCTCGCCGCCATGCAGGACCGTTTGACCCGCTTGGTACCACGTCCGGTAATCCATGTCCGTGCCACTGCGCAGAAACCGTATGAACGGAATCAGGGTGAAAGTGATCGGGGTCGTGATAAACAAAATGCGCAGGAAAAACCGCGTGGGCGGCTGTTCCAGCCATTTGGCAAGGCCGCGCAAAAGAATCTGCAACCGCGAATACGCGCTAATAGACGCTAACGGAAGAGGAAATTCGTGTTTATTCGCGTGCATTAGTGGTCGAAATCGATTCCTGCAGTGTGTCGCTCGGTCCGGACCGGCGGCTGCGCCTTGTGCCAGTCGGTGCTTTGTTCGTAGGCATGCGCAATTTGAAGGATGCGGGCCTCGTCAAGCGCTTTCCCCAGTAGCTGTAACCCAATCGGCAATTTCTTCCCGCTCTCTGAGTCGGCAAAACCGCAAGGAATACTGATCCCACAAATCCCAGCGAGGTTTGCTGCGATCGTGAAAATGTCGGCCAGATACATTTGCAATGGATCTGCTGTTTTCTCGCCCAGTTTGAACGCGGGTGTCGGAGCCGTCGGCGAAACCAGGGCATCTACTTTCTCGAAAGCATTGGCAAAATCGCGCCGAATGAGTTCGCGCACTTTCTGCGCGCGCAAGTAATAGGCGTCGTAATAACCCGAACTGAGAACGTAGGTGCCGAGAATAATCCGCCGTTTCACTTCCGCGCCGAATCCTTCTTCACGAGTGCGGGCATAGTGGTCAAACAAATTGGCAATGTTGTCGGCCCGATGGCCGTAACGGACGCCATCGAAGCGAGCAAGGTTGGCTGACGCTTCCGCAGTTGCCAAAATGTAATAGACGCTGACGGCGTAATCGGTGTGCGGGAGCGAGACCTCGAAAATCTCGGCCCCGAGTGCTTCCAATTGTTTTACCGAAGCCGCGACTGCGGTTTTCACCGCCGGATCGAGGCCTTCAATGATGTACTCTTTTGGCAGCCCAATTCGAATTCCTTTCAAATCGCGACCAAAATTCTTTGTGTAATTCTCTATCGGCGCGTCGAGCGAAGTGGAATCACGCGGGTCGTGCCCTGCAATCGCATTCATGAGCAAGGCGGAATCGTGTACAGTTTTCGTTAGGGGCCCGATTTGGTCGAGAGAGGACGCAAAAGCGACGAGGCCGAAGCGCGAGACCCGACCATAGCTGGGTTTGAAGCCGACTACTCCGGACAACGCCGCGGGCTGGCGAATCGATCCACCGGTGTCGGTACCGAGTGCCCCAAAAGCGATGTCAGCGGCCACAGCTGCGGCTGCGCCGCCGCTTGATCCCCCCGGCACTCGCGAAAGATCCCAGGGATTACGCGTGATCTGCACGCTCGAATTTTCGGTCGACGATCCCATCGCGAATTCGTCCATGTTCGTTCGTCCGAAGGGAATCGCACCATGCGCGCGCAATTTTTCGATCGCGGTTGCAGTATAAGGTGCGCGATAGCCGGCAAGAATTTTCGAGCCGCAGGTGCATTGCTGGCCTTCGACGTTGATCAAATCCTTCAGCGCAATCGGGATCCCGCCGAGCGGCAAATTCACATCCGCTTTTTCTGCCTCACTCAGAGCCGCAGCGAGATCGTGCGCCAGATACGCTCCGATTTTGTCATCAACCGCATTGATCCGCTCTTCCAAAGACTCCAGCACTTCGGCCGGCGAAACTTCGTGCCGCCGCAGCAGATCCTGGACTTCGACGATGCCAAGCGCCGGCAGCTCGCGTTTCGTCATTCCACAACTTTGGTAACGATGAAAAGATTATTGGCCTGGCGCGGCGCGTTGCTTAACGCCTGCGCCGGAGTGAACCAATCGCTTGCCTTGTCTTCGCGCAAGACATTGAAAATCGGAACACCATGGGCTGCCGGTTCTACGCCCTCAACGTTCACTTCATTTAGTTTCTCAGCGTAAAGCAAAACGTCACCCAGTTGCTTTTGAAAAAGCTCCGTCTCTTCTGGCGTCAAATGCAACCTGGCCAACTGCGCCACATAGCCGACGTCGAGTTCGCCCGCCATTTTAGAAATGGAACCGGGTCATCAGCCACATGACGGCCGCGGCCAGCGCAATCACCAGAACCAGAAAAATGATCCGGCCTTCCCGGCGTTCCTTGCGCAACGAACCTGGCCGGCGTACGCCCCATTCATTGTCGTCCCAGCGTTTATCGTGCAATGACAACGACGCATCGAGGCGACTGCCGCGCTGGTTGGCTCGCTCCAGCAATTCCTCCTTTTGTTTCCGCGATGTTTCCTGCGCTAGCCGCGGCGCGTCGTCGATCATCCGCTGCAACTTCTGCATCTGATCGCGCAGCGCATTCTCGCGCCGAGCCAGCTCTTCTTGTTGTTTATCAACCGCCGAGCCCGATTTAGGCGAACGCCGAATCATTCGCGAAGCTTAGCCCTTGGCCATCCACCAGAAGATTAGCAAACTCATCAATCCAACCGCGATCAGAGGGAGCGAGAGGGCGAATCCGATCAAAACCCATTGGCCGAACGACCGCTCGCCTCCACCGTGCACGACCTCAGGCGCGGCTTCCGGCAACGAGACGTTTTCCGCATCCTGTGTCGCGATCGCTTGCAACCGGCTCCGCTGCTGGCTGAACTCCGCTCGCGCATCATCCACGGTGCTCAGCGCGCGGCTCAACTCTCGGTGCAAATCCGCCGGGTTCCACGCCTTGGGATCGATCCCTTCCAAAATCTCAAGGTGTTGCCCGAAGCTCTCACGTGTGGCGCGCAATTGTTCGAGCTTCTTTTGTGTCTCATAGGCTTCGCGTTCCAGCACGACAAGGGAACGCGTCAATTTGTCGGTCATCTCGGCCCGGCCACGCTCCAATTCCTCCTGCCGGCGGCTGAGTTCCTCCAATTCACGTTTTTGTTTCTCGATCTGCTCCTGTTGGCGGCGCAATTGCAGCAATTGCTCCTGCGCTTTTTGCACCTGCGAATCGAGCAGCTCAGGTGTGACCGTATCTTCCTCGGTTAGTTCAAGCATTTGTTCCATCGCACGAATCCGTTCTGGCATGGTTAGCGGAGCGGCGCGTCTCGTCCGCCCCAATTAAACCGGACATTAAAGAGTCAAGTTCGAATTTCCAGATTTTTCATCGTCATCGACGAAGATTTTTCTTCTGGCTGATCGCATCACTGAGAGCTGTTTCTTGCATGCAGTCCGGCTCGGACTTCAAAACGACGGCTTCATTTCCAACAACACACCCTTGAAATATTCCGTCTCCGGCATGGTCGGTACGACTGGGTGATCGAGCGCTTGTTCGAAGCGCCGAAGCCGTCGTGCCGATCGGCGCGCATCCACCAGCGCCGCCGAAATTGTTTCGTATAAAATTGCATCGCTGATGTGGTGAGAACAGGAAAACGTCGCCAGGATTCCGTCGCGCGAGAGCAACTTGAAGGCGCGTAAATGCAGCTCCCGATAACCGCGAATGGCGTCGCGTATGCCGCTTTTCGTTTTCGCGAACGACGGTGGATCGAGAATGATTAAGTCAAATTGCGCGCCGGCTTTCTCCGCGGCACGCAAGTAGGGAAAGACATCCTGTTCGACCCAGCGTGCCGTAAGTTGATTGCGCTTCGCATTTTCGCGCGCTGCTACCAGGGCGTTCGTCTGCATCTCGACACCAATTACCTCGGTCGCACCCGCCCGGGCACAGGTTAGCGCAAATGCTCCCTCGTTGGTAAAGCAATCGAGAACGCGTTTACCCGCCGCCCATCCCGCTATCGCCGGATAATGCGGAAGTTGGTCGAGATAAAATCCGGTCTTTTGCGCGCTCAGAGGATCGATCAGAAGTTTCACCCCACAGATTTCGAATTCGCATTCCCGAGCCTCGCCCCGCAGCACCCCGCTCGTTGGTTGTAAACCTTCCGCGCGCCGCACCGTCGCGTCGCTGCGCTCGATAATATTTCCCGCATTCAGAGCCTCTTGGATTGCGTCGACCAATATTTCCCGGCGTTGATCCATCCCAAGAGTCGTTAGTTGCAAAACAAATTGATCTCTGTATCGATCGAGAATTACCCCCGGGACTCCATCGCTCTCGCTCCAAAGCACGCGATGCAGTTCCGGGTTCACCTGGCGGCGGGCACGATATTCCGCCGCCTGCGTGATCCTTCGTTTGAAGAAATCAACATCAAGCTCCTGCCGCCGATGAGAGAAACGCCGCGCCACAATCTGCGACTTTGAATTCCAGATTGCGCTTCCCAGCATTTTGTCGCGTCCGTCCTTGATCGAAATGACGTCGCCATCGGCCGGGTCGCCAAAAACCTTTAATACCTCGCTCGAGAAAACCCAGTCGTGGCCGTGCAGGATTCGGGCGCGCGGTCGGACGACGATTCCAGCCATAGGAGGCGGAGAACGTTCAACGCCCAACGCTCAACGTCCAACGCTCAATAAAGTCCCCAATTGGACGCCTGCTCGCGAAAGCCTTCGGAGTTGAATGTTGGGCGTTGAACGTTGAGCGTTGAAAAATGCAAACTGCAGCCCTGCAAACGACGCCACAATCTTCAATCGATCTTCCTGGAATTAAGAAACTACGCAGCGGCAAGGTCCGCGAGGTCTTTGACCTCGGTGACACTCTCCTCTTCGTGGTCAGCGATCGCCTCTCCGCCTTCGACGTAATCCTGCCCGACCCGATTCCATTCAAAGGTGCGGTCTTAAATCAGATTTCGGCGTTCTGGTTCAAGCGTTTTCAGAAGATCGAGAATCATTTTGTCACGGCGGATTT
Source organism: Verrucomicrobiota bacterium (assembly GCA_003219175.1). Taxonomy (GTDB): domain Bacteria; phylum Verrucomicrobiota; class Verrucomicrobiia; order Chthoniobacterales; family UBA10450; genus AV69. The sequence goes on along the minus strand of QHPU01000070.1, from coordinate 36,034 downwards.
CGATGAGTTTCCAAACAACTTGAAAAAATTTCGTGACCAACTCGCCGGCCGTTCCATGATTGTGCGCAAAACCACACCACTTACAGTCGAATGCGTCGTGCGCGGTTATCTGGCCGGGTCCGGTTGGAAAGAATATCAGCAATCGCAAAGTGTTTGCGGAATCAAATTGCCGCCGAGCTTGCAGCTCGCCTCACCGTTACCGAAAGCCATCTTCACGCCTTCAACCAAGGCCGAACAGGGTCACGACGAAAACATCGACATGAACGAGTGTCGCCGTTTGCTCGGCGACGAAAGCGCGACTCGGGTTGAAAAGCTAAGTCTGGAAATTTATTCCGCCGGTCGGGATTACGCGAGTAAGCGCGGCATCATTGTGGCCGACACTAAATTTGAATTCGGGACGCTCGACGGGAGGTTGCTGCTGATTGACGAATGTCTTACACCCGATTCATCACGTTTCTGGCCGGCGGACCGGTATTTCGTCGGGCAAAGCCCACCCAGTTTCGATAAACAGTTCGTCCGCGATTACCTCGAAACCCTCGATTGGGACAAAACGCCGCCCGCTCCTCATTTGCCGCGGGAAATTATTGAAAAGACGAGCGGGAAATACGTCGAGGCCTTCCAGCGCCTCACTGGCAATAAGTTGTCATCCTGAGCCGCAGATATGCCAGTGCGGCTCGGACGAAGGATCTCACGAATGCTCTCAGGTTTAAAAGAGATCCTTCGCGTTCGCTCAGAAGACAGCGCTGCTAACGCGGACGCAATAAATGCTGCGTGAAAGATTGGCTCCGGCGAGGCGGATTGGCCGCTCTATCAAGCGATGCCACCAGGGTAGCGGCTTTGCCGACTAACATTGGCGTCGAGATCCGAGCCGGACTGGCATACAGCGCGGAGCCTTCCCAGTTGTTATGGCGTGCCAAGCAAATCGGCGATGAGTAACTCGTTCACACGCAGTCGGATTGCTTCCAACAACTGGTAGCGATCCGGGGCATATTGGGAGAATGCCAGCGGAGCTTATCGCCCCTGGCTGCCACCTGAGGAGACGTTGGTGCCGGCGTTCACGCTAACACCGCCGGTGCTGGCGCCGACGGCCCCAGCCGTACTTGCACGAACGCTAACGGCGCCCGGAGTAACGTTGATTACTCCGCCAGAAGCCGGCACAGCGTTGCCCACCAGTGACACAAGTTGAGCGCTACTGGAGACCGAAACTGCAGGCCCAGAGCCAAGAACGTTGTTCGTGTTGGCGGAAACGGTTGCGGCTATGGGTGCGCCGTTCTGAATCGCGCCTACGCCGGTGAGTGAGCCGATGGTTTTGCTCACCTGATCAGGTGAGGCTAACACCACCGTGGTTCCGTGACCCATGACCAAATTTGTCGGAACAAGGGTTCCTTTTGTTAGCTCCCTGGCCTGGTCGTTGATCGCAGCGTAAATAAGCGGCATGCTGGGTAAAATTTTGCTGCCGGGGAAGTTTACCAAAGTCGATGTCCTGGCGATCTGTGCCAGATCAACATCGATCGGGTCGGGAACCTTTTTTGCGTCCGGTCGCATGATCACCATTTTTCCCGGATGCAAAACTTGCGAATCAAAGGATCCGTTTCGCGATAAACGCAAGCTGCCTTCGAGCACCAGAACCTTGAGGTATTGCCGAGGCTTATATTCCATCATTATCGTCGTGCCGGTGATAGCCGCCGTGACCGCCGCGGTGTGAATTTTGGCTCCGCCTAATCCTTTCGGCACTTGCAGAAGCATGGATCCCCTCTCCAGAGTCAAATCCCGGGTGCCGGTTTTGAAACTGAAGAATGTCTCCGCACCGACACGCGTCAGGGTGTTATCTTGAAAAAGCAATTCCGAGCGGGATTTGGCGCCCGTTTGTAGGCCGAGATCATCTTTGATGACATCGCGCAAGGCAGCGGGACGTTCCCCTTTTGCGGGCTCGATCACACCAACCCGGTTGATGATTTTGGTGACCTCGGCGGAGGTGAGAGGGCCGGCAAGGGACTGCTGAACAAAGACGCCGGAACAGAGCGCGACAGTGGCTAAAGCAAACCTGATCCTGAGCATGGATATTGGGGCGATTCTTGTATAAATTATATATTTAGAATCGAATTAAGGAGAGTTTTGGCCTTACCCCGAGAACCCCGCATCGCATCAAGGGGTCCCATCCGTGGATCGCAGCCGAACGCGCGGCCCCCGCTCTCGGCACTTTTCTGGCGGCGTCCGAGCATGATGCCTTATTGGCGCACCCTGGTCGTCCTTCTTCTTGCAATGCTTTGTGCAGCAGCGGCGATCTTGCTGGATTTCACGTCTCCCGGCTATTACCGGCAGACCGAATTCGGGCTTCGTGACGCCATCGCCCGCTCCGGCCGGATGACTCCCGCTAACCCAGACCTGCTCTTTCTCGCAATTGATTCCGATTCTGTAACCCTGGATGAAACACTCGACGTTCAAGGGTTGTTCTCGTCCAGTTCAAGCGATCCGGAATCGCGGCGCGCCCTCGAGATCATGAGCAAAGGTTGGCCTTGGAATCGCGAAATCTACGCCATGATTCTGGAGCGTCTCGCCCGTGCTGGTGCAAAGGTCGTCGCTTTCGATTGCCTATTTTCGGCTTCTGCCCTCGGTGATGATGCCTTTCGTGTCGCATTGGAGCAATTCAGGTCTCAGGTGGTTATTGGAAGTAATTTCGTTGCTCCTGACAACGTCGAGCGATCGTCCAGAATTCCTTCCAGCTACGAGCCGCCGGCCGAAACGCTGATCCCGAAGGCGCCGACGCAAGATGAACGCGTTGGGTTCACGAATTTTTTTGCTGATGAAAACAGAGTTGTGCGCGGGGCACAATATCGTGTTGCTTTCCGCGAGCCCGAGGATTCCATTGCCACTTACCTTTCGTTTTCGGCACGGATCGTTGCAAAAGCGGGGCACCCGGAACTGATTCCAAACGATCTCGCCGAGCATCTGATCCGGTTCACCGGCCCGCCTCGAACGGCTTTTCATCCCCGCCCGCTTTTCGAAATCTTTGTTCCGGAATACTGGGAACACAATTACCGCTACGGTGAGCTCGTGCGTGACAAGATCGTAGTCGTCGGGGCGGAAGGAAGGTGGCAGAAGGATGAATTCCGAACGCCATTTGGCGCCATGCCAGGAGCCGAGGTCCACCTCAACGTTCTCAATGCCCTGCTCCATCGCGAATCAGTCAGAGACCTTTCGCGGTTAGCCATGGCAGCGGTGACAATAATGGCCGCCATCCTCGGATTTGCCCTATGGCTAAGCATTCGGTCCCCGTGGCTACGCTTGCTTGCTCTCGGGGTGATTGACGCCGCTACACCATTTTTCGCCCTTTGGTTTTACAACCACCAAAATCTTTATCTTTCTTGCCTGGCACCACTCCTGGCCCTCAACTCGACCGTCTTCTTTTGTCTGGCTTCGGATTTCGCTTTCGAACGGATCGAAAAAGCCAGACTTCAGTCGACATTGCAAACCCGGGATGACCTTACCCATATGATCATTCATGATCTGCGGTCGCCCTTGAGCCTTGTTACCGGCTATGTCGATGTTCTGGAACAAACGGCTTCCGATAAACTGAACCCGGATGAAGCAGAGTGTGTCACTGGGGCAAAGCGGGGTGCGGATGACATGCGCGACATGATCAACACGCTTCTGGATGTCGGTCGGCTCGAGGCAGGTAAAATGCCGCTCCGCTTCCAAAATCACGACCTCGCGGAGATCGCCCGCAAGGCTGCGAATCGATTTACCCCTGTCCTACGAGGTCGCACCCTCCGTTGCGAGATGCCGCCCGCCCCAGTGACAGTCTCTTGCGACGCTGATGTCATCCGTCGGATTGTTGAGAACCTCATCAGCAATGCACTGAAATTCACAAAATCAGACGGATCAATCCGGGTAAATATTGAGCGCACGGAGGCTAACGTCACTATTTCCGTTAGCGACAACGGCGAGGGGATACCGCGAGACCAGCACGAATATATCTTCGAAAAATTTGGACAAACAAACAGTGGCCGCCAACATCGACATTCGACCGGTCTGGGACTCGCCTTTTGCCGGCTTGCGGTGGAAGCGCACCAAGGAAAAATCGGCGTTCAGAGCGAACCCGGAAAAGGAAGCACCTTTTGGTTCACACTCCCGACTCGCGATCAGTCCGGCGTAAACGATCTGGGCGATTCACAATCGGCTCACTTCGAGCGGATTGGGTAGGGCAACCATTCACGGATGCAAGCTTCCCACCGTTTCACGGTTCGGGCGGGCAAGGACCAAGAATCAGGCGCCTAACAAGTCGCCCACCAAAGACTTTTCTTCCTTTAATTCGTTCACGCTCGCGTCGATTTTTCCGCGGCTGAATTCGTGGACCGCAACTCCTGTCACCACTTCGACTTTTCCGTTTTTCACACGCGTCGGAAAGGACGCGATTAAGTTTTTCTCCACGCCGTATTCGCCAGTCGAACAGAGCGCAACGCTGTGCCAATCATCCCTGGGCGTATCGGTCGTCAAAGAATGCACCGTGTCGATTACCGCGTTCGCCGCCGACGCCGCTGACGAGAGCCCCCGCGCTTTGATGATCGCTGCGCCGCGCTGTTGAACCGTCGCAATGAACTCTCCCTTTAGCCACGCTTCGTTACCAATGACTTCGTTCGCGGCACGCCCATTTATTTTTGCATTATAAAAGTCCGGATACTGCGTGGCGGAATGGTTTCCCCAGATCGTCATGTTCGTCACCGCGGTGACTTCGACACCGGCTTTATGCGCTAGCTGCGCCTTGGCGCGATTTTCATCGAGTCGGGTCATCGCGAACCAGCGATCGTTCGGGATCTGCTTGGCACTGTTCATCGCGATCAAACAATTGGTGTTGCACGGATTCCCGATCACAAGTGTCCGCACATCTGCCGCGGCGTTCTTTTCAATCGCCTTGCCCTGGCCAACAAAAATCTTGCCGTTAATTCCAAGCAAATCTTTCCGTTCCATGCCCGCTTTGCGCGGCACGCTGCCCACAAGGAGGGCCCAATTCACATCGCGAAATCCTTCGTCGAGGTCGGCAGTCGGCGTGATCGATTTAAGTAATGGAAAGGCGCAGTCGTGCAGTTCCATGACCACGCCATCGAGTGCGCCGAGTGCATTCGGAATTTCGATTAACGACAATGCGATCGGTTGCTCCCGGCCAAACATTGCCCCGGAGGCAATCCTGAAGACGAGCGAGTAACCAATTTGTCCGGCGGCCCCGGTAACGGCGACTTTGATGGGCAGGTTCATAATTTAATTAGCCACGGATGAACCCGGATTAAACACGGATTTTTTAGACTTCTTTTGCCGCCAATCCTCCTAAGTCCCTGCTTCATCCGCGTCAATCTGTGGCTCGAATCCTTCCGCTATTCTCCAGCAGCTCTCGAATCACTTTCATCCTTCGCCGAACACTGCGGCTCTCGCGCATTTGCTCGATCGTTTTTGGCAAGCGCCGCGTCCAATTTGTAGCCATGGCGGTGCCGGGAACATTGAACCGATCTTTGCGCGCGAGCAGATCGGTGATCATCACAATCGCGAGCCACGAATGGCTATTGAACAGTGCACTCATTATTGCGGGATAAAAATCGCGTTCGTACTCAAGGCCTTGGCGCAGCACGATCCCTGAGAACTGAGCGATCTTGAGGACGTCCTCTAACGCCTGAGCATGAGTCGGCGATTTTTCGTCCATCGCTTCCGCCCATAATTGACGGATCGGTTTGTGGTCGTGCGTCGCATAAGTCGTGACTGACAACCTTTCAAAGTGACTTCCGGGCGTCATTTGCCCATGTAGAAATTCCCACTGCGGAATTTTAAACCCGGCAATGCCCAGAGAGTGCAAGCTTGGGCGCACATATCCTGGCACTGTGCCGAGGTCCTCACCGACGACGCGTGTCGCTCCGCTCTCCGCAAGCACCACTCGCAAATAGTCCTCGCCTTCGCGGCGATTCGCTTCCGCGTTCTCGGGTTTTTCATCATCGCGTGGCGTGAAATGGGGCCATCGCCCGCCCGTTTTCGCGAGCATCGCATTCCAATCGAGCGGCAAGAATTCTTTGTTCTTAGCTGGCCGCCACGGAAAGGCATAGATCCGGTAAAACCCGAGCACGTGATCAATGCGGAAGAGGTGGAAGATTCGTCTTACCCCGCGTACCCGCTGTCGCCACCAGGCGAAATTTTGCTCCCGCAATGCTGGCCAGTTGTAAACCGGGATACCCCAGTTCTGTCCCCATTTCATCGTGAACTTGTCATCTTTGAAGTACGGCTCTGGCGGCGCGCCTCCCGACCAATCGAGATGAAAAATCTCACGCTCGCTGAAAACATCGGCGCTGCAATAACTGACGCCGAACGGAATGTCGCCCATGAGAGCGACACCGTGTTCTTCGGCAAATTGGTGCACCTCGCGCCATTGTTCGTCCGCGATCCATTGCACGTAGCAGAAGAATCTTTCGCGCTCCGAAAATTGGTTGCGCATGTTGGTTGGCTGCTCTCTCAGCCAGGCATGTGCTGTCTTCGGATCGCGATGTTCAAGCTGCCATTCATCCCAGGTCTCGTTTTCGCCGTTCAACTCCATCAGCACGCGAAAAAATGAATACGGCTTCAGCCAACTTGATTCGCGTTCGCAAAATTGATCAAATTTCGCTTTACGATTTGCAATTGGGTTGAGTTGGAAATTGTTAAACGCACTTTCGAGCAATTCGCGTTTTAACTTTCTAACCCGGTCATATTTGACCGGCCCGTGTCGGAGCGCATCCAAATTCTCGTTAGCCATCGCGCTTTCGAATGCTTTCTGCGTCAATTCCGCCGGCGAACCAGGAGCGAGGTGCAATGTTGTCGGTTCGATCGCCATTGCGCTGATGGCGTTGTAGGGCGAATTATCACCCCCGACTTCGTTGATTGGCAGCAGTTGCACGACCCGAAATCCAATCTGCCGTGTCCACTCAATAAGTTCGCGCAGCGCCCCGACGTCCCCGATCCCGAGACCATGCTCGCTTCGCAGCGCAAACAACGGGGCGAGAACGCCTGCGATCTTGTTTTCCGGTGAAAGGTTCATTTAGCCACGGATGAACACCGATGAAACACGGATCAGAAGACGAGCCGCTTGTACTCGACTTTGGTACGGCAGAAGTTCACAAGCATTCCGACCTTCACACCGGTTGCCTTCAGTTCGTTCAATAACTGCGCTTCGTCGCGTTTGTCGTAGTGCGGCGCTATTTTGATTTCGACGGCAACACAACTATCAACGAAAAGATCGACATCGTAATCTCCGACGATCACGCCTTTGTATTGAACCTGGACGCGCTTTTCCAGTTCCGCGGTTGCGCCGCGTCGACACAGCTCTACTTGCAGAGCCCGTTGATAAACCCGTCCGAGAAACCCATAGCAAAGTTGAGCGTGGACCTCGAAGGCAGCGCCGATGATTTTGCCTGTCGTCTCTCCGTGCAGAAGCTTGGGCTTTTCCGATTCGTCGACTTCCAGCATCTGCTTATCCGTGTTTCATCCGTGTTGATCTGTGGCTGAACATTAGCTCCGGCTAACTTGCCAGTCCTCCAAGAGTTCGTTTGGAATCTCTTTCAGAAACCGCGATGGCCGCTGGAAAACGTCGCCAAAACCGGCATTCAGGCGCATGTGGGGATAGCTGAGATAAAGTTCGTCGCGCGCGCGTGTGATTGCGACGTAAAAGAGGCGGCGTTCTTCTTCAATAGCATCGCTTGTTTCGAGCGAGCGCGAGCTCGGGAACATTCCGTCGGTCAACCAAATGACGAACACGGTATGAAATTCCAGGCCTTTCGCCTGGTGTACCGATGACAGATTTACCGCTTCCTTGTCCGCTGCTGCATTCGGCGTCGGCTCGGCGTCGACATTACTAATCAACGCGAGCTGCGACAGAAACTCCTGCGCGTCGCTGAATTGGCGGGCGAACGCCGCCAATTGGTTCAAATCTTCACGGCGCAGCTCGTAATTGGTGAAATTCGCCTTGGCGTAATCGTCATAGATCGCTTCCACGACCGACACGATCATCTCACTCGGCGGATTTGGTTTCCCTTTCGGTGCAATTTCATCGAGTGTTTGCGCCAGTTGTTCCCACATTTTCTTTGAGCGCATGCTCACATTCAATTTGAGCAACCGCTCACCAATGCTGTAGCCGCGGATTCTGTCCGCGGATGTTTCCGTAGCCGGAGTCGTTGTCCTCGGTCCGCGGTCAGCGACCGCGGCTACAGGAAGCGGCGAAGCCGCAAACTCTCTCTCCCATCCCTTCCACAGATTTTCCGCGCTCTTACCGCCGATGCCCGGAAGCAATCGCGCCATTCGCTTAAACGCGACTTCGTCGTGCGGGTTAACAACGAAACGAATGAACGAGGCAACATCTTTGATGTGGGCCTGTTCGAAAAATCGAATTCCGCTGGTGATTTGGTAGGGAATGCCGCGGCGGGACAGTTCGAGCTGCAATTCGACCGCGTGATAATGCGCGCGATAAAGCACCGCGATTTCGTTTAACTCCACTCCTTCATCGCGCAGCTCCAGGATTCGTTGGGCGACGAATTGCGCCTGTTCGCTCCCATCGTTCAGCGCGATCAGCGCTGGCTTCATCGCTTTCGAGTCGCGCGTCGCGCTCAGGTTCTTTTTGAACTGCTTGACGTTGGTCGCGATCGCACTGTTGGCGACTTCGAGAATCTCGGGAACGCTGCGATAATTGAGCTCGATCCGGAATACCTGCGCTTTTGGATAACGGATCGGAAATTCGAGGATGTTTTGGAAATTCGCGCCGCGCCAGGAATAGATCGATTGCGCATCATCGCCGACCACCATCACGTTCTGGTGTTCGCGGGCGAGTAGATCGATGAAATCGGCCTGGATTTTGTTCGTGTCTTGATATTCGTCGACCAGGATGAATTGGAATTGTCGGCGGTAAACGCGAGCGATATGTTCGTGCTCGACCAGCATCCGCAGCGTTTTCTCGAGGAGATCGTCAAAATCGAGTGAGTTCGTCGCTTTCTTTTTCCGTTCGTAGCGCGCGTGCACGTCTTTGATTTGCTCGAGTAGTGGAAGGAAATAGGGGAATTTCTCGGAAAGCAATTCCTCCATCGGTCGCTCGGTGTTGACGACGAAACTGAAAATGTCTGCCAGAACATCGGCCTTCGGGAAGCGTATTTCCTTCGGATCAATTCCCGAGCTCGCCACTACCGTCGCGATCAAATCTTTTTGATCTTCGCGATCCATGATGGTGAAACCGGATGCATAACCCAGTGCGCTACCGTGTCTGCGCAGCATGCGATTGCCGATGGAATGAAAAGTGCCGCCCCAAATGCCGGCGGCGTCTACCGGCAACAAATTCGCAACTCGATCGAGCATTTGTCGCGCGGCTTTGTTGGTAAAAGTCAGTAATAAGATGTTGCGCGCATCCACCCCATTCTCGAGCAAATAGGCGACACGATACGTCAGCGTCCGCGTTTTCCCCGAGCCTGCTCCGGCGATGATTAACATCGGGCCCGGCGTCGCCGTCACCGCCGCCAACTGCTGCTCATTCAATTCCGTCGCGTAATCAATCGCCCCGGTTAAAGCCGAATGGGTGCGTTGCAGCGTGTATTGTCGAGACATGGGAATGCTACGCTCCTGTGACGGCGTTCACACTTCAATTGGAAATTGGACCCGTGTAGCTGCCGTTGTCTTCAGCGGCAGTTTCCGTGTTCTGCCGCCAAGGACGGCGGCAGCTACATCATCGCACTATCACCTTACACGAATCGGCGCGTCCGTGATCGTCCAGCGCCGTGAGTTCGTAATCGCCCGGCGCGGATTTCCAGGAGAGCACTTCGGCGGCGCTGCATTTGCCGAGAAAGGTTTTGCCTGCGAACCAATAGACATCGCGCACATCGGCGTCCGCTTTTGCGCGTAGCGGAATGGTATTTGCGGAAGCGAGCAGGATCTCGCTGTCGTGCGAAGGGAAAAGTGCTAGTGGCTGAGGAAAAACCCGACGATCGCTGAGCCGGTAAAGAGTGGTTGTCGGGCGATGGTCTCGCGTGCGATTCAAGCCGTTGCGGTGACTGGCCGGGAGGGTTGACTCAAAAATGGACTTACGCTTGACCAATCCGGTCTTCGCCAGGTTGACCCATAACTTGACTTATGCTTGACTAATTCGTGACAAAGTACCTGCCCCTTTACACTATTACCCCGCGTCTTCTCAGCGAAGTAGAGCAGGTGGCGGCGTTGCATGAGCGGGTTGCCGCGGCGGCGGTGCAGGTACCCTGGATTCCGGCCCTGCAGAAGGACACCCGTGTCCGCAATGCGCATTCGTCCACCGCTATCGAGGGGAATCCGCTGACACTGGAGCAAGTGCGCGCGATTGAAGAGGGGCGGGAGGTGCCGGCGACGGGACCGCGTTCGCAACGGGAAGTGACCAATTATTTCGCTGGTCTGCGTTTTGTGGAAAAGAACGCGCAGCGCAGTGCGGTGACCCACGCCGAGGTATTGAAATTGCATCGCATCATGGCGGGCGCGGTGATGGACCAGGGAACTGCCGGACGCTATCGCACGATTCGCGTGCGGGTGGGAAGTCATGTCGCGCCGCCACCCGAGAAAGTGCATGGGATGATGTCGGCATTACTCGATTGGTGGAATGTCCAGGCAACAAGAATTTCGCCGATCCTGAGCTCGGCTATTATTCACCATCGGTTCGAAACGATTCATCCGTTCGCGGACGGGAATGGTCGCACGGGGCGAATGCTAGCGTTGTGGGAACTGTACCGACGCCGATTCGATAGCCATCACATTTTCTCGATCGACGAGTATTATTGGGAAGATCGTCCGCGCTACTACGCCGCTTTCGTCAAGGTCGGAAAGGAAAAAGACGATCTGACGAGCTGGCTGGAATACAGCGCCGAGGGATTGCGCAGGACGCTGGAACGGGTGTGGACTCGAATCCAGAAATTGTCGGCGCATGCCGGTAAGACCAAGCTCGTGCTACGGCCGAAACAGGAGCAACTGTTACATCTGTTGCGCGAGCAAAAGGCGATGACGCCGCGCGAAATCTGGGATGGAATCGGCGTATCGAAGCAGGGCGCGCTCGATTTGTTGCGACCATTAATCAAGGCTGGACTGATCCGACGGATCGGGACGAGGAAAACCGGGCGTTACGTCCTGGTGTGAAAATGTATCGGTCATATTGTAGCTGCCGCTGTCCCGGCGGCAGACGTAGGCCGCTGGATCGACACGCTGATTCTCCGCCCTAAACCGAAGATCCGGGCGACACTGGCGGTAGCGACGCGCGGTCCCGTGGAGCGCCGCGTTTCTTCTGGCTGATTTCCTCCAGCAGTTCGATCTGGATCTGCTGAATCTCAAAGAGCCGATTGTATTGCTTTCGCAGGAGGTGATCGACTTTTTCGTGCAGGTGCCGGATCTCGAGTTCGGCCTTGAGATTGACCTTGTAATCATTCTCAGCACGCAATCGATCGCGCGCCTCGGCCCGGTTTTGGCTCATCATGATTACGGGCGCCTGCAACGCAGCCAGACAGGAGAGAATGAGATTGAGGAGAATGAACGGGTAAGGATCGAAGGCGCGGTTGAGCAGAAGCACCGCGTTGAGTACGACCCAGACGACGATAACACTGCCGAAAGTGATGATGAATCTCCAACTCCCGCCGAACTCTGCGATTTTATCCGACAAATGTTCGCCAAAGGTGAGCTTGCGCTCGAATTGTTTCTCGATGTTCTCTGACAGCACTTCATGCTGGCGCAAACTCTCGATCACCTCGTGATCGAGAGTCGTCAGCTCGCCGATCTCATCCTCGAGTGCGCATTTAACGTAATCGCGTCGGAAAGCACCGAGGTCGCCGAAACAGATAAATCCCTGCGGGTCCCAGTTTGGCCGCTTTGATTTGATGAACTCGGCCAGCGAAGGCCGAACATTCTCACCGATGGCGCCGTTTTGTGGCGAAAATCCACGGCCGCAAATCTGGCAGGTGAGTTTTCGCGAGGTTGTCGCTTCCATTGCTCTAATTAAGGGCACGTCGGGGGCAGTTTGTCGACCCGGTCTTGAACGAGCGTCAAAAAAAAGACTGCCTCACACGAAGTCCACAAAGGTCACAAAGGCGTTCGTTAGAACGAAATGCTCAGATTATCCGATCGTGAAAGAGGCCGACGGCCCGTGTGCGCTGAAGAAAAAAGTTCTTGCGCCCTTCAGAGTCGAACAGTCGATGCGATTGCTAGCTCGCTATTGGGAAAGCCTGAACCTTCTCCAAGCACCCTGGGGCATTCTGCCGCTTTGATTTCATCCGGATTCTTCGGAGTCGATTTTGCCGCAACTGTTTGGCACGGGCCGGGCGTTTCCGCGGTGTGAACCCGAGTTTACTCAGATCGACGCTTAGTTCTTTCACACATCGAATTCGCGGACGAATGCGGAAAAGGTTTTGTGTGGGCGCCGTGAGGCTCAACTCGCGTCATGAATGCATTCGCGTGATCTCGGAGAATGCCGGCTTGGCAGAGATCCATCTTGAACCGTGGACCTGCGATTCTAAGCTTAGGCGCAATGGAAGAGGCGGAAGTGCCGTTGGAACATTTGCACGAAGAAATTCATGATCATGCCGAGCACGGGGGCGAGAAATGGATCTCGTGGGTGGCCCTGAGTACGGCGATTCTCGCGGTGTTGGCGGCGATCGCCGCACTGCTTTCGGGAAGTCACGCCAACGAAGCGATGATGAGGCAGATCGAATCGGCCGATCAATGGGCGTTTTATCAGGCGAAAGGGATCAAGGCCGCGGTCCTGGACGCAAAGATGAGCCTGAGTGGTTCGAGCAGCGAGGCGGATCGGGAAAAGGCGGAAAAGTATTCCGAAGAGCAAAATGAGATTCAAAAAGAGGCGCGGGAGAAGGAAACGGAAGCGAAGGCCAATTTTCATCAGCATGAGGTTTTCGCGCGCGGGGTGACCTTATTTCAGATTGCAATTGCCATCGCTGCGATTTCCGCGTTAACGAAACGCAGACGCTACTGGATGGTGAGCATGCTCATTGGCGCAGTGGGCTGTATTTTTCTGGCGCTGGGTTTTGTTCAACATTAAGCCATGCGCGTCCTGGCCATCGATGCTTCGTTGCGCAACTGCGGAGTTGCCATCGTCGATGGCGAGAATGGAAAATCGCGTGCGCTTTTCTTTGGCACCATTCACAACCCCAGTTCGCTGAAATCCTCGGCTTGTCTCGTTGCGATTCGCGACCAGCTGGCGCAACTAATTCGAGAACACGAGCCGGACTGTTGCGCGCTTGAAGCCGTCATTTACGTGCAGAGTTATAAGACCGCGATTTTGCTCGGCGCGGCGCGCGGTGCCGCTATTCTCGCCGCGGCGGAAAGCGGCCTTCCGGTAAACGCCCGATCCAGATTCAGCTGACGCGCTCGCGATTGCGCTTACCCATTTGCAGACGCAGGAATCGGCGCGACTGGGAATCCCGGGAGCAGCGCAAATATGAGTCCGAGCCGGACTGGCGGATTCGGCGTTGCCGAAGAGCAAACTAGGAGAGAGATGAGCTCTACGAGCTCTCTGAGGCGGTCTGGCGATCTCGGCGTGGCAGAGCTCCGCCCTCCAGTTGAGGTTAGCTGGCTGGGGCGGGTGAATTTTGCCGATGCGCTGAAGTTGCAGGAAAAAATTGTTGCGCAAAAACGAAGCGATCCGGATGCAGCGGATACTGTTCTTTTATTGGAACATGACCCGATCTATACGATTGGACGGACGCCGTACCAAAGCAGCTTGCGCGGTGGATCACATTTGCCGCATCCATTCTTTCAGATCAATCGGGGCGGCCAGGCAACGTATCATGGGCCAGGACAATTGATGGGCTATCCGATTATCGATCTGCGCCGTTGCGGTCAGGATTTGCACAAATATCTGCGTTGGATTGAAAGCTTGCTGATCGAATTTCTGGGCCGGTTCGGAATTGAAGCGCAACGTCGCGAAGGATTGACCGGTGTCTGGGTTCAACAACGCAAGATTGCATCAATTGGCGTCGGCGTGCGCAATTGGATCACGATGCACGGGTTCGCGTTGAACGTGTGCGGTGATCTTTCACCATTCGACCAGATCACGCCCTGCGGAATCTCGAACGTTATGATAACGTCGATCGAAAAGGAAAACGGGAAGACAGTTTCGGTGGTGGAAGCCGCGACGGCATTTGAAAAATTGCTTGAGCACTGGGTTTCAGATTTGCGCGTTGAAGGAGCTTGGCTGCCTTCGGGGTGATAGGCTATAACGATTCCGCTCCTGACGGAGCTTAGGCATTCCGGGAAATGAATATTCCACTCGAGGACAATTTTACCGATGTCATTGGCAAGGCGCAGCGGGGCCTGGAGATTTCCGATTCCGATCTCGCCAAAAAGGCGCGACTGGACGCGAGCGTGATCCGAAAATTGCGCCGCGGACATTATGATGAGCTGGCGCTGTTTCGCGTTGCCCCAGTGCTTGGGCTGGGCGCGCGTGCATTAGCCGATCTCGCCCAAAACGAATATCGACCGGAGCTGCGCAAGATTGACGGCCTAGCCCTGTTCAACACGACCTATCACGACATGACGGTAAATGCGTTTCTGGTGTGGGATCCGAAATCGCGCGAGGCAATCGCTTTTGATACCGGCGCCGATTGCCGTCCGATGTTTGATCGCGTCAAGAAGGAAAAATTGAAGGTGAAACTAATCCTGCTGACACATGCACACCCCGATCATATTGCTGATCTGGTGCGGTTAAAAAAGGAGACTGGCGCGCCTGTATATATTTCGGAGCGCGAAGCGACTTTTGGCGCGGAAACGATTTCCGAAGGTCACGAATTCAGGGCTGGCGCTCTGAAAGCGAAAGCACTTCTTACCTGGGGCCATTCCCGCGGCGGAATGACGTTCTTCGTTACCGGACTGGCGCGCCCGATCGCAGTGGTGGGCGATTCAATTTTTGCCGGCTCAATGGGCGGTGGAAATGTTTCTTATAAAGAGGCGATTAAAAATAATGTGGAAAAAATTCTGACGCTACCCGACGAGACGATTATCTGTCCCGGGCATGGTCCGATGACAACAGTGGGAGAGGAGAAGGCGCACAATCCGTTTTTTGTCGAGAGGGTATAGGGACGGTGAATCAATAAGCATTCGAATATGAACATCGGTTTCGTCGGGGTTGGCAGAATGGGCGCGAACATGGCGCGGCGTCTGGCGGATTGCGGATTTCATGTGACGGCGGTTTATGATGTGAATCGCGCGGCGGCGACGAAACTGGCGAGCGAACTTGGGTGCGCCGCATCTCAGAATTTGTCGGACGTTACTGCAGAATCGGACGTCGTCATCACGGTGGTGAGCGACGATGCGGCGATGCGAAAGATTTTTGCGAAATCGGGCGATAGCCTACTGGTGAACGCGAGAGGCAAGTTATTTATCAATTGCGCGACGATTACGCCACGGGTGCACCTTGAAGTGGAAGAACTAGCCGGGAAAGCCGGTGCGCGTTCCCTCGAAGGGTGCATGGCATCGAGCATCACCCAGGCGCGCGATGGTTCACTTTATTTAATGTGCGGCGGTAATGAGGAGGCGTTTCGTGCCGCGCAACCGGTTCTGGAAAAACTTGGGAAAACCGTTCGTTTCATCGGCAAAGCGGGGGAAGCAGCCAAGGTAAAGGCGCTGGTCAACATGGTAATGAACATCAATACCGCCGGCCTTGCCGAAGGTCTTGGCCTCGGCGACGCGATGGGCCTTGATCTTACCATGTTGCGCGAAGTTTTTTCTGAAACCGGTGCGGCCTCGCGCGTTTTGCAAACGGACGGCGAAGACATGCAGAACCGAGAACACAGCTGCTTTTTCTCGGCTGCGCACGCCGCCAAAGACAGTGGGATCGCGCTCGAACTTGCTCGCGAACTTGGTCTCGAGCTCCCGCTTGCTCACGCGACCAAAGAGCAATACGACGCGATGATTGCGGAAGGGCTGGGGGAACTCGATAAGTCGGGAGTCGCCGAGTTGACCTTCAAAAACCGCCACAAGCATTCCGGCGACAGGGTTTGAATTGAGATAACGGTTTCATTGATAGCGCCAAGGCAAACTGCAAGTTGGCATCGTCGACGTGCAGTTCGCCGTTAGGCAGGATTTTTGCGTGCAGGCCGGGGGTTTTGTCTGAGAATTCGCGTCGAAGGTGTGGCGCACCAACTGACTGGCAGTGGCAGAGCCTGGCAGACTGTGGAATTATCAAGTTTATGGGCAGGGCTATTGGATGAAGACGATTTGGCGGGTTTTTGCCTATTTAAAACGCTACCCGGTGCTCGGGATCTCGATGCTGGCTTGTGCAATTACCAGCACGTCGATGATCGTCGTCGCACCGGTGGTGACGCGAAAGATCATCAACGAGGTCATCAACGGGCATGATCGCGAACTTTTGCTCCCGCTGCTGTTGGTGGGTGCAGTTGCGTTCATCCTCCAAAATGGGCTGAACTCGTTGCGCCTGCTCATCAACAATACGTTCGAGCAGAAAGTCATTTTCGATCTGCGAAGCGATCTTTATTCGCACATTCAATTGCTCCCCCTGCGCTGGTTCGATAATCGCGCTACTGGGGATTTGATGACGCGAATCCTGGAAGATGTGACAGCAGTTGAACGCGTCCTCATCGACGGGATCGATCAGGGCACAATAGCAGTCCTGCAAATCGTCATCGTGCTTGTGGTAATGTTTTGTCTGAGCGTCAAACTTACGCTGGTGGGGTTGGCGGCGGTGCCGTTTCTGGCTGGCGGTGCGTTGTGGTACACGCTCACGGCACACCGGCGTTATCGAACGCAACGTCGCGCTGCGTCAGACATGAACTCGCTTTTGCACGACAACCTTTCCGGCATCCGCCAGATCAAAAGTTTTGTGCGCGAGCGCGAAGAGCATTCTCGCTTCAACACAGCGAGCGACGCTTTGCGGCACTCGACTCTGGTGGTGATGAAGGTTTGGGCGATCTATAGCCCCTCGATGTATTTGTTTGGGTCGCTGGGCGTCTTGCTGGTCGTTGCAGTTGGGACGCACGCTATCTTGGCAGGCGCGATGAACCTGGGCGATCTCACGGCTTTTCTTATACTTTCCGGTTTTCTCTACGAACCGGTGGGCAAACTGCATCAGCTAAATCAACTGCTGCAGGCTGGTCGGGCTGCAGCCGAGCGCGTCTTTGAAATCATCGACGAACCGGTGGAGTCGCAACACGGGTGCGAATTCAAAGGTGAAGTGCGGGGCGAGATCGAATTTCGCAATGTCAGCTTCAGCTACGGGTCCGAACTCCCGGCATTGAGCAATGTCTCGTTTCATGTGAGACCGGGTGAAACTATTGCCTTAGTCGGCAAGACGGGCGCGGGAAAATCGACTCTGATCAACCTCCTGACACGTTTCTACCAGTTGGAACAGGGCGACATTTTGATCGACAGACAATCGATTCGCGACATCAACGTGCGCGAGCTACGAGAGAAAATCGGGATGGTGACGCAGGAAAGTTTTCTGTTCAACGGCACCATTCGTGAGAACCTGCAGATTGGGAAACCGGGTGCCGGCGACGAGGAATTGATGGAAGCGGCGGAGACAGCGAATGCCCGTAGTTTCATCGATTTGTTGCGAAATGGATTGAGTAGCGCGGTGGGCGAACGTGGAGTGAAGTTGAGCGTCGGAGAGAAACAGAGGCTCTCGATTGCGCGCGCTCTCTTGAAAGATCCGCCAATTTTGGTTTTGGACGAAGCGACCGCGAGCGTCGACACCGCGACGGAGAGGTTGATCCTGGATCGCGGTCGGATTATCGAACGCGGAACGCACGAGCAATTGTTGATGCTGGGTGGAAAATACGCCCGCCTGTGTGAGCAGAGTTTGCTTGAGATACCAGAAGTAGAGCCCGCGACGGTGTGAGCGCGGTTTGAATTGTAGCCAGGACGCTCTGTCGCCGTGTCGCTCATACGTCTCGACAGCGCGGAGCGACTACAGCGATATAGCTACGACAATTTTAAAATTCCCTGAACGTTACGGCTGCGCAGCCGCAGCCGCCAGCAGCGCCTGGTAACGTTGCTCCAATTCCCGATAGCGCGCTTCCGCTTCCTGCAAAGCGCGTCGCTCTTCTCCCAGGCTACGCTCCAGATCGCGAATTCGTTCTTCGAACTTTATCGACATGCCGGCCGCCGCCGGCGAGTCTTCAACCAACGTCTCGCCATCTTCAGTGGCGCTGGCAAAAAATGATGCGATCTCCTGAATTTTTCGCCGCGATCCATCGCAGGTATTAATCACGAAATTTTCTGTCGTTACTTCGCCGAGCCGGACGAACTCATTAATGGCCCCGAGTGTAGTCGGCCCATAGTAGCGCTCGCTCGTTACCTCCACCAGCCAATCCATTCCCAGCTCCAAAAGCATCGGCGCTTTCATCCAGTTTTCTTGATCCGACGAGACAAGGTCGCGCGGAGCGATTCGCGCCTTCGAGGCCCAGCGGGAGAGTTGATCAAATGGTAGCGGTCCAAAAATCCCGCCGTCGTCGTATTTCCGGAGATACCAACTTAGGTCCGTTGCCATTGTTATTGCGGCGTAGATGAAGGCGAGGCGCTCGCTGCTGGGCTCGCTGAGGACGGAGGAATCATGATAGTTTGGCCGGCCTGCAATTTTCGGCCGTCTTCGATGTGATTAAACTTTTGCAGTTCTTCCACGCCAACCTTGTATTGCTTAGCGATCGAGGTCAGCGTTTCGCCCCGGGCGACGACGTGAGAAGTGCCGTTGGCTGGTGATGGATGCGCGGACTCACTCGTCGTCGTGGTGGCATTTGGCACCGGGCTCGGACTCGTTTCCCCAATCATCGTTCCGGGATGCGAGGCCTGCTGTTCCAGCTTCAAAATGTGTTGGGAAAGTGCGTCGATCTTGGTGTTGAGTTCATCGATTTTCCTTTCCAGCGTGAGCATTTCGCCTGGCGCCGAGGAAGGCTGCGGTGTTTGGGCGAATGCAGCGGCAACTTGGAGAAAAAAAACCGCGCAGAGAGCGAGAGACTTCATTCCAGAAATTTTTACATCTGAGAGCAGGACTGGCAAGCACGCAGCCAAAGCCAGGCGAGTCGGAGGGTAGACGAGAGCCCGCAGAGCTCGCCCCTCCAAGGTGGTTAGGTTTATTAAAATCTCGGCCACGAGAATCTTGCGGTTCGGACGATTTTCCGTACCTTTTTGTCAATGCCAGAGCGTATTCAAAAGCCGGTCGAACCGGCACCGTGGGGGCCGAAACAGGGTGACGGCGGTGGGCCGCGCTCGCCCGACATTTCGCGTCCCGACACGAAGGATCTGCTCAAAAAAATGCGTAAGGTAGATCCGAATCAATCGAAGCGTTACCGGCAACGCACCGGCCAATAATGGACAAACCGGCGCTCGATTTGGGAGCGGATTTTCCATCCCTGCTTCGCCGTCAGGGTTTACTCGGCCCTCCCGCGCCGGTTGTGAGTACGCGTGCCGAGATTGTGCCAACGGAATCCACCACCATCCTTGCCTTCAAATTTGCCGACGGCGTGTTAGTCGCGGGCGACCGGCGCGCTACCTCCGGAAACACCGTTGTTTACGATCGCGCTGACAAGGTGCTGGAAATTGATCGTCGTTCGATCATGGCGATCGCGGGAGTTCCGGCGACGGCGTGGGAAATGGCGCGTGTGCTCGAACATTCCTTTCAGTTTTTTCGCCGCACCCAATTGCAGGAGATGAGCGTTGACGGCAAGGTGCGCGCGCTTTCCAAGTTGTTGCGCGACAACTTTGGTTTCGCGCTTCAGGGTATTGGGGTCGTCGTCCCGATTTTCGCTACGTTCGACGCCAAGGTTTCACCTTCCGCCCGCCTCTATTTCTACGATGCCATGGGGGCGCAATTCGAAGCGACTGACTTCGCCGCGACTGGCTCAGGCTCGCCGGCGGTGCGTGGGATTTTGTATTTCGAAAATACCTGGGGTGAAAAACCGCTGCAAAAAATCAGCGAGGATGACGCGGTCGTGGTCGCTTTACGAGCCCTCGATACCGCCGCCGAAGCCGATACCGCGACCGGCGGAATTGATCGGCATGCCAAAATTTTTCCGGTGATGAAAATCGTCGGCGCCGAAGGCATTCGCACACTGCCGGAGGAAAAAATCGCTGAGCTTTTCCACAAACGCGTCGAATGATTGAAGAGCCGTATCGCTGGGTGGAAGCAATCGCGACGCGCCGCGATTACATCGAGATGCAGCTGGCGACCGGCAGCCCGGTGGTTGCGGTAGGTTATGTCGACGGGATTCTGTTGTTCACTGTCGGCCAGCAAAAACTTTTCGAGATTTACGACCGAATCGCGCTCGGTGCCATCGGACATCCGGGCGACATCGAACGTTTGCGTATGGCTGCGATTGAGCTTGCCAGCACCGAAGGATTTACCCGCTCGGCTGCCGATGTTTCCCTGCGGCGCCTTGCCTACTACTCGTTAAGTCCGGTAATGAAAAATGCGTTCGAGCAGATCTACGGTGCTCCTTTCCTGGCGCGCTTGCTCTTTGTCGAGATTGGAGCAACTCCAGCCGACGACCTGTTCCTGGAAGTCGATTACGACGGCGCCATTCATCTTCGCTCGACCAACGAAGGCAACAGGCCGTTTGCGGTTCTGGCCGCAACGAAAAAATCGGCCGAGCAAATGATCGAATTTCTGCGCAAACAATTTCGCGTTGGTAAGAATCTGGCGGAAACCCTTGACCTCGCACTGGATAGCTGGCTGATCGGGCAGTTAAAAGCGGACGACGCCGTGCCGGCAGACGACGAACTCCGGCGGCAACGGAGCGAGCGCCTTGGAAATGGGACAATTTCGGCGGCGGTACTGGAACGTCATGCGAACATGGCGGTGCGATATCGTGCCGTGGGAGCGAGTGAACTGGCGCCTTTGATTGCGAAATAGAATGGTGCGTTTCCGCCTTTCAACCGGGGCCAGCGAAACAATCGCGTGGCTCGGGCTCTTGTTGATGGCGGTGTCATTTTTGACCCTTCTCCTGACGCCGGAGCCATTCTCGCCGCGTCTCATCGTTTCCCACTACAAAAAGGCAGAGCCGTTCGCGCTGGTCATACTCGACCCGGGACACGGTGGACAGGATTCCGGCGCAATCGCGGGCGGGGTTTTGGAAAAGGACCTGACCCTGGACATTGCTCAACGCGTCGGTCGGCTTCTCGACGCGCAAGGCATGATGACGTTGCTGACGCGCAATGGTGATTCCTACGTTTCGTTAGGTGACCGGGCGCGGCTGATTAATCGCGCTGATAATGCGGTGGTCGTAAGCATTCATCTTAATGATGGGCTGCGCCCGGACGTGAGCGGCATCGAAACCTATTTCGCGGCGCAACAGGCCACTGGCATTCCACTAATCGCAAGCTGGCTTCCCTTTCTGCAGAAGGTCGCCAATCCTCGGCCGAATCTG
Source organism: Verrucomicrobiota bacterium (assembly GCA_003219175.1). Classification (GTDB taxonomy): domain Bacteria; phylum Verrucomicrobiota; class Verrucomicrobiia; order Chthoniobacterales; family UBA10450; genus AV69. The sequence goes on along the minus strand of QHPU01000070.1, from coordinate 14,648 downwards.
GAAAGTCAAAGTCTGGCTCAATTTATTCAGCAACAACTGGTCGCGCGCACCCAGGCCGTTAATCGTGGCACAAAAGCGCAGCAGTTTTACGTGCTGGCCAATGTGCGGCATCCGGCCGTGCTGGTGGAAGGAGGTTTTTTAACCGGCAAGAATGATATCGGCAAGCTGGCGGAGGCGAATTATCGCGAACAACTGGCGATGGGAATAGCCGACGGCATTTTGAAATACCGGGACACGGTTAAAGCATTGGCTGGTAGTGGTGCGAGTCCGTGAATAAGAGAATGGCCAAGGCGTCAAATTGCCCGCAACGATGAAAGGAAAAATTGCAACGGTAATCCTGACGATTGCGCTGGCGCCGTTGACGCGGGCCGACAGCACGGTTCAGGAGGCTCAGCAAGAACTCAAAGAGCAAGGCTATTATTTCGGTCAGATTAACGGGGAGACAGACGCGGATACGATCGCAGCCATCCGGCGATTTCAAATCCGCAGCGGGCTGCCAATCACGGGAGAGTTGGACGAACAAACATTGCGCACCTTGCGTTCCGGTACTGCTGCTTCCGCTGCCCCGACGAACACGCAGCAACCTCAGCGCCCGGAGGATGACGCAACCGCAAACGAACAATCCGAAGAAGCCACGCCTCCGCCGCGCGAAGCGCAGGCTGCTCGACCGGAACGGGCACTATCGCAAGCCACAATTTTTAGCAATACGCCCTACGAAATGGCGCCACCAGAATTACAGCAGCGTATTGTCTTCGGCGCCCAAACCCTGCTCCGGCGCCGCGGTTTTTACAAGGGTGTCAGCGACGGAATCTTCAGCCCGAATCTGGAATTTTCCCTCCGCGCCTTTCAGGCTCGCCTGGGACTTGCACCCAACGGCCAGCTCGACATGGAAACGTTGGCTGCGCTCGGTTTGTTGCCTGGCCAAAACGGCCGTACGCCCATGGAAATGCCTCGGCGTCATTTTGTGCCGGCCGAGGAGCCCCCGGTACGCGGCGAGTGGATTCACTGATCCTGGTCGAAACGAATCGATTGCAACTCCGCGGTAACCGTTCCGACAAAAATCTGGCTCTCGATTCGCAGGAGCACGCGATCGTTGTCGTCTGAAAGCCAGATGGTCGCGCGTTTGAATTTCCGGTGCGGCTCGAGCTCATTCTTTTTGTTCACCCGCTGTAACTTCAGATCCATTTTGATCGCGTTGTAATTTCCTGAGCGCACGCGCAGGTGCTCGCGCCCGAGCACGATGACCGTGGCGACATAGGCGGAATTGGCCGGATAAACCGCCAGGCGGTAGAGGCTGTGATCGCGCAACGGCAGACTGCGCAAATAGAGAAAGACGGACTGGAGATCAAACAAGTTCTCCAATGCGAAATCCTTGACTGTGGGTGTGGCGCGATTGCCTTCAAGGCGGCGGCTGTTTACTCCTTCATTGGAAAACTTTAGGTTTGTCTCGACCCGCTTACCGCGCGCTGTCTCTACCTGGTGCGTTTCGAGCGGGCGTAGAGTCTGGGCGTTGGCCAACGAACGATAGCTTAGATCAAATCGCCAGAGAATGCGGGCCAGACCCACCGTGCGTCCTTTTCCTTCCAGAATGAATACCTCTTGTTCGCCGCGACGAAAATTTACTTCCGACGTTCCCGCGGTGATTCCACTCCATCCATAAACGTAAGTGGCATGTCCCGGCCGCAGATCGGGGAAATTCCCGCGGGCATCGTGAGTTAAGGTCGAGGCCCAGTCCGTTGCGCCCCTGGTGTCCTGGGAAGGGAAGAAGCCAAGAGTCGTTAGCAGCGATACGCCGAGAACCGATCGCGCCAGCAACAGGTGGGAGAGACGCGACATCACTAAACAAAACGCACGCCGGCTTGCGCAGGCGTGCGTTTGCAAAGCAAAATGGGAGCTACGGCTTTTTCGGAGTGGCCGTCGGGCTTGCCTTGGTCGTCACCGTCGGGGAACCCGTAGAAGCACCCTCGGTGCTGACGGTGCTAGGGCGGCCCGGTTTGTTTAGCGCTGCTACCACATCGTTGGTGAAATCATAACTATCGCGCGAGTAAAGGAGCGCAGGGACTCCATTCACGCTCAGTCCCGATTTGTCGAACACGAGGTCCATGTTCAGGGTCTTCACCTTCTCACTTACGACATCCATAATTTCTTTGACGATGCCGTCGCGCATTCGCAAGGCCTGTTCCCGCAATTGATTTTCGCGCGTGACCCGGAACTCGTTAATTTCGCGTTCCATATTTTTAATGTTGTTAATTTTGTCGTCGCGATCTTTCGCTAGCTGCGTCTTTTTGTCCGCACTCAGGGCCGTAGATTCCAGCTGCTTGTTGAGATTGTTGACTTCCTCAAGAGCCTTTTTGTAGGAGTCGGTCCGATCGTCGAATTCTTTTTTCGCAGCATCTTTGGCGTCGTTAACCTTTCTCTCGGCTTCCTTGGTCTTACTGTATTCTTTGAATGCACGGTCCATGTTAATGGTCCCGATCTTGAGCGTGCCCTGGCCAAATGCGGCCAGTGGCAGCGCCAGCATGGAGGTAAGGGCGAGAGAGAGCAGTTTCTTCATAAAACGATAGGGTTAATTGTTTTGCGTGGCGTTAGACCGCCTTGGTTAAGTTCTGTTCAAAATTGATAGCCGACGTTGAAGTTAAGCTTCCCGCTACCAAGGTGGTGGCGTCCACTCTGAATCGGAATGCCGTAGTCAATACGAAGTGGACCAATTGGCAAGTCCAGACGTAAGCCAAAACCGACGTCGGCAGAAAGATCGTCAAAATTGTAATCCCACGGATTCACGTTCACAAAGCCATTATCATAGAAGAATGCGCCGCGCGCTTTCTCGACAATGGGGAAGGTTAATTCCACCGTTGATCGGGCCATGCTTTGTCCGCCGAGCGGTTCGCCGTTCTTATCTCTCGGCCCAACATCGCGGAATTCAAAGCCGCGAAGATTGTTGGAGCCACCGAGGAATAGACGGTCGTAAATCTTGATCAGCCTGTTTTCTTGTTCGTCCAAGGCGTCAACCCCGGCAACCTCCGAATTTACCAATAAAATCATGTCCCACGGCAGGTGCCAATATTTTGAAGCTTCAACGTCGAAGCCGTAAAGATGTTCGGTTCCGCCGCTCGGGAACCCGGCGACGTACCAGGTGTAGCTGATACGTTCGCCTCTGCGGGTAAGGAACGGATTATCGCGAGTATCGTAGACCAGGCTAGCCGAGACTGAGCTTTTAGTAGACGGCCCGAGCTCGGCCCGCAGCGCCGGGGTTGCGTCAACGGCAATGTTAATGGCGTTTACATCTTCAAAGTGGTATCCGATCGTGGCGTACACATAGGGCGTTAGAGCTTTCCGTACATCTACTGCAAATCCGTAACTCCGCTCGTCGTAGACCGAGCTCAAATAATTCGCCTCGTGATAATAGGTGCTGTAGCTGACGGAAATTGGCCGATCCAGAAACCACGGCTCGGTGAACGCGATCTCGACGTCTTTCCGCTGGGTTCCAGCTTGCAGCCGGATGCGAAACTTCTGTCCGCCACCGGTCAGGCTCGGCCAATTCGTGATATCAAAATTTCCCTGCGTCAGCTCAACGAATCCAACCAGACTATCGACCGTGCTGAAGCCGGCGCCGAAGTTAAGCGAACCGGTCCGCTTTTCCTCGACCAGAAGGTCAAGGTTCTTGCGTCCTGCTACGCCAGTATCGACCGGAAAAGCGTCGACCTTGCTAAAATAACCAAGATTTTCCAGGCGCTTTTTGGTCGTCTCTACTCGCACCGTGTTGAAAATATCACCCGGCGCGATCGACACTTCACGGCGAATCACCTTGTCTTTCGTCCGCGAATTGCCGGAGATATTAATGCGGTCAACGTAGGAGCGCTGGCCCTCATCGATTCGATAGGTCAGATCGATTAGCCCGCCATGCGGCGGTGAACTTTCCGGGACGATCGTCAAGTCAACATAGCCGCCGCTGCCGTAGGCGTCGGCGATGGCTTTGGCATCATCTTTGATTGCCTTGGCCGAGTAAACGGCGCCTTCTTTGGTTTTCACCGCCGCTCGCAATTTGTCTTCTGTCGTCACTTTGTAGCCGACGAAGTTCAGTTTGCCGACGTGATACTGCGGTCCTTCATCGATCGCGATCACGATTAGTAAGGCCCCACCGCTCGTCCGCTCTTTGCGAACGTCCCGCACCACCATGTCGATGTAGCCATGATTCTGGTAAAACTCGCGGACCTTCTGGACGTCTTCCTGCAATTGGGTTTCATCCAGACGACCAGATTTATCGAAAACGGAAATGATCGTTTTACCTTTCGTCTTCATCTGTTTCCGCAGCGTCTGATTGGAAAAATGCGTGTTGCCTTCAAAAAGGATCCGACTGATCGCCCCTTTTATTCCTTCATTGACGGTGTAAACGACGCGAGAAGTGCCGCGGGTGGCATCAATCGGCTCAACGTGAAACTGCACATCGACGTCGTTGAACCCGTGCGACCGATAAATGTCGACGATCTTTTCCCGGCCCTGTTCCAAATCCTCTTCCTTCAGCGGCGTGTTTAATTTCACGCCGATATCTTTGCGCAACTTCTTTGGCTTAATCCGCGTCGCGCCATCGATTTGAATTTCATTCAGCATCGTCCGCGTCTGTATCGCCACGATCACTCTTACGCCGTCACCTTGTGGTTGACCGAAAACGCGGACATTCTGCACATGCCCAGTGGCGTAAATAGTGCGGATGTCATCCTCGGCAATCAATTCTGAATAAGGCCGTCCCACCTTCGTCCGCATCTGCGCGAGGACTCGCTCCCGGCTGATGGTGACCGGGCCGGTGTACTGAATGTCGATCGAGCGAACGATTGGCGGCGCCTGGTGGGCGGCGTCTGGTGGCGATTGCGCCCTTGCCATCAAGGCCATGGCGCCACTAAGAAGAACGGCAGAGGATTTCCATCCCAAACGGCGGCGTATCGAATTATAAAACATTTCGGGACTTCTTCGGGCCGCGGTGGGGGAGATGCGGTGTATTACTTCACAGGGAGCTGATTATCGTCAAGGGCCAAATCGATGCAAGCGTCTCGAGACCTCATCTAAGCGAGCAATTCATACCAGTTGTTGCGGCGGCGCGGCTCATAACCCGCTTCGCGGATGAGCCTTTCGATTTGTTGCGCATCCAGCCGAAACGTTGTTCCGGCGCTGCTTACCACATTTTCTTCCATCATCACACTCCCGAAATCGTTGGCCCCAAATTTCAATGCCACCTGGCCGATCCCCGGCCCCTGCGTCACCCACGAGCTTTGGATATTCTCGATGTTGTCCAAAAAAATCCGGGCCAGCGCCTGCGTCCGCAAATATTCCGCCACGCTCGTCTTGTGTTTCACTTTCAAAACCGTGTTCTCCGGCTGGAAGGTCCAGCAGATGAACGCAGTAAAGCCCCCACTGCGGTCCTGCTGTTCGCGAATCCGCTGCAAATGTTCCACCCGCTCCGCGATGGTTTCGACGTGACCAAACATCATTGTCGCGCTCGATTTCAATCCCAGTTCGTGCGCGACCTGCATCACCTCCAGCCACTCGTCGCTCTTAATTTTAAGAGGCGAAATTCGTTGGCGCACGCGATCGACCAGAATTTCGCCGCCACCACCGGGGATCGAGCCCAGGCCGGCCTCTTTGAATTTCGCGATCACTTCCCGCAATGGCATTCCGAAAACTTCCGCAAAATGTTGAAACTCCGGCGGACTGAACCCATGAATATTGATCTGCGGATATTTTTCGCGGATGTGGTGCAACAAATCGATATACCATTCGAAGCCCAGCTTCGGGTGATGTCCCCCCTGCATCAGGATTTGAACCCCACCGACGGCACAAAGTTCATCTAACTTTTGATCCAGCTGCTCGAAGGAGATGACGTAATGGTCGTCCTCCTTTTCGGTACGATAAAACGCGCAGAACTTGCAGTAAACGTTGCAGACGTTGGTGTAATTGATATTACGATCGACGATGTAGGTAACGATTTCGTTGCCCGAACCGTTGTAGGACGACCGCTTGGCTTGTCGTCGGCGCTGATCGGCCAGAGCGCCCAGCTCCTCCAGTGGCCATTCATATAATAAGAGCGCGTCGTCGGGCGTGATCCGTTCTCCGGCCAGGACTTTGTCGCTCAGCGCTTCGTTATTGATCGAAACCATCCCGCAAACTCTACACCAGCCCGTTTATCTTGGCGCAAGCTTTTCGCCACACATCCTCTCCTGACTTTATCTGCTTGTAGCGGCGGTCTATGACCGCCGAACCAAATGTTGCCGGGCAAGATCTTGGGCGGTCATAGACCGCCGCTACAGAAAGACGCTCCTCCTCGACAGAAAGCAAGAATGGCCGCTATTTTCATCATGCGCGCAATGGTACTCGATGCGCCCAAACAGCCGCTGCAATTGCGCAACGTTCCCAAACCACGACCCGCTGCCGGAGAAATCCTCATGCGCGTTTCCACCTGCGCCGTTTGCCGGACCGATCTTCATATTGTCGATGGCGAATTGCCGGAGCCAAAATTGCCGCTGGTTCCCGGACACGAAGTCGTGGGACGCGTCGAAGAAATCGGACGCGACGTGAAAAAATTTCGCGAAGGCGATCGCGTCGGTATTCCATGGCTGGGCTGGACTTGTGGGGAATGCAAATTTTGCCGATCCGGTCGCGAAAATCTTTGCGATCGTGCCCGCTTCACCGGTTACAACATCGACGGCGGTTACGCCGAATTTGTCGTGGCTGACGCACGCTTTTGTTTTCCCATTCCCGACGGATTCGAGGACGTCGCCGCCGCTCCGTTGTTGTGCGCCGGGTTGATCGGCTTTCGCGCTTTGCGCAAATGCGGCGATCCGAAGCGGCTCGGTCTATACGGATTTGGCGCCGCCGCGCATATTATCTGTCAGGTCGCGAGTTTTGAAGGACGCAAAGTTTTCGCGTTCACACGTCCGGGCGATATCGAAACGCAAAAGTTTGCGCAACGGCTTGGTGCAACCTGGATCGGCGGTTCCGACCAACCGCCGCCAGAAAAGATGGATGCTGCCATCATCTTCGCACCCGTCGGCGCGCTCATGCCGGTCGCGCTGCGTCATCTCGAGAAAGGCGGGATGGTAATTTCCGCCGGAATTCACATGAGCGACATCCCGGCCTTTCCTTATCACGATTTGTGGGGCGAACGCGCTCTTTGTTCCGTTGCAAATCTCACCCGGCGCGATGGTCAAGAATTTTTCGAAATCGCCCCGCGCATCCCGGTAAAAACCGAGACCGAAACATTTCCATTGGAACAGGCGAATGAAGCGCTGACACAATTGCGCAACGGTCAGCTCGACGGCGCGGCGGTTTTAATCATGAAGTAGGGCGTTGGAGGGACGACCGGCCGTGTCGTCCCAACATTTAGGGGCGGCACAGCGCCTGTCCCTCCATTCGCAGGAACCGCTAATGAACACGAATACACACCAATTTTGTTCTCCGGTATTAGCGTCCATTGGTGTTCATTTGTGGTTAGAAGCGAGATTTGGAAAACTGACCACATGCAAAATCGCGCAGCCGTAATCGGTGCCGGCGTCTCCGGTCTCACCTGCGGCGTCGTCTTTGCCGAGCGCGAATGGAACGTCACCATTTTGGCCGACGAAACCAGCCAGCAAACAACATCCGCCGCGGCCGCAGCCGTCTGGTTTCCGTACGATACCGAGCCTGCCGAGAAAATCATTCCCTGGGCACTAACTACATACGAATGGTTGCGTGACCTCTCGCGCGAGTCGCTAACTGGCGTTTCAATGATCGAGATTCGCCAGTTCACCCGCACCGGCACAATCCCCATTCCCGATTGGGCAAAAAACCTCGGCGCCTGTCGCATTCCCTCTCAGGTAGGGGCGATTGACCCAATCGCCCGCGAACGCCCATCCGGCTCGGATCGGTTCGGTGAAACGCCCCTACCTTTCCCCTCCCGCGGTTCGGCTTGGACTTTCGCCAGTGGCTACGCTCTCACCGTCCCACTCACCGACACCACGATCTATCTCGATTATCTCACAGACCGGTTCCGCAAAGCCGGCGGCATGATCCAATCCACTCATATTAATAAGGTGGAAGACATCCCGTCTGATTTTGATCTGATCATCAATTGCGCAGGTATGGGGGCGCGCGAACTTGTGCACGATCCAGATTTGGAACCGCATCGCGGCCAGGTCGCGATCGTGTCGAAGCTCGATCTCACGCCGGCAATTGTCTGCGATGATGCCCCGTTGATGTACGCCATTCCACGCGCCAACGATTGCGTTTTCGGCGGCACCAATTCGCTTAGCAACAGTCGCGAGCCATCACCTGCCGACACCGATGCGATCGTTTCCGAATGCATTCGCATTCTCAGGATCGAAGCACCGCGCGTGACCGCGGTGAAAGTCGGCCTTCGTCCTTTCCGCAAATCCGGTGTCCGTCTTGCGCCAGAAAAACTACCCGACGGTCGCACCATCATTCACAACTACGGCCACGGCGGCGCCGGCTTCACTCTCTCCTGGGCCTGCGCCGAAGAAGTCTACGCCATCGCGTCAGCGTCTTAGCACGGTATCTAACGAGACACAAATAAAAGGCACAGATGTCACGCTATCTCGCGGTTTGCGGCATCGCCTGGTTTAGCCTTTTGCGGCTTACGACGGGGCCGCTGCTTCGCCGCTACTGACCTGATAATAAGTTTGCCACGTCCACTAAGTGGAAGAGGCACCCGCGCCCGGTGAGCCGCGACCTCAAGCAAAGCCTGAATCTCTGGCTCATCGAGTGCAGCCCCGGAAGGAAGGCGCACAAAACGCGTCTGTTTCCCGGAGCCGGAAAGGATCCTTGCCGTATCGGGCAACCTAGCTCCGCGGATAAAACATAAGCAAACGCCGTTTGCCGCGGCGGCGATAGAAACAAAGCAGTCGGATGGACGCTCACTGGGCCCGAAGCCGATGACGAAGAAGTTGTAATTATCATAGACTAGTTCATTTGCCGTGGGGAAACGCTTACGCAGGGCTTTGCGCGCGGCGCGAATCGTGGTCCGGTGCTTCGGGTCGAACTTATCGATGAACATGCGCAACTGTTCTTCGGCAGAATCGGAAGTGGTCGCGCGTCATAGGCCTAACGAGAATTAAAAAAATCTTTCGTCTAACACCAGACGCGCGTGTCAGCATGGCCCGTCCGGCGGGGTGGCCGCGACCGCGGACTATGTCAGCGCAATGGCTTGGAAGGAGCTGACGACGTCGTCGGGGCCGGCTTCGGTGAAGAAGCATTCGTAAAAACCGGGGCCAAGGTCCCAGTAATCGCCCTTGTAATATTCGTCGCGATAAAAACGCCAGACGCCACTGACGACAATGACGCAGCTGATGCGGTCGTTCCAAAAATCGCCCAGATAATGGAAGCTGAGATTAGTGCGGGCGTAGGCGCCTTTGAAGCCGATGTGGTCGTAGATAACGATCTCGGGCATCCGCACATGTCCTTCGAGCGGTTTACCGTGGACGTCTTTTGGCGTGGCGGCGCATGCGTGATAACTCAACGGCCCTACTTTCCATTTCGTGTCGATGACGCAGCCGTTGTCAGGCGAAAGTTCGGTCTTGGATACTTGTTTTCTCATAAGCAACGAATTTCTCTCAATTTCAACAAAGGGAATGTTCACTGTCGAGCAAGATAAAAGAGGCAGTGCGAATTCCGTTCTCCGTTACCAGCTGACGCAGGTTCGATTCAAGGTTTCATCCACCGTCCGTTATCGCCTTTTGCCCTTAGCTCTTGCTCATGAGGCTGCTGGAGCGCATCAGATGCGGGCTTCGCGGTTGGTGGTACGGAGGCGGATCGTTTTTTGCGAAAGGTCGTGGCTGGCCCGGATGAAACGAACCGTGCGGCTTTTCGCTCGCATCAAAATTGAATGCGTAACGGCGGTTGCCCCCTGGGAACGAACCCCGCGTAAAAGCGCGCTGTCGCTGATCCCGGTCGCGCAAAAGATGATGTTTTTTCCGTTCGCCAGGTCGTCGGCCGAATAAATCCGGTCGAGTTCCTTGTCGTAGCCGTCTTCGATCAATTTCTTGCGTTCTTTTTCATCGCGCGGCCACATTTTGCATTGCATATCGCCACCCAGACATTTGATCCCGGCCGCCGCCAGCACCGCCTCGGGTGAACCGCCGATTCCCATGTAAAGATCGATCCCGCTGTCGGGAATGGCTGGCGCCATGGCCGCGGCGATATCACCGTCTCCAATCATGCGGAGAGAAGCACCTACGCCCCGGATTTGGTCGACAATTTCCTTGTGCCGCGGACGGTCGAGCATCATGACGACGATGTCCTGGATGCGTTTGTCGACCGCGCGCGCCACGATGGCCAGCGTTTCTGGAATGGGCGCTTCCAATTTCAAAGCATCGCCCCGCCGTTGCATATACTGGATCACGCGCGGGCCGTAGGAAAGTTTTGTCATGTAAAATGATGGAATATCACGGAGCGCGACTTTGACTCCTTCTTCCGGACTCGCCGCTGCGATGCAACTGATCGAGTTGGGCGCGCCCTTCGAGATGTTGGTTGTGCCGTCGATCGGATCGATCGCGATATCGAACTGCGGCGTGCCCGGCAACCAGGTGCCAAGCTGTTCGCCTTTGAAAATGCCAGGCGCGTTATCCTTGATTCCTTCGCCGATGACGACCTCGCCGCAGATGTTCATGAGATCGAACATGCCGCGAATGGCGTCGCTGGCGGCGGCATCGGCGGCTTCCTTGTCGCCGCGTCCGAGCCATTTCAGGGAGTTGAGCGCAGCGGCCTCGGTCGCGCGCAGGAAATCCACTTCGATGATGCGTTCGATATCATGATAATTCTGCTTCGGTAGTCGCGGCATGAGGAGCGGGTACATTGCGCGCGCATATGCCAGCTGACAAGTGTGTGGAGCGCACGCGTCTCGCGTGCAGATTGCGGCGCCTCGCCGCAATATTCGAGATTGAGAAGCCCGCGATGGCGAGGGCGCCAGCGCCAGCACGCGAGGGTGCGTGCGCTCCCCGGATGGGGAGACATCAAGACGCGCTAGCGCAGTCGTATCGGAATAAACGCCGGCACTTCGCGCGTGTAATCGTCGTACTCGCTACCGAATTGCTCGCGCAGAAGTTTTTCCTCGCTCTTAATGCGCATCACCGTGCCGAGATAGTAGACAAACGATGCGATGATGAGGCCGAGCCAATGCCCGTGAGCCATGCTGGAGACGATAAGCATTCCGAACATGCCGGTGTAAATCGGATGGCGAACGATCCGATACGGGCCGCGCCGTATCAGTTCGTGATGTTCGAGGACGCGCGCTTGCAGACTCCATTGTTTGCCAAGCGTGCGCACGGCTGCGGTCACGAAAATCAGAGAGGCGATTACGAGCAGAACGATGATCGCAGTGACGATGTATTGTGCGCGCCAATCGATTGGCAAAAACGGCGTGAACGGTTTGCGTCCGATCATCCAGGCAATCGCAAACGCGAGCGCCTGAATGAAGATCGCAATGATGGAACGCGGATCTGCCCTCCTGGTTTTGTCCCGCGATCGCTTTGCCATGAAGAAGAAAATCGCACCGAAAACGACGAAACCCGCGATCACAAAATTCAGGGGCCAAAGGTAAAGCCAGCGCGGCATCCGAACGCGATTCAAACGAAAGTTCTCTGTCAGCGCCAACTATTTCATGGCCCGCTGCATCTCGTGATGCTGATGGATCGACGGACGGATGCGAAGGAAAACCTGAAAGCCGTATCCGATATCGTCGCCATAGTAACGGGATAAATCATCCGGCCGATCATCGATGGTGAATTGCGCGCCCAGTCCGACATCGAACCCATCGCCATGAGTGAAATCGTGGACGTAACCGAATGAGGCGGCGAAGATCGGAAAGATTTTTTCCTCGTCGGAGCCACGAAGCACGAGTTCGTGCCCCGATTTTTCAACGCGCTCGAGGCGCGTGTAAAAGGTGTCGCGCCCGCGTTGGTAATCCGATTCGAGCAGGAAGGATTGGGTTTTGCCCTCGTGGGTATCGTCATTTTGCCCCCAGGCAAAGGTGGTGGCCCAGTTGGTATCGTGGCCCAGCGCCTTATTATATATGATAGAGGCGGTGGTGCGGTGCCGTTTCGCGGTTGGCTCGGACGCCTCCGGGCTTTTCAAGTAACCGTGTGAAAATTGTAGAGCCAGGTCGGGCGTCGGGTTCCATGAAATCCGTCCGCTGGCAGAATCAAAGCGAGCCTCATCAAAGTCGTAACGATCTTCATCCGGTTCGCGCCCAGTAAAAACGCTGCCTTCGATTTTGATCGTGCGCCAAACCAGCCCGGCGGTAGCAACGCCAAAAGTGACGTGACTCGAATCCTGCCAATGATGGCCGATCGGCGCATCTGGATCGTCCATTGCCGAAATGCGATGCATGAACGTGGGCGGACCGAGCGCCGGTTCGCCGGGGTAACCGAAATAAATGTAGCCTGAAAAATCCTCGGTGAATTTTTGAGAGTAGGACAACGAGAGCTCGCTGAAGAGATCGTGCGGGTGCTGCCGATCGTGCAACGGTTGATCGTGCCACGTTTCGCCGGATTGAAAGAGTAGGGGATATCCGCGGCCGCCTTCGGTGAGCGGATCGAGGCTCATCATCAGTCGCACACCCAGCTGTGCAGTTTCACCGAAGGGATGCGAGAACATGCCCATGATCCAGTTCGGCGCGTCGATTCGATCGTCGCCACGGCGGGTGCTGACATTGGTGTAACGCGGAAAGATCGCACCATGGAGCATGAGCATGTTGTCTCCGAACATGAACATGCGTCCATACACTGGTGAGGAATCGGGCAACCAGCTTGTGCCCGAGCCTTCCCGCGTCATCGGATCCGTTAGGTTCACTGACGATTGCATTTTCATTTCATGCCTCATGTGTTCTCCCCCGGCGTGATGATCGTGATGATGCATCGCAGGTTGTGTCAATTGACCCGAATTGCCCGACTGGCTGGAATGTCCGGAATGGTCGATATGGTGAACCGCCTCTCCATTGGGTGTTGGGTGTTGGGCGTTGTGGGTTGGGCGTTTCTTTTGTTCTTCAACCGGCACCAATTCCATCCCACACTTCGGACAGTTACCGGGGTGATCCTGCATCACTTCCGGATGTATGACGCAGGTGTAGTGCGTCTTTTGCAGCGTGGGCGTCGCTGTCTGCGCAAGCAACGCCGAATGGATTGTCGTGATTAAAACCAAGATGAAAAATTTCTTAAGCATTAAGCGTGTGGAATGCCTCCGCCGGTTTTCACCGGCGGAGGCTTCCGTTTAGTTACCCCGGTGCGCTTATTTAGCGCAGCCGTGGCCGCAGCAGCAGCACTGGGCGCCGCTGCTGTCAGCAACCGGCGAAGTCGCCGTTGCTGTGCCAACCATGGCCAGGGCAGTAATAATCATCAAAAGGTACTTCATTGAGTTCCTCCTGTTGAATTCGATTTACATCTCGCTCACCGCGTGAGCGAGCCGATGCGAACCGAGGGTTAGACGCGCGGCGGTGGAACTGGTGGACGGTCCGATCGGGATGCCGAGATAGCGATTTTGCCAAAGAGGTTTTCGCCGCGGTCAGGAGAAAAGATGAAAGAATAAGTGGAAGCAGCGATGATCGAGAGACAAAGGTTGCAACCGGCGCAATCCTGCAAGGCTTGCGATTTCACCGGCTCGCTGCCGCCGCAGTGACCGGGTTCGCCGGGCAAATGGTTGCAGCAGCTCATCCGATGTGGCGACGGTTGTTGCGGCACTTCAGCACGCGCGGGCAGGCCCACGGCTACAAGCGACAATGCAACGATCAAGGCAAAGCAGCGCGATAACGCCGTGATCACAATGACGAGGTTAACACGCGTCTGATACGAAGCAACGCCGATACGAGCGAGCAGATTGAAGACTGGAGTTAAGACAGCGGCGGAACGTCGCCCGCACTTTCGTGAAAATGAATTCGTGCGAAAATCATTTAATGAAATTCTGGTTCGGCCTGGCTCTGCTTGGACTAGCAATCCCGAATGCGTATGGACAAAGCATTGAAATCGTTAGCCCGGATCGCGCATACACTTTTGCCTATAGCGATGCGTTCTCTCACCAGATCGAGCGCGATCGCTTAACGAATGAGATGATCGCACGGGTAACCTTCAGCAATTATCCGTGGGCCGGCGATCGCGAGCCACGGCGCGATGAGACCTTTGAATTTTCCTTTCCGAGTATTCATTTCGATGCGGCACAAAACGAATTTTTCGCGCGCACGTCCCGTCGCCGGGTACGGATTCCAATCGCGGCATTACATCCGAATTTTCCTTATGCAGGCTATAAGCTCGAACCAACCGCGCAAATTTTTCTTGTGAAACGCAGCGGTCACGTCAAGGCGGTGCTAAATGCGACGGCGCAGCCACGCGACGGGGCACGCTGGGTGCAAATCGACGACAACTGGTGATTGCAGAATCTGCTCGCGCTCGGGCTGGAACGCTTGACGCGTTAAAAGGCCCTCGTACTCCGGTCGGCTCCGCAGAGCGTCGCCCTACCAATTTAAGAGTTTCGCGGCCGGCCGGTAGGGCGAGACTCTGTCGAGCCGCCAAGTTTATCCCCGCAATAGGTCGTCGCGTTTTAGCGCGTCGGGGAATGGGGCGACATTCCCGGAAGTCACACCTTCCGGCGGGACGACGTCGGGAATTCGATCGGGAACC
>QHPU01000084.1 GCA_003219175.1 Verrucomicrobiota bacterium | reverse complement strand
TTACTTTAACCGGATAATTTTTGCCCTTGTAGGTAAGGGTTCCGCTCCCGGAGCTGAAGCCGACACCTACTGCGACGGATTTAAACGACAGCCGCAAAGTAGCGTCCGGTTTGCTTTCCTTGGCCGCTAAAGTAACGCTCGTCATTACACCTAGGACGAGCAGTGAAATCCCGATTTGTTTTAGATATTTCATTAAGTGTTCTCCTTTGGTTTTTGGCGGCCGCCAAATTAATGGCTTCTCTACGGCCACCTCCATTGGACGAAGGTCTTATCTCTTTGACCGACAAGCAAACAAACTTTTTTTGCCGAGCTCATTGACGGATCGTGCCGGGAGTTTTTCTTTCGCCAAATTGAGGAGGCATGCAAAGCTTGGATCAGCCAAAAACTCAAGCCTGATATTCCCTAAGAAGCCGCTTCTCAAGCTGCATTTTTCGGTGTTACGTGTCGAGGTACAATCCGTTTTCCTGTGAGGTCAATTGATAGCATTGGGGGTTTTTTGTCGCGTATCAAGGCCAGCCGGGGGGAGCCCGCGGGGATTGTATTGGGGGCGGTGTTTCGGCTGTTGGTGCAGCCATTAGTTATTGGAGTGACCTTGAGTCTGCTCGCGACCGTCTGCTCATTCGCAGCGGAGCCAAAGCGCGTACTCGTCGTTCATTCCTTCGGAACGGTCGCGCCGCCGTTCACAACTCATTCAACAGCCTTTGAGGCCGAACTCGTAAAGCGACTGGGGAACCATGTTGATTTGGACGAAGTTTCCCTAGACATGGCGCGATATGCGACCCCTGACATGCAGGAGGCGGTGGTTGACTACCTGGAAAAGCGTGGTGCCACGTGGAAGCCGGATCTGGTGGTGCCCATTGGCGGCCCGGCCGGCATTTTTGTCGCCAAATTCCGGCACCGTCTTTTTCCAAACATTCCCATCCTTTATTGCAGCCTCGATCGACGCCTTTTGGGACGTGACGCTTTCGATGAGAATACTACTTTTGTCGGCGCCAATTACGAAGTTAGTGGCTTCGCGGAAGACATTCTGCAAATAGCGCCCGAAACGAAAAACATCGCGATCGTTATCGGGGCGACACCGCTTGAGCAATATTGGACCGAGGCATTTCGCAAAGGGTTTCAGCCGTTTTCGGATCGTGTGAACTTCATTTGGCTTAATGAGCTATCTTTCGATCAAATGCTGGAGCGCGTGCAGACGCTGCCGCCGCACTCCTTCATTTTTCTCATCCTGTTCCTGCGAGATGCGGCGGGTGTTACCCAGAATGCAGATGAAGCATTGCAGCGTCTGCACGCCGTCGCTAACGCACCGATCAACAGCATTTTTACCAGTCAGATGGGCCTCGGAATTGTCGGTGGCCGGCTTTATCCGAGCACAGAAGATGGAATGAAGGCGGCGGATACGGCGGTACAAATATTGAATGGTGCATCGCCTTCGAGCTTTCCACCGAGGATCGTGCCGCCCTCGCCACCACAGTATGACTGGAGGGAGCTGCGGCGCTGGAACATCGATGAAAAGAATCTGCCTGCCGGGAGCAACATTCTCTTCCGCTCACCAACGCTTTGGCAGCAGTACCGGGCCTGGATCATCGCCGCGATCGCGTCGCTCGTCGTTGAGACTCTGCTGATCGCGGCACTACTAGCGAACCTGGTGAAACGACGGCGCGCAGAACGGACGCTGACCGAGAGCGAAGCGCGTTTCCGCAAAATGGCCGATGCCACGCCGGTGATGATTTGGATGTCGGGACCGGACAAGCTCTGCACGTTCGTTAACAAGGCATGGCTCGATTTCACTGGACGAAAAATGGAGGAAGAGCTTGGCGATTGCTGGAGCGAAAGTGTGCATCCGGATGATCTCGACAAATGTCTCGCGACCTACACCTCCGCATTTGACGCACGGCGACCGTTCGCGATGAAATACCGTCTGCGCCGGCACGATGGCGCATACCGTTATATCAACGACGAAGGCGATCCGCGTTATGATGCGAAGGGGGAGTTTATCGGTTACATCGGCGCCTGCGTTGATGTCAGTGATCTGCTTCAAAAAGAACAGGAATTGCACGCATCTGAGGAACGCATCGCACTCGCCGCCGAAGCCGCGCATCTTGGCGTATGGGAATTGGACATTAGCACTAATAAAATCTGGTTGTCCGATCAGGCGCGGAAGCTTTTTCAGTTCAAGCGGGAGACAGAAATTACTTACGCGATGGTTAGCGAGCGGGTTCATCCCGAAGATCGGGCAATGCGGGAAAACACCATCCAGCGCGCCATCGCCACGGAGACGGGATATGATCTCGAGTACCGGGTAAAACTTCCCGATGGGAATGTACGTTGGTTTGCCGGTCGCGGGCGTTGCCATCAGGATTCAGACGGCAGGTGCACGCGACTTCTCGCCGTCTCGGCAGATGTGACCGAACGGAAGCAAACCGAGCAGCTCTTCCAGCTCGCTGCCGAAGGTTCGCATCTGGGCGTCTGGAACTGGGACGAAACAACCGGCAAGTTATCATGGGACGGCGCAACGCGGCAGATTTTCGACGTCCCGGCCGAAGGGGAGATTACCCTGGATACATTTTATCGCGCCGTATATCCACACGACCTAGAGCGAGTAAAACAGGTCTGGCGAGGGGCGGTCGAATCAGGCCTTCCTTACCAGCTTGAGTTTCGGCTCCAGAGGTCGAACGGCGCGATTGGCTGGGTTCACGCTCGCGGCCGCGGTTACTACGACGACAAAGGCAAGCCTCTATGCATGATCGGGATTGTGTTCGATATCACAGATCGAAAACAGGCGGAAGAAAAAGCCCAGCAGCGCCGCGACGAAGTCAGCCGCCTGGAGCGGCTCGGACTGCTTGGCGAGATGACTGCTTCCATTGCGCACGAGATAAACCAGCCGCTCGCTGGCATTATCATGAACGCCGACACGGCCATGCAATACGTAAGTCGGCCGAACGCCGACCCAGAGCAGCTGCGTGAAATCCTGGTCGATGTCCTGGCAGATGGCCATCGCGCCCACCGCATCATTCGCAACATTCGAGAGACAGTTAGAAAGGGGACGGCGCTCCGGCAGCGAGTCGGCCTCAACGAACTGGTCAGAGTCGTGACGCGAATGGTCGAACCGGATGCGGCCGTCCACTCATGCGAATTGGAAACATCGTTCGCCAACGATTTGCCTGCGGTCGAGGCTGATCCAGTCCAGATTCAGCAGGTGTTAATCAATCTGCTCGCCAACGCCTTTGATGCCGTCGAGTCGATGCCGGCCAGTCGCCGCAAAGTGGAGGTGAAGACAGACAGCGATTGCAGTACGGTTCGTGTCAGCGTGCGCGATCACGGCGCAGGTATCGCCGATAGCGCACAGGAACATCTTTTCGAACAGTTTTTCACTACGAAAAGGCAGGGGATCGGCATGGGTCTTGCCATCGTCCGCTCGATCATCGATGCACATTCCGGAACGATCAGGGCCGAAAATGTTGATGATGATGGTGCACAGTTTACCTTCACGTTACCCGTAAATGACGAATGATTGAACCGGTTGTATTTGTCATCGATGATGACGCGTCGGTCCGAAAGGGCCTCAAGCGGCTACTAACTCTCGCTCATTACGAAAACGAAGTTTTTGGATCGGCCTCTGATTTTTTGACGCGGCCACGGCACCCGGGCCCGTCGTGCGTCATTGTCGATGTAAAGATGCCAGGACTAAACGGCATCGCATTTCAGGAAGCGCTGCTGAAGCGCCGCCGCCACGAGCAACTCGTATTCATCACCGGCCATGGCAATATTCCAATGTGCGCACGGGCAATGAAGGCCGGCGCAGTCGATTTTCTGCCGAAGCCATTCAGATCCGCTGAACTGCTGAAATGTGTCGAGCGCGCGCTGACGCGCTCCGCCCGACAACGTGAGCGCGCAGAACGCGAACAGGAAGCGCGACGTTTGCTCGACCTGCTTACGCCGCGTGAATTTGAAGTATTGCAGCTTCTCACCACCGGCCTGCTGAATAAGCAGGTGGGGGCGGAGTTGGGCATCGCAGAGAAAACAGTTAAAGTGCATCGTGGCCGCGTGACGCAGAAGCTGCGGCTCAACTCTGTGGCGGAGATGGTGGAATTAATGCACACAGCTGGAGTACCTCCATCGCCGCGATAGGACCAAGGTCTGATGTCTGCCTTCTGAGTTGAGGGGCTAAATCATGGCATGCCTAAGGTCCAGCAGCGGAATGTCCATTCGACGCGAGGCGATTGATGAACTCGACAGGCAGCCAAAGTGCCGACGTCGTTTGCCTCGTTGACGACGACGCATCGATCCGGCGTTCGATTACTCGCATGCTCGAATTTAATGGCGTGAAGGTATGTGCTTTTGGCGAACCGGAAGTTTTCCTCGCATATCTCAGCGCCAACGTGGTGCGCCTCGCAATTCTCGATATCCGGATGGAGCCAATGACTGGCTTTGAGCTCCGGGCCCACCTGTGCACGAGATCGCCGCAGACTCGCGTGATCTTTATTACTGCCCAAGAAGACGAGACTGCCGAACTGATGGCGAAGCAGGCCGGAGCTTACGCTTTCTTCATGAAGCCTTTCGATGCCAACGAGTTTCTCCCCACCGTGCATCGCGCGCTGGAGCATTCACAGGCAGATGGCAGCGCTTACGAAAACCAGGAGGATTGAAGAGATCGGCCGGGAGGCGGTGGCGCCGGAACAACGAGTCGTCCGGGTGGGGGCGGAGCGGGAACTGCCAACCGACCGGGCGGCGAGGCGTTACTCGTCCTGGCGGCGCATTTGATCGTTAGGCGAGAGAATTTCGCGGCTCCGCAGATCATCCATTCGTGCATACAAGCTGAGAAAGATGTAGACATAATAAACTTGCTTGGTCAGCTCTTCGATTTTCTTTTGTCGCTCCCGTTCCGGGACATCTTTAAATCAGCTTTGACCGCCTCATCAATGTTGCGCTAGCACAGACCGACCATCGGGTTTTTGTCGCGTCCGACGCGGGGCCAGTCTCCTTGGCTGGGATTCAGGGCGCGCATCGGATTGGACGGTACGGCCAAGGTCCAATTGCTGGTGCGCGTCATTTCTTATTTTGTCGTCACGTCACAAACGCGTTCGTCAATGGTCCACGTCATCATCGGATTAATCTCATTCGCAGCGATCTTCGGCGGCGCGTTGACTGGTCTTTTCGCCCGCCGCCGCCTTCCTGGCCATCATCTCAGCAGTGAGACACAATCCGTGGTAACCGTGTCGGTCGCCGTGATCGGTACCTTGTCAGCCCTTGTCCTCGGCTTAATGATCTCCGCGGCCAACACCTCCTTTTCCAAACGTTCGGATGAAGTCAGGGAGCTATCTTTGCAAGTGATCCGAGTCGAGCGCAACCTGCGGCGCTATGGACCGGAAGGAGACGATGCCCGAGCGAAGCTGCGCGCTTGGGCAAGCATCAAGCTCGAGCAGCTTTCTCCGGTGAAGGGTCAAGCACCTCCATCACCTCAAAAAGGCATTGAAACGCTCGAGAGCGTACAGGACGCGCTTCTTGCGCTGACACCAACCGATGAACGACAAAAGTATCTTCGCACGCTCTGTTTGACGCTATCGAGCAACCTAATCTACGAGCGATGGTCGTTGGAACAGCACGCTGGACACAGCATCCCCGTCCCATTCCTGGTTTTGCTGATCTTTTGGCTCGCCATTGTTTTCGCTAGTTTCGGACTATTTGCGCCGGCAAATGCCACAACAATGGTCGCGTTATTTCTATGTTCAATAGCGGTTTCAGGTGGAATCTATTTGATTGAGGAGCTGGACAATCCGCATTCCGGTTTGATCCAGGTCCCGTTCGATTCAATGCGGAAGGCACTGTTTGAAGTCACTCATTAATTCATTGGGTTCCTTCGGCCCGCGACGCTAAATGATCCATCTCGTTACCGGTCTAATTTCGTTCGCGGCCATCTTCGCGGGCGCATTGATTGGTCTTTTCGCGCGAAGACGCCTTCCTGGCCATCATCTCAGCAGCGAAACGCAATCCGCAATAACGGTCTCGGTTGCCGTCCTTGGCACTTTGTCGGCATTGGTGCTCGGTTTGATGATCACCGCGGCTAACAGTTCCTTCTCCGCACGCTCGGACGAAGTTAGAGAGTTGTCTCTCCAAGCGATCCGAATGGACCGCAACCTGCGGCGCTATGGACCAGACGCGGCTGAGGCCCGCGCGTCGCTGCGGATCTGGGCAGTCGCAAAACTTCAGCAGCTTTTCCCGGACAAAGGAAAACCGCCTGTCCCACCCGAAACAACCATTATCATGCTCGAGAACGTGCAGGACGCGGTGGTTGCTTTAACTCCGCAAAACGAGAAGCAAAGATATCTTCGCACACTTTGCCTCACCCTATCGAGCACGATGATCCAGGCTCGATGGGGGTTGGAACAACGGATGGGACACAGCATCCCGGTTCCTTTTTTGGTTTTGCTGATCTTCTGGCTCACCATCGTTTTCGCAAGCTTTGGATTGTTTGCGCCGGTAAATCCCACCGTGATCGTCGCGTTATTTCTCTGTTCCGTCGCCGTTTCCGGCGGGATCTATTTGATCGAAGAGTTGGACAATCCGCTTTCCGGTTTCATCCAAGTCCCGTCCGATTCGATGCGCAAGGCGCTGGTCGAAATTAGCCAGTGAATCGCTAGGCGGTTCCATTTGTTCCCTGGCGTACTCACTTGCCAAGATTCGCTGCAATGCAGCCTTGCCGTCAGCGATGCTATTCGCCGGTTTTCCGTT
>QHPU01000082.1 GCA_003219175.1 Verrucomicrobiota bacterium | reverse complement strand
CGATGCTGCCGTATCTGATCGCGCTCGCGACCAGTGCGAATATCGGGAGCGTTGCCACGCTCGTAGGCAATCCCCAAAACATGATCATCGGACATTTCTCTCACATTTCCTTTGCGCAATTTTCACGGGCGCTCGCGCCGGCCGCTATTCTCGGGCTCGGCCTCAATTTCATGCTCTTGTGGATTGGCTTTCGAAAGACTTTAGGCGAAGCCGTGATGGTGCGAGAGGCACGCTCGAGCAGCGGGCTTGACCGCAATTTGTTCATCTTGGTCTCGGTCGTTTTTATACTGATCTTCGCGGGCTTTGTTGCCGGATTGAATCTGGCTTGGACGGCCCTGGCGGGCGCGGCCGTGGTGATGGTGCTGGCAAGGCGTGATACCCATGAGGTGCTCAAGCTGGTCGATTGGCATTTACTGCTGTTTTTTGCTGCGCTCTTCATCGTAGTCGATGGACTGAGCGACACCGGCTTGCCGGACGCCATTTATGGGCATCTCAAACTGCTCTTCGGCTCGACCGTGTCAACGCAGAGCTGGAATCTGGCGTGGTTCTCCGTCGCCGGCTCCAATGTTTTTTCTAACGTTCCGTTTGTGCTGGTGGCGGGAAAATGGATGGCGCGCTTCAACGATCCCGAGTTGATGTGGAAAGTGCTCGCGCTCTCCACCACTTTTGCTGGCAATCTCACCATCGTCGGTTCGGTTGCGAACATGATTGTGATCGAATCTGCCCGTGAACATCTCGAAGTAAGCTTTTGGGATTACGCTCGCCTTGGTATCCCAATCACTATTCTAACGACCGCTTCCGGTGTGATTCTGCTGCTCGTTTTGAGGTGAAGAAAGCGTTAATGGCGCGACGGTGAGGCGATGGGATCGGGATCGCATTCAGTTCCTCTTTGCGAAACCAGCGCTGCACGCGGGGATCGACGTGGTGAGCGCGCTGGCGATAAACCCGGAGCGTTACGCGATGATTTGTAAACGGAAAAACGGACGTATGAATCGGACGCGGTGATAAACTCGACGGCTTTAAGCCGTCGAGTTCCAAGCGCGGCAAAATCCACATTCCGCGCCAGCGCTGGTAGCATTGCTCGAGCAGCAGGGCGTCACCAATGGTACATAAACGATGTGATTCGATGAGCGGAACGATAGCGGCGCGCTTTCGTTTTCGTGGGAGTGAGGCTGGGTCGCGCACGCGGCAAAATTTTCTTACCGGACAAATCTGGCAGCGCGGATTGCGAACGATGCAAATGAGAGATCCCAAATCCATCATCGCGTTTTGAAAATCGCGCGCCGGCTTGCTGCAAACCAGCTTTGCCGACGATTCCCATAACTTTCGTCGGCCGGAACTGGAATCGATTGGATCGCGAACATTGAAGAGTCGGGCGAGGACGCGGCCGGTATTGGCTTCGACCAGTGGCAGAGGTTGATCGAAAGCGAACGCTGCTATTGCATTGGCAGTGTAGCGGCCGATCCCCGGCAGCGATTTCAGCTCATTCGGATCGCTCGGAAAAATGCCGCCGAATTTTTCGTCGATCAATTTGGAGCAACGGTGAAGGTTGCGCGCCCGCGCGTAATAACCGAGGCCCTGCCAGGCATGAAGAACGTCGGATTCAGTCGCACGGGCGAGGGACCGAATGGTGGGAAAACGGCGGAGCCATCTATTATAGTACGGGACCACGGCGGCGACCTGAGTTTGCTGGAGCATTACCTCGGAGACGAGGATGGCGTAAGGGTCGTGGGTGCGGCGCCAGGGGAGATCGCGGCAGTGACGGGAATACCAGCAAAGAAGAGAACGGCGTAAGGCGCGGATGTCTTTTGGCGAGATCAAGGTTTTAGCTAAACGTCCACGGCCAGCGCCGAACGTCCAATTCAGAAGGTCATTGAACGTTGGTCATTGAGCGTTGAGCGTTGGGCGTTGAATTCCTACATTCATTCCCTGACGCAAGAGCAGAAGACCAAGCTACGCAAATTGCTAGAGGAACGCGGGTTCACGTTTTCGCCCAAGCCGTACACGATCTTTTTCGCGCAAAAGGAGAAGCTGAGTGTGGCCGTTTACGAAAAAGGGCCAAAGGTTTTGGTGCAAGGGCGTGGGGTCGAGGATTTCGTGAAATTCACCCTCGAGCCCGAAATTTTCGGGGAAGCGCGGCTTGGCTATGAGGAGGTGCATTTGCCGGAAATGTTCCAGCCGCACTTCGGTGTCGATGAAAGCGGGAAGGGTGATTTTTTCGGGCCGCTGGTGATTGCGGGAGTATTTGTCGATCAACAGAGCGCGCGGCAACTTCTCAACCTCGGGGTGCAGGACAGTAAACGAATTGGTTCGGACACACGGATTCATGGGTTCGCGAAAGAAATCCGGCGGATCGCGCGCAACGCGACCGATGTGGTTGCGATCGGCCCGGCGCGCTACAACGAGCTCTACAAAAAGTTTGGTAACCTCAATAGCCTGCTAGGCTGGGGGCACGCCCGAGTGATCGAAAATCTACTGGTGCGACGACCGGACTGCCGGCGATCGCTTTCCGATCAATTTGCCGATGCGCGGGTAATCGAAAAGGCGCTATTACATCATGGCCAAAAGATTCAGATCGAGCAGCGACCGCGCGCGGAATCGGACATTGCGGTGGCAGCGGCGTCGATTTTGGCGCGTGAAGCATTCATCAATTGGCTGGAGCGGAAGGCAAAGGACCTTGGGATGAAGCTTGGCCGTGGGGCGTCGAGCGAAATCAGGACCGCTGCCGCTAATATCGTGGAGAAGCACGGGCCACAGATGCTTTCGCAAATCGCCAAAGTCCACTTCCGCACGGCGCACGAGGTCGCGCCGAGCTCTTTTCCGGCCCCGCCGTCGAAGCGCCCCTGGTGCGTTAGCCGCTGATTGCGGCAGTGGTACAGTTTGTTCAAACTGTACCACTACCCTCATTGCCAACAACCGGGAAGGGCAGGATTCCTGCTCTGCAGGCCGCCAGATTCCTGCTCTTTTTTGTGGAAACTCGGATCCTGATTTTGAATCCTGATCCGGTCTTCGAAGACCGGTTGCTTTCGATTTTCGACTTCGCCGACGAACCCGAGACACGCATCGTCCGGACGATGGCGGAAGTGGTGGCGATCCTGATCGGCGAAAGCTTCGACGGTTTTGTTATCGAGGGCGAGCCTGAATTCGCGATTGAGGCGGCAACAGTGGCTCGCCAGCATTTCCCCTCGTTGAAAATCTTGTGTGCACCGTGGGAGAAACTCTCCCCTGAGGCGACAAACAAGGCCCAACAGCAACATATCGCTGTGACAAGCGGCGCCGGCTCGACCAAGCACTTGCGCAAAGAGGTTCATCGTTTTCTAGGAAGCCTTGACGGTCATCCCGCCGTCTCGGCCGAGGGGATTGACCCATGTCATTCCCTCATTGGCAATCTGAACAAGTTTTCCGCGGCCGAAATTTTGCAAATGACGTGCATGGGCCAACGCAGCGGACGTTTCACCTTTAAGTCTGGGCGTGGCAACAGCGAGATTTACCTGCATCAGGGAGAAGTCCGGCACGCTGCTTATGGACCATTGGAAGGTGAAAGCGCGTTAGCGGAAATTTTTCGTTGGCGGCAAGGCCGTTTCTATTTCGAAGAAGGTATTATCAGTCAAGAGCAATCGGTAAATCGCCCGCTGGCGCATCTACTGCTGGATAACCTGCAAAAATTCGATGAAACCCTCGAAGTAGCGACCGTCGCACCCAATCAATGAAAGATAAAGAAACCGAAACCAAGTTGCGCTTGATCGAGCTTCAGCTGGAGAGCTGGAAGCAATTGCATGATTTGATCACTTACGGTCTGGACAAGGCCAAGCCGATTATCTCCGTCGATCAGGAGCGGCAATTCACAGAGGTGCGAGCGAATTTGCTCCAGGAGACCGAGTATGTCTTGCGCGAGTTGAATCTATTGGGCGATCTGTCGGGCCGGGCTGTGAATGTGCTAAACCGCGGTACTTCTCTGCGGACGGTGCGCGAACTTTCGAACGACGACGCCCGCCGTCTTGAAACGGATTGGAACGGCGTGTTCACCAAGCTGGGAGTGGCGCAAGGGCAACTGAAGTCGCGGCGGAAGGCTTTTGCCGAAGTAACGCCTTTTAAGGCGTTCAAGAGCCGCCTGTTCCGGCGGCCTGCGGTCGCCTAAATTTATCGAGGCAAGTCGGGCGCGCTGTGCCAAGCGCTGAATTCGAACCAGGGGCTCGCTGCGGCGAGCGGCTTTTACAAGAGGCGTGAATGTTGCGAACGGCCTGCCGCTCTGCTTGTCGCAAGGGACGATAAAAGCGTCAAATTTTTTTGGCTTTACCCACGCAAATTCAAGCGCGAGGGCGATTTATTTGTGATATAATAACTTATGGCCAAGCTAACTAAAAGGGACATTGTGGTGGCGATCAGCAACCAGACTGGCATGGTCCAACACCAGGTTTTCGATGTTGTTCAACGCACCCTGGATCACATTACCGACAGCCTTGCTAATAATGTGGCGGTCGAGTTGCGAAATTTCGGGGTCTTCCAACCGCGTTTAACGAAACCGCGTGTGGGCCGAAATCCAAATGAGCCAGGCAGCAGCTTCGTTATTCCAGCGCGTGCGACCGTGAAATTCAAACCGGGGAAGATCATGCGTCAGCGAGTAGAAAAACTGTCGCGGGAATTGAAGGATGCCTCGGAAAGGAAAGCCGCGGCGAACGCTCCGTCTACTCCTGGCTGATCGCCGGGAAGTCCGTTTGAATATGGGGCCACTTGGAACATAGACCTTCAGTCTGTGTGCCCAGCGCGTTTGCACCCCGCTGAATTTTCACAGGCCCGAAAGCTTTCGGGGCCGGACGGACGGGGCACAGTGGCTATATAGCGCGCGTAATTAGCGGTGTTTTTTCAGCAGCGACTATCGCATTTCGGCGTTATTGCTTAGCAATTGCTGAATTACTTCTTCGAGTCGTTCGAAGTTGATCGGCTTGGTTAAGTGTTCGGAAAAGCCGGCGGCACGGGCACGATTCACATCGCTCTCCATCCCGAATCCGCTCAGGGCGATTCCAAGCACTCCTCGGTTGCGCATTTCCTGCATCAGTTCATAACCGCTGCGATCCGGCAGTCCAATGTCGCTAATAAGGAGATCGAACTTCTCTCGCCGCGCTTTCTCGACGGCCTGATCGGCAGTGTAGGCGACGGTGATGTGGTAGCCGCGGCGCTCGAGGATCATTTTCAGACCTGTGCAGGTATCTTCGTGGTCGTCGACGACGAGCAAGCGCGGTGGGCGAACGGGAGCTGGCGCCAATACTGGTTGGGCGCCATTCGGGGGTGATTCGCCATCGAGGACCGCCGGCTCGGCGATTGTGCTGAGACGAACCGTAAACTTCGCGCCCTGATTCAGCCCGGGGCTGGAGGCAGCTATGGTTCCGCCATGTGCCAGGACCATGGCCCTTGAAATGGCCAGGCCAAGCCCCAGACCGCCAAACTTTCGCGTGATGGAACTTTGGCCCTGCTCAAAGGCATTGAAAATCCTTGGGAGCTTGTCCGCTTCGATCCCGATACCGGTATCGCTGACGTCGATTGCGATCTGTCCAGGCTGTGGATTTGAGGTGACGAGAGAGATCCGACCGCTCTCATCCGTGAACTTGACGCTGTTCTTAATTAGATTCCAGAAGACCTGTTGCAGTCGGGCCGGATCCCCTTGCACGAAATGGTCGCGAGCATTCAGAGTTAGCTCGACCTCGAGAGATTTCTGCGAGATTTCCTCGCGGCAAATTTCCAACGCCCGTTGCAGCACACTGTGAACACTTACTGGTTCGAGGCTGAGCTTGAGTTTTCCTTTGGCGATGCGGGTGATATCGAGCAGGTCATCGATCAAGCGTGCTTCCAGTTCCACGTTGCGACGGATGACATCAAGGGCTTGGCGGACCTCGTCTGAATCGGTGACGTGAGTTTCCAAGGCCGCGACCATGGCGATCACCGGAGAAAGGGGATTGCGCAGTTCGTGGGAAAGGAGGGCGAGAAATTGATCTTTGGCAGCGTTGGCGCTTAACAGCTCATTGCGCAGAGTCATGTCGCGCGTTTTCTCTTCCACCAGATAGAGCACGCCCTGAATATTCTGATGCGAATCGATCAGGCGCAGGAGATTGACATTGCAAAAGCGGGTCGCTCCGGTGCGATCGGGAAACGGTTCTTCGATGAGCTGATAGGGTGTGCCGGTTGCGAGGACGTGGTCGATAATCGATGGAGACACGATTTTGACCTGATCGTAAGTCACGACTTCGATGTCGGACCCCGCCGGAAGCTGGCCGATCTGCAACGCCATTTGGGCAAAGGCGTCGTTGACATGAAGAAAACGACGTGTTTCCGGGTCGACCAGGGCGATGCCGATCGGCATGTTGGCTAGAATTTTTTCGTTGAAACTGACTTCGCGCTCGATCCGACGCGTTGCTTCGGCCTGACGTCGGTAAAATCTGCCCGCCAGAATGGCAGCGACCAGGGTCCCGGCGATCAGCCAGCCAGCCGGCACGGTAATTTTGCGCAACAGATCGTGAACCGGAGCATAAGCAATCTCCTCGGGTTGGTGGATAATCGCGAGCCATGGGGCGGACTCCAGTGGATCGAACGAGTAAATGTTTCCGCCCTGGCTGAGATGTCCTCTCTGTTCCTTCCGAATATCGGAGATTAACTTGGCTTCCGCGCGAGTCGTCGGTTCAGTCTCCGCTTTGAAGTCGGGTGTAAAAAGCCGGAACCCGGCCTGATCGACAATCTGGCAATGGGCCTTGTCCGCGAATGAAATCGAGGAAAGCCGCCGGCCTATCCGTTCGATCAGAATTGAGGCGCCGATGTAGCCGATGGTTTTTCCGTCGCGCGTCCGGATGGCGGCGACGACATCGGTAACCATGCGACCATCAACCGGCCGTTGATGAATGGGCGAGACGTAGGCGTTAGTTTGCCCATCAGCTCCATCCTTCCAAGCATCTGGAAGGAACGGCTGGCCCACCAGGTTGGGCGCCGCCGGAAGTGAGCCTAAAAGTTTGCCGTCGGCAGACGCGACAAACATTCCGTCAATACGCGGGTAGGAGAAAAATTTACCGGCGATCCACTGTTGG
>QHPU01000083.1 GCA_003219175.1 Verrucomicrobiota bacterium | reverse complement strand
AACTGGTCGCGACAATCATCTTTGTCATCACTTATGTCCTGATCAGCGGGCGCCAGCTTAAGATCCTGCCGCTAAATCGTCCGGCTGCGGCATTGCTTGGCGCGGTATTGATGGTTTCGACCGGAGTGGTGACGCCGGAACGCGCCTATCGCGCGGTGAACTACGACACCATCGTCCTGTTGCTCGCGATGATGCTCATCGCCGCCTATCTTTACCTCGCCCATTTCTTTGAATGGGCGGCGGCCGCGGTATTGCAGTTTGCGCATACGCCTGCGCGATTGCTGTTCTATGTCACGCTGACGTCGGGAATTCTTTCCGCCTTGCTCGTCAATGACA
>QHPU01000081.1 GCA_003219175.1 Verrucomicrobiota bacterium | reverse complement strand
CTGAGGGTTCGGCGCGGTAAAAAGCCGCTCCATATCGGGCAGCGTCTGATAATAGGAGATAATGCTGGCAGTGCTGGCGAGATCGTCATCAACCAAATGAGCAACCAGCTGAACAAACGTCTGACGGTCCCGCAAAATTTTTGATTCCAGAGTATTCTTGAGTGTGGTGTAAGAAATCAGCAACATCAGGATCGATGGCACCCACCCGGCGAGCAGCACCGTCAAAACAATGTCGAAGCGTTCGAGTTTCCGTCCCTTTTTTTCCGTCGTGAGAGGTCCGATTGCCATCACCGTTGGCGGCTACTTTACCACAAAACCGCGCTGTCTCAGAAAAGGGCAGCCCGTGCCCGTTACCCACAAACCCATTGCCAAGAAACGAGGTATTTCGGCTTCCGTGCGCGATAAATGATTGTGTGCTTTCAACTTCAAGCGGGTCGGCCGGACCGGAACCGCCTTTTTTGATTTGACGACACCCCCAGAAGCGGCATCATGTCGCGCTTGCAGCAGTGATCGGCAAGGCAGTCTGGATTCCTAACCCAAGGAGGCATGTTTTCATTTATCTGGACAATTTGTTATCTCAGCGTGCTCGTCGGCCTTTCGGCCTACGGGGTGCACCGGTATTTTATTATCTACCTCTTTTTGAAGAATCGAAAACGCAAGCCGGTGCCAGCTGCCCGGTTTGAGCAATTGCCGGTCGTGACAGTGCAATTGCCCATTTTTAACGAAATATATGTGGCCGAGCGTCTGCTGCGTTCGGTTAGCAAACTGGATTACCCACGTGATCGCTTGCAAATCCAAGTGCTGGATGATTCGACCGATGATACCCGCGAGATCACGGCGGATTGTGCGGCGGAACTGCGCGAGCGCGGTTTCGATGTGGATCTAATTCACCGGACGGATCGCACCGGATTCAAAGCTGGTGCCCTCGAGCGAGGCCTCGCGACCGCGCGGGGAGAATTCGTTTGTATCCTCGACGCGGATTTTGTTCCACCTCCCTATTTGCTCCGCAAGACCATCGATTTCTTCACTGATCCGAAAGTTGGGATGATCCAAACGCGCTGGGGCCATTTGAATCGCGGCTACTCTCTGCTTACGCGGGTCCAGGCGATGTTTCTCGATGGCCATCTCGTCCTCGAACAAACCGCGCGCTCCCGCAGTGGCCGGTTTTTTAACTTTAACGGAACGGCCGGACTCTGGCGAAAGTCGTGCATTGAACAGGCGGGCGGCTGGCAGCACGACACCCTGACCGAAGACCTCGATCTCAGTTACCGCGCACAATTGGCGGGATGGAAATTTGTTTTCCTTCCTGACGTTGTTACGCCGGCGGAGCTTCCGGTCGACATGAATGGCTTCAAATCGCAGCAACACCGCTGGACCAAAGGTTCCATCCAGACCTGCAAAAAGCTGCTGCCGGCGATTTGGCGAAGCAAGCTGCCGATGCCGATTAAGGTAGAGGCGACCGGTCACCTCGTTTCAAATTTCGCGTATCTGCTTCTCGCCTGCCTGGTGGTGTTGCTCCATCCCTCGACCGGTGGCCCGCAATCTGGCTGGGTCCGCACGCTTCTGATTGATGTCCCGATTTTCCTGACCGCTTCCGTCTCGGTCGCCGTTTTTTACATTTGCGCTCAGCGCGAACTGCATCCGCGGACGTGGATGAAGGAAATCATGCTCCTGCCCTGCCTGCTCGCGCTGGGGGTGGGGTTGTCGCTAAATAACGCCCGGGCCGTCCTTGAGGCGGTGTTCAATCATAAATCGGACTTTACCCGGACCCCGAAATACGGCATCGAGCGGAAGTCACAGCCGTGGCGAAATTGCCGCTACATGCCTCTGAAGTCGGTATTGCCTGTGGCAGAGATGTTTTTCGCTGTTTATTTCAGTTACTTCGTCTGGTATGCGATCGAGCACCGCCAGTTCCTTTCGGTCCCATTCTTGCTTATGTTTCAGTTTGGGTTTCTTTACGTGTCTTTTTGCTCAGTCATTCAATGGTTACCGAAATTCAACTGGAACAACAACCGGGCGCCTGACGCGCTTCCGGCCTGATCCGCCAGCCTGCAATCCCAAACGTCCCATACCCGCATGTCTCGACTTCGTTGGTTTCTCGCAATTGCCGTTCTCGCCTCAGGTCCGAATGCCCTGCGGGCACAATTACTCCAGCCAACCGTCATTGTTAGCATCCCGGACCAAAAATTGATGCTGGTCGACGACGGTGCCCGCGCAACGGTCTATCCCGTGTCGACCTCCAGATTTGGACTCGGCGATAATTGGGGCTCAATGGCGACCCCTCTCGGCACCCTCCAGGTCGCTCAGAAAATTGGCGATCGCGCCCCAGTTGGCGCGGTTTTTCATAACCGCCGGTTTACGGGTGAAATTTTACAGGCCAATGCGCCGGGCCGGGATCCAATCGTTACTCGGATTATCTGGCTGCGCGGATTGGAAGCGACCAACGCGCACGCCTACAACCGGGGCATTTACATTCATGGTACTCCTCAGGAAAAGAACATTGGGCGGCCTGCCAGCTACGGCTGTATTCGGATGAGATCGTCCGATGTCACCGAGCTCTACGCACAGTTGCCCGTCGGTGCGATTGTGCAAATTACTTCCGATCATCTGCCGAAATTGAGTCGCGCGGCCAGAGGCATGCTAGCTTCTGCGCCTTCGTCTGGTCCAGTACCGACCCACGCGGTTTTCACTGCCGATTCCTCAAAGCCGGGCGCGGAGAAAGTGACCATTACCCCGCTGACGCCCAAGGCGTCGACGGCTCCGGCAAAGAAGTCCGACGCCACCGCCTGGCTGCATAACGCGCGGGCTTGATCGCGCCGCATCGCGGTTGACAAAGCCATGAGCATCCGTGACGCTCCCGCCCGCTATCTTTTCCATGGCTAATACCAAATCCGCTGCCAAACGGGCGCGCCAGACCCAACGCCGGGCTTTGCGCAATCGTCAGGTTTTGAGTCGAATTCGCACTCTGGGCAAGCGCGCTGGAAATGCGAACCCCCAGATAGGCGACATCAGTGCGTTCATCTCTGCCATCGACCAAGCGGCCAAGCGCGGAATTATTCATCGGAACGCCGCCATTCGCCGCAAGGCCAGGCTGGGACGCGTCCGCGCGACTGCTGCCAAGTAAAAGCAAGGCCGCGCCTTTGGCGTTGCATCTGGCGCAGGACAGATAAACTTGCTGTCCAATGATTCCGGCATTGTTTTTTCTTTTCTGTGTCGTTGCGTTGCGCGCGGCGACAGGTCTCCTCATTCATTCTGGCGCCGCCGCCTGGCTTTCGAATTTTGCGCCGCTCGCTGCCATCACCCTTTGTTGTGGGGCTTATCTGCCGCAACGCTACAAGTTCGCGTTACCTCTAAGCATGCTCTTCGTTTCCGACTTAATTCTAAACGCTACTTACCACGCGGCGCTGTTCGATCCGCAAATTCTCTGCCGCTACCTGGCCCTGGCTCTGATCGGTCTCATTGGTTTTGCGCTGCGGAAGAACGCGTCCTGGAAAACGATGCTGCCGGCGTCGATTGCGGCCTCAGTGATTTTTTATGGAATCACCAACCTCTTTTCCTGGCTCACCGATCCGGGATACGTGAAAAATTTTGGCGGCTTAATCCAGGCACTGACCGTTGGCTTGCCACAGTACGGAGCGACGCCCAGCTGGATGTTTTTCCGCAACTCCCTTCTGAGCGACCTCATTTTTACCGTTGTCTTCGTTTTGTTGATGCGCGCTCAATCGCCCCGCACTAGCGCAGAAGTCGCGGTCGCCCGCGCTGCCTGATTTCCATGCCGGCAGCGGAGCAGCGCGACGAGGTCGAGATGCTCTGGTTGATGTTGCTCATCCGGCGTTTCGAGGAGCGCGCCAGCCAGCAATATCAAGCACAGAAAATCGGCGGCTTCTGTCACCTTTACATCGGTCAGGAAGCAGTCGTGACCGGGGCGGTCGCGACTACTCGCTTTGATGATTATGTTATTACGGCGTATCGCGATCATGCCCATGCACTGGCGCGCGGCACCAGCGCCAATGCCTGCATGGCAGAACTTTTCGGCAAAGATACTGGCTGCTCGCGCGGGCTCGGCGGTTCGATGCATTTTTTCGACAAGGAACATCACATGTATGGCGGGCACGCTATTGTCGGAGCGCATGTTCCACTGGCGTGCGGTCTCGCTTTCGCTTGCAAATATCGAAACGAAGACCGCGTTACCCTGTGCTTTTTCGGCGATGGCGCCATCAATCAGGGGGCTTTTCACGAAGCCCTGAATCTTGCCGCCCTTTTCAAGCTACCGGTGATTTTTATTTGCGAGAACAATCTTTTTGCTATGGGGACCTCGGTTGAGCGCTCCACTTCGCTCAAACAAATTATCGATCGCGCTGAGGGTTATGACATCCCCGGTTGCGTTGTCGATGGGATGAATTTTCGACATGTCCGCGACACCTTGAGCGAAGTGGTGGCATCCATTCGCAAGGACCCGCATCCCGCCTTTGTCGAAGCGCGAACGTATCGCTATCGCGGCCATTCCATGTCGGATCCCGCGAGTTATCGGACCAAGGAACAGCTGGAGAAATATCGGCTGGACGATCCAATCACGCGATTGCGCGCGCAACTTACGCGCGAAGGAAAACTGACCAATGAAAAATTTGATGAGTTGGACAAGGAAGCGAAACGAATCGCGCTCGAAGCCGTAAAATTCGCGGAGGAAAGTGAAGAGCCGCCTCTGGAAAAGCTTTACGATTACACCTACGCTAACGGCGCGGTCAAAGCCGCCCCGTCCCTTCCCAAAAATAACTCGGCAGCGGAGAAGAAAGCCGCAGCTGCATCATGAGCGAGATGCGCCAGATCACTTATCGGCAGGCGCTGAACGAGGCGCTGGCGGAAGAATTGGAACGGGATCCGAGTGTTTTCCTCATGGGTGAAGAAGTGGCGGAGTACAATGGTGCCTACAAAGTCTCGCAGGGGTTACTCGAACGCTTCGGTCCGAAAAGAATTATCGACACGCCCATCTCTGAAAATGGATTTGCTGGGCTTGGGGTCGGCGCCGCCATGGTGGGACTGCGCCCGATCATCGAGTTTATGACCTTTAGCTTCTCGCTCGTCGCCTTTGATCAGGTGGTGAACAATGCGCCCAATATGCTGACAATGAGCGGCGGGCAGTTCAATATCCCGATCACCTTCCGGGGACCGAATGGCCCGGCGCATCAGCTTGGAGCCACGCATTCGCATGCGACCGAATGTTTGTATGCCAATGTTCCGGGGTTGAAGGTTTGTACGCCGGCCACGCCGCGCGACGCCAAGGGCCTTTTGAAAACTGCTGTGCGCGACAACAATCCTGTGCTCGTTCTTGAATCCGAATTGCTCTACAGCTCCAAAGGCCTGATCGAGCCAGCGGAGACCGAATTGCTCATTCCGCTCGGCCAAGCGGAAGTGAAACGCGAAGGCGCGGACGTGACGATTGTCTGTTATGCGCAAACCGTGCCGCTTGCCCTGGCCGCGGCGGAGCAACTTGAGGACGAAGACATCAGTGCCGAAGTGCTCGATTTGCGTTCGATCAAACCGCTCGATGAACGCGCCATTTATGATTCAGTCGCGAAAACGCATCGGGTGGTGATTGTGGAACAGGACCGACCATTTTGTGGAGTGGGCGCGGAAGTTTGTTATCGCATCCAGAAAAATATCTTCGATGAGCTCGATGCCGCGATTGCGCGTGTTTCCCAGGAAGACGTGCCGATACCGTACAATGAACGACTCGAGAGAGCGGTGCTGCCGAATGCGGACAAGCTGATCGCGGCGGTGAAAAAAGTCTGTTATGCGTGAACGTTAAAGCGATGAAGCGTTTAACCGTTATATTGATGATCCGCTTCAACCCTTCATCGCTTTAACGCTCCATCGATCACGACAATGCCTGAAATCCAGATGCCCAAATTAAGTGACACGATGACGGAAGGGACGCTCGTCGCGTGGAAAAAGAAAAAGGGCGATAAAGTTTCGGCCGGTGACGTCATCGCCGAAATCGAAACCGACAAGGCGACAATGGAATGGGAGTCGCCAGAGGACGGAACGCTGACGGAAATCTACGTCGAAGAGGGCGGCAAGGTTGAAGTGGGCCAGCGAATTGCATTCATCGGTGAGCCGGGCGAGGCCGCTCCTGAGGAAGAGAAAAAGACGCCGGAGAAAGAACGAAAAAAGGAACGACCGCCCGAGAAAGAAGCGAAGACTGAAGAACCAAAAAAGGAACAGGCTGAAACCGAAAAGCCTGCGCCGGCAGATGGCAAAGAGAAAGAGACTGCGCCGCCGCAGGAGAAAAGGGCTTCCGAGAAAAAACCTGTAGCGGCAGGCGTGTCGCCGGCGGGAAAACGGGGAGAGAAAACTGCGTCGGAGCGGCCGACACGGCTGCCAGCACAGAAGAGCGAAGAGGAAGCGCGGGTAAGGGCTTCGCCCGTAGCGCGACGAATAGCGGCTGAGCTTGGTGTCGATCTCGCAGCTGTCAAAGGCTCGGGTCCGGATGGACGCGTCACCGAAACCGATGTGCGCGCTGCAGCAAAATCCGTAGCCGCGGGCCCGAGCGGGGCTAGCATTTCTGACCGCGGTCCGTCGCCAACACAAAAATCAGCTGCGGCCAAGCCCGGTGCGGGATCGCGGCTACAACTTTCCGGAATGCGGAAAGGTATTGCCGAACGCTTGGTCCAAAGCAAAGCGCCGGTTCCGCATTTTTATCTCAACATCGAAATTGATGCTGGCCCGCTCATGGCCGCACGCGCGGAATTAAAGGCCGGCGGCGAAGAGGCCGATACCTCAAAGATCACGGTGAACGATTTCGTTTTGAAAGCCGCTGTCATGGCTGCGGCAAAGGTTTCTAAAGTGAACGCCTCATTCGATGGCGACGCCATTGTGCAATATGCGGACGTTGACCTTGGAATTGCCGTCGCGATCGAAGATGGATTGTTGACTCCGGTAATTCGTGCTGCACAGAACAAATCGCTGCGGGAGATCAGTGAGCTGGCGAAGGATCTGGCCAATCGCGCCCGCAACAAGCGAATGAAGCCGGAGGAATT
>QHPU01000069.1 GCA_003219175.1 Verrucomicrobiota bacterium | reverse complement strand
CATTGATGAATCCAACCGGCGGACCCGTGATTTTTCGGTAACGCTGATCGGCCGCGATCGCCCTGAGATTCGTATCAACCGCTTGCTGCCAACGGCCGCATCGAATGTCGATGTGTGATGGCATGTGCACGTTATGAGCTACGCCCGGTTGCAGGGTGCGCAGTCGATTCGCTGCCGCCGTCGCGCGCCCCGGATGAAGAGACGCTTCGTTAGCGTGAATGTAGAGATGATTGGCGAACGGGTGCCGGGGGTTCAATTTCAAAACAGCATCCAGCGTCGCGAGAATTTCGTCGGTACCGGCAGCAGGCTGACCCTGAGGCGTCCATTGATTCCAGGGACGCAAGTCCATCATCGCTTCGGCGAAGAATACACCCACGTCTGGATCGTTTGGATATTTTTGCCAAACCGTGCGCATGGCGTCGGCATAGGCTTGATCGAGCGGCGCGCGGTCCTGCGGTTGCGGATTGGCATAGCGATGACTGAGAGCCTCGATCAAATCGCGTTCAACCGGCGACGCGTGTTCTGCATTTTGCTGGGCGAGCTGGAGTTCTTTCCACGCCAACTCCGCCGCTGGTGGCGGCACCGCGGTAAGGTTGATGTGGGGCCCGCAAGCCAGTGCGACTCCCCAATGTGCCATCGCGCATTTCGGGTCGAGTTGTGCCGCTGCCTGAAAAGAACGAATGGCCGCGCCATGATTGAATCCATGCACGAACGCCAGTCCCTGATTGAAGTACCGCTGTGCTTTGGGCGAATTGGTTGTGATCTCGCGCGAATAGGAACCGAGCCCTTCGAAAAACGGTTCCGTCGCGAGTGCGGTGATTCCAAATGCCAGCGTACAGAAGATCACGGCGGGGCGAGAAAAAAACGCAGGTCTCATGTTCAGACTCCTTTGGCGACTGTCATTCTATTTAGATCTCAGTGTAAGACTACGCGACTGTTTTTCGTGGTGCAGGGATTTCCGGGTAGCGCACGCGCCTCGCGTGTTGGTTTCGGCGTCTCGCCGAAACAGTCTTTCGACAAAGTCCGCGAAACCGAGACGGTTTCGCCAACACGCGACACGTGCGCTACCCAAACTGGATCACTCCGTCCGCAGCGCTTCTACTGGATTGACCAGCGTGGCGCGGTAGGCGGGGAAAAGACAGGCAATTAGCGCGGCCACGCCGAGAATCGTCAAAGTGGCGCTGAGCAGGAACGGATTGTATTCCGAGGTTTGATACAATTGCGAATGAATTAGTCGGCCGACTGCGAGGGCGGCGGCAACCCCGATGGCGAGTCCGAACACCACCGGCTTCATCCCTTGCCGCACGATCAGTCGCAAGATGTCCCGGGTTTGCGCACCGAGCGCCATCCGGACTCCGATCTCGCCGGTGCGTTGCGCGACCGTGTAAGCAACCGCGCCATAAATTCCGATGGTCGCGAGTAACAACGCCACGCCGGCAAAAATTCCGAGCAGGATCATCATCAAACGCGCCTGGCCGAGTGCTTGCGCCACAACCGTGTCCATCGCCTGTGGCTGAGCGACTGCTACTCCCGGATCAATTCCGACAAGCGCCGTTTGCACCAGCTTCGTTGCCGCGTCAGGTTTGAAACTGCTGCGCACCGTGATGGTGAAGAACGGAAAGTTTTCCTGTGCAGTAGGACGATAGAATTCCATTTCAACCGCTTCCGCCAACCGTTGCGAGCGCACGTCGCCCACCACACCAACGATTTCGGCCGGAATACTTGCACCCGTGATCAACAAGGTGTGGCCAACCGGATTTTCGTTGCCGTAAAGTTTGCGCGCGCCTGCCTGACTAATCAGGACCACGTTTTGGCCGCCCTCAAGATCGTGCGCGTCGATGTCGCGCCCGGACAACAACGGAATGCTCCAGGTCCTGAAAAAACCGGGCATGATCTCGTGATTCGGAGCGGCGGGGCGCTTATCGATCGGCGGAACATCACCTTCCGGACGGGCGTAGAGAGCTCTGCTGCCGCCAGCCAACGGGACATCGCTGCTGACCGACACATTTTCAAAACCCCGCACGGCTCGTAACGCCTTCTGACTTTTATCGGCGAAACGATAGCGTGAGCCGATGTCGGGATACTGGCCTGTTGGCAAAGTCACGAATCCGACCCAAAGATTGTGTGGATTAAACCCGATATTTTGCTGACTTAATCGCACAAAACTCGCGATCAGCAGCCCGGCTCCGGCGAGCAGGGTTACTGAAAGGGCAACCTGCGCTCCGACCAAAATTCTGCGGAAACGTTGCTGACGCAGGCTGCCGCTCGTGCCGCGTCCACCTTCCTTAAGTCCGTCAACCAAATCGCCGCGTGAACCTTGCCACGCGGGATAGAATCCCATTACCAAGCCGGTCAGGAGGGATAAGGCAATGGTAAAGCCGAGGACTGGAATGGAAAGGCCGGGTCCGGTGTAGTTCGGTTCCAGCGGAAGAAAATTCGCCGCCATTCTGGGGACGAGCGGAACCAATTGCCACCCGATGATCGCGCCGACAATCCCTGCCAGGGCGCTGACCAGCACACTTTCGAGAACGAAGAGTCGGACCACGCCCGCACGCGATGCTCCTAGCGCAATGCGCAACGCGATCTCGCGCCGCCGTCCGCTGAACCTAACGAGAAGTAGATTCGCAACGTTACTGCAGGCGATTAGCAAAACGAAAGCGACCGCTGCCAGGAGAGTGGCGAAGGCCGGGCGCAAGTTGCCACTCACGTCTTCCGGCAGATTCTTGACCGTGGTGAATCCGTGACTGTCGATCTTGTCGGGATATTGTGTTGCGTAACTTTGATCGAGCGATGGCAGTGCCGCCCGGACTTGTTCGATCGTCATACCCGCTTTCGGCCGGGTGATGACGCGCAGGAATCCGGTGCCGCGCATGATGCGCTCATGGGAAAAGCCCGGGAGCGCGAATGGTTTTGTTGTCCAAACCTCCGCTGGCGGAGTCGCACCGAACCATGCCGCCGGTTGATTCGGGACCACGCCTACGATGGTGTGTGCGATGCCGTCGAGAGTGATACTGCGACCGATCACGTTCGGGTCGCTGCCGAGCCGTTTCCGCCAGAAGTTCTCCGCGATCACCGCGACGTCGGCCCCTTCTTCTTCATTTGGCAAAAAGGTGCGGCCCTTGATTGGACGGACGCCGAGGACATCAAAATAATTCGCGGTCATATGTCCGCCGTTAAGCTGGACCGGATCGCCTAGGCCGGTAAGCGTGAAGCCGGTAAAGTTTTCCGCCGCGAAACCGGAGAAGATCGTCTGCCCATCGCGATAATGCATGAAACGCGGCGCTGAGACCGAGATCTCCTTAAGGTTGGCCTCGTTTCGGTTGGCATAGAGATGCAGAACCTTGTCTGGTTCCTGGAAGGGGAGTCCGCGGAGGAAGAGATCGTTAATCAGACTGAAGATGGCGGCATTCAGTCCTATCCCGACCGCGAGCGTGAGGATGGCGAGGAGAGTGAACCCCGGGGATTTGAACAACTGACGAAAAGCAAAACGAACGTCGCTCATCGGAATTCTTATTCCGTCCGCAAAGCTTCTACCGGGTTAACAAGGGTGGCGCGATAGGCGGGAAAGAAACACGCCAACAATGCGGCCAGTCCAAGGATCGTTAGGGTCGCACTGAGCAAGACCGGATTATATTCGGACGTTTGATATAACTGCGAATGGATCAGTCGACCGACCGCGAGCGCAGCGGCCACCCCGATGGCAAGTCCGAACACGACCGGCTTCATCCCTTGCCGCACGATCAGCCGCAAAATATCCCGTGTTTGCGCGCCTAGGGCCATGCGTACTCCAATTTCACCGGTGCGTTGCGCGACGGTATAAGCGACCGCGCCGTAAATACCTACGGTGGCGAGAAGCAGCGCGACGCCGGCAAAGATACCGAGCAGCACCATCATCAACTTCGCCTGACCAAGCGCCTGAGCCATGATCGCGCTGAACGGCTGGGGTAGAATCAGTGCGAGACCCGGATCTATTCCGCGCAGAGCGGTCTGGGCGGATCGCGTGATCGTTTCAGGCGGCAATGGACTGCGCACCGCGATGGTGAGAAAAGGAAAATTCTCCTGCGCCAATGGCCGATAGAATTCCATCTCGTTGTGTTGGTTCAATAGCACCGAGCGGACATCGCCGACCACGCCGATGATCTCGACCGGTACGCTGCCGCTCGTGACCAGCAACGTCTTTCCAATCGGGTTCTCGTTGCCGAACAACATCTTTGCCCCCGATTTGCTGATTATGACGACGTTTGGGTGATCCATAATGTCCTGCTCGTTGAAATCACGCCCGGCGACCAGGGGAATACCGAGAGTGTGGAACCAACCGGGCATGAGATCATTTGATGGCGCCCCTTTGCGCTCGGCGATCGGCGGCACATTCCCTTCCGCTTTGGTGTAAAGCGTCGCGCCCGCACCACCAGCGAGGGGGAAACCGGAACTGATCATTGCGTCCTGGAGTCCGGGCGTGTTCCGTAATCCATTCAGCAATTGCCCCGCGAACCGCGTGCGCGTGGGCTGATCAGGATACTGGGCCTGAGGCAGGACGGTAAATCCGGTCCAAAGATTGTCTGTTTTGAAACCCGGATCCTGGTGACTCAGGCGGAGGAAACTTGCGATGAGCAACGATGCGCCCGCCAGTAGGATAACGGAAAGCGCGACCTGGGCCCCAACCAGGAGTTTACGGAAACGCTGTTGGCGCACGCTGCCGGCCGTGCCGCGTCCACCTTCTTTAAGTGCATCAACAATGTCGGCGCGCGAGCTTTGCAATGCGGGATAGAAACCCATCACCAGACCGGTAAGCAGAGAAAGCGCGATGGTGAACGCGAGCACTGGAAGTGAGAGCGCGGTGGCAGTGCCCGCTTCGATCGGCAGGAAATTAGCGGCGAGCTTTGGTACGATTGGAACCAACTGCCAGGCGAGGACTGCGCCGAGACAACCGGCCAGCAGGCTCAGCAATACGCTTTCGAAAACGAACAAACGTAGCACGCTCGCGCGCGTCGCGCCCAGTGCCATGCGCAACGAAATCTCACGACGCCGGCCCGTAAACCTAACGAGTAAAAGATTTGCCACGTTGCTGCACGCGATGAGCAACACGAATGTCACCGCCGCGAGCAGGGTGGCGAAACCGGGCCGCAAATTTTCTGTCACATCTTCGGGCAACGTTTTCAGCACGGTAGCGGCCTGGGCATCGATCTTCTCCGGATATTGGGCGCGATAGCTATCCGTCATCACCTGAAATGCGGCACGTGCCTGATTGGCGGTCACTCCAGGTTTCAATCGACCGACTGCGCGCAGGAATGCGGTGCCGCGCATCATGCGTTCATGCGTGAAACCGGGAATGATGAAAGGCTTCGTCGTCCAGATATCGGCGTTCGGCCCCGTCCACGAAACCGGCAGCTTGGGAATAACCCCAACAATGGTGTGCGATACGCCATCCAGTGTAAGTGCGCGGCCGATCACATTCGGATCGCTGCCGAGTCGCGATTTCCAAAAGCGATCCGTAATCACCGCCACATCGGCGCCCTCTTGTTCTTCCGGCAGGAATGTCCGGCCGCGAATGGCATGGACACCGAGCACGTCGAACCAATTCGCGGTTGTTTTGAAGATTGGCACCTGGAAGGGGTCGCCAACTCCAGTCACGGTGGCGGCGAGTCCATTTTCCCCGGCGAATTGGTCGAAAACGGTTTGGCCATCGCGGAAATGCATAAAGCGCGGCGCGGAAATCGGAAAATCGACCGTCTGGTCCTTGAAATGGCAGAAGACATGAATGGCGCGTGAGGGTTCCTTGAATGGAAGACCGCGCAAGAAGAGATCATTGATCAAACTGAAGATGGCGGTGTTGAGGCCGATCCCCAGGGCGAGGGTGATCAAGGCAAGGAGCGTGAATCCCGGAGCCTTGAGCAACTGGCGAAAAGCAAAACGAACATCAGTCATCATAATAGTGATAGTGAAAATTGAATGCAGTGAGGGCGTGACGGGAATCCAACCACGCGAAAGCGTTTTGCAACCGCCGTGCCAAAGGCCTCCACTCGGCGCAAGGTGTTGATTTCGTGCAAGTTTCCCATCCCGCGGGTTGCATCAAAAAACGCCATTGTCCCGCATGTGGGATTTTGTTGTCCCGCGAGCGAAATATTTCTGGGCGCTGCGAAAATCGCGCCGCGGCTGTCTTGCCTCTTCGTTTTTTTGCCGCTGCGAAGAACCGAGCGAATATCCGTGAGCATAAAACGGGACAGGATCAATCCATTCTGACTTTCATAACTTGAACCATTGCGGTTGCTGTAGCTAAAATTTGACGCGCCGGCCGGTACGGTTGGATTCAAATAATAGACGCCGCTGCAATTTATTCTTGTCTGTGCCTGGATTAAATCCGTTTGCAGATGAGTCACGACCAAAGGAAAACTTGTCAGCGATATTTTCAGGAATGATATGAATCGAAAGATCTTTTTCATAACAATTATCGGGGTCTTTGCTTGGGGCCAGTTGCTGCGGGCTGCGCAGGACGATTTCGCTGACATCAAAGCGCAAATCACGAAGCAGCATAATGAGTCGGTGAAGCGGCTACAGGATTGGATCGGTCGGGTGTCGATCGCCGCAGAGAATCGCGGTTATCCGGACGGCGCGGAATACATGGCGAAACTCGCCCGCGATGCCGGATTTCAGCAGGCGACCGTGATTAATACAGAGGGGAAGCCGGGTGTATTCGCCAAGCTTGATGCGGCCGCGTCGAAAACGGTCGGTCTTTACTTCATGTACGACGTGAAACAATTCGATCCGGCGGAGTGGTCGTCGCCGCCGACGGAAGCGCGGTTGGTCGACAAGCCGCCACTCGGCAAAGTGATTATCGGGCGCGGTGCGGTCAATCAGAAGGGACCAGAGGCCGCATTTCTGGCGGCGTTGCATGCGATCCGCGGTGCGGGAAAGAAGATGCCGGTGAATCTCGTCATGGTGGCGGAGGGTGAAGAGGAGATTGGCTCGCCCCACATCAAACAGATCGCGCACCGGCCGGAAGTTCAAGAAGCGCTAAAGAAAAGCGTCGGCGTATTTATGCCGTCAGCGGAGCAGGATTTGGATGGCGTCGTGACCGTGAGCCTCGGTGCAAAAGGCGTGATCGAAATCGAGCTTGTCTCGAGCGGTGAAAAATGGGGACGCGGCCCTGCCAAAGACGTTCATTCCTCGCTCAAAGCGATGATTGATAGTCCGGCTTGGCGATTAGTTCACGCCCTGAATACGCTGGTTTCGGATGACGGGAACACTATCAAGATCGACAATTACCCGCCTCCACGGCCGCTCAGTTCGGAGGAAAAAGAGATGATCGCGAACGTATCGAAAGTAAGGAGTGAAGCGCAGGCCAAAAAGCAATACAGCACGCAGCATTGGATCGACGATCTCTCCTGGCAACAGGCTAACGAGCGGCTCGAATCGCAGCCGACCGTCAACATCGAAGGATTGGTTGGCGGTTACACTGGACCTGGTGGCAAAACGGTTTTACCCCATCGGGCCGTCGCCAAGATCGACATGCGTCTCGTGCCCGACATGAAAGCGATGGATGCGCTGGCCGCGTTGAAGGCGCATCTGGCCAAGCGTGGCTTTGACGACATCGAGGTTAACATGAGCGGCGGCTATGATCCGACCAGCACGTTGGCCGACTCGCCATTGATCAAAGCGCAGGTCGCCACCTACAAACAATTTGGAATCGACCCGCTCTTGTGGCCGCGCAATGCCGGATCGTATCCTGGTTATGTCTTCACCGGAGAACCGCTCAAACTCGCGTCGGGACATTTCGGGCTTGGTCACGGCAGCGGCGCGCACGCGCCGGACGAATATTACGTGATCGAATCGACCAATCCGAAAGTTCAAAGCTTCGATGGCGCGGTGATGTCGTTCGTCCAGTATTTGTACGAGCTGGCGAAGTGATCGGTTCCCCCGGCGATAACGCCCCTCGTGTCATCCCGAACCGCGCAGATAACGCCAGACCGGCTCGGACAGAGGGATCTCACGAAAGGTGCTGGATTGCTCAATCTAGTTAGGTGCCACAATCTCGATTCGTGAGATCGTTCGCTTGCGCTCATGATGACGGGGTGCCGAAAGTGTCCCGGTAGCGACAATCTTTTCCCGGTGATACCGTGCCCCGGAAATGGACGCCGCGGCTGATTGGGCAGCATTAAGCGACGAGCAGCTTCTAGAATGTCGCATTTCCAAGTTCGGGTTGCGGCTGGAGAGCACGCCACTCGAACACCTGATCAAACAGCTGTACGAGGAGCTAACGGCGAAAGGGCTCGTCTTTCATCCGCGTTGTCACATCGGCGATGAATGGTTTGTGCCGGTTGGGATCCCTGCGATTTTTGTGCCTTTTTTCCTCGTGCACGATCGGCTGCGTGCGTTGGAACGGAAAATGATGCTCGAAGTCGAAGGCGAAACGCCCGAGTACTTCATGAAATTGATCCGACACGAGACGGCGCACGCTTACAATTACGCCTACCATCTTCCCCACAATAAAAGATGGGCACAGATTTTTGGGCAAACTTCCGACGAAGAAACGCCGGACACTTATCGACCGCGACCGTTCAGCCGCAGTTATGTAGTGCATCTGGACGACTGGTATGCGCAGAGCCATCCGGACGAAGATTTTGCCGAAACTTTCGCGGTCTGGCTCACGCCGGATCTCGATTGGCGGAAGCGCTACGCTGGCTGGAAGGCGCTGCAAAAACTCGAATACGTCGATGATTTGATGCGGGGATTGGCGGGAAATCCGCCCTCGCATACGCCGAAATATCGCGTGGGCGAGTACAATTGTCTCAACCTCAAGCTTAAAACCTATTATGCACGCAAACAGAAGCTTTACGAAGATATCTATCCTGGCTTCTATGATGCCGATCTGCGCCAGCTTTTCGTCGCGCCCGCCGGCATAAAAGCCAGCTCTTACCTGCGACTGCGGCGCCGCCGATTGCTGAATGCGGTTTGTCAGTGGACTAACGAAAAGAAGTATCGTGTCAATGAGCTACTGACACGGTTAATCGAGCGTTGCGATCAGCTCGGGCTTCGCGTGCATAACGACGATCCGCAGCAGGATTTTCTTATCTCTTCTTACATCACTACCCTAGTGATGAATTATC
Source organism: Verrucomicrobiota bacterium (assembly GCA_003219175.1). Classification (GTDB taxonomy): domain Bacteria; phylum Verrucomicrobiota; class Verrucomicrobiia; order Chthoniobacterales; family UBA10450; genus AV69. The sequence goes on along the minus strand of QHPU01000069.1, from coordinate 30,187 downwards.
TTTTTACCGGTAAGTTCAAACGAACCAAATGATGTGAAAAAGAAATTCAAAGTTCTCGCTCTGTTCGACGCCGTCCGGCCCACCACGATCGACCAGGACCTGAGCAAGGAAATGAAGACTGAGGATTGGAAAACCGAGGCCAACGTCCTGACGGCGCTGCGTACCCTCGGTCACACCGAAGAACATCTCGCCATTTTCGATGATCTCGATCTGCTGCGGCAGAAGCTCGCAACCTTCCAACCTGACGTGATTTTTAATCTGGCCGACCAGTTCAAGAATAACCGCGGGTTCGATCAGAACATCGTTTCCTTTCTGGAAATGCAGGGCGTACCCTTTACCGGTTGCAGCGCGACCGGTCTTGTTCTCTGCAAACACAAGGGCATTTCGAAAAAAATTCTGCATTACCACCGTATCCACGTGCCGAATTTCGTGGTCATCCCCCGGGGCCAACGCGTTGTCCGGCCCAAGCAGCAGCTCAAGTTCCCCATTTTGGTCAAGCCCGTGAAAGAGGAAGCTTCCTACGGGATTTCGCAGGCGTCGTTTGTCGAGACGGACGAGCAGTTCCGCGAGCGAGCGGCATTTATTCACGAGAGTCACGATGCCGACGTGATCGCGGAGGAATACATCGAGGGCCGCGAACTGTACGTCGGTCTCATGGGCAATTCGCGGCTGAAAGTTTTTCCAATTCGCGAGCTGGTCTTTCGCGAAGTGCCACCCGATGAGCCGAAGATTGCGACATACCGCGCAAAATGGGACGAGGAATATCGCAAACGCTGGGGTTTGCAGAATAGGTTTGCCGAGGGACTCGAGCCGGCGCTGGTCGCCCGGATTGAAGGAACATGCAGGCGAATTTACCGGTTGCTCACAATCGACGGTTACGCGCGCATCGATCTGCGATTAACGCCGAAAAACGAAATCTATTTTATCGAAGCGAATCCAAATCCGATTCTGGCCGAGGATGAAGATTTCGCCCAAGCTGCCGGTAAGGCGGGCTTACCTTACCCACAGTTGATCGACCACATCATCCGGCAGGGGATGAATACGCTGCGGGACTGAAGAGAAAGAAACGCCCAACGCCGAAAGCCGAATTGGAAGTCAGGCATCTTGCCTGACTCGGCCGACGAGCATCTTCTCGTCGTAATGCACGTCAGCCTGCCAGAGCCGCAGCCCGAGACGACTTGGAAGACTATCTTCCTTTTACTTACCCGCTCAATTTTGCATGATTCCTCAATGGCGGACGTCGTTACCCCGATGATGCAGCAGTACCACCGACTGCGCGGGAGTGTGCCGGCGGATGTGTTGCTGCTTTTCCGCTTGGGCGATTTTTACGAGCTGTTTTTTGAGGACGCAAAGGAAGCGGCTGGTTTGCTGAATGTGGCGCTGACGAAACGCAACGGTGTGCCGATGTGCGGAGTGCCGTATCACGCGGCGCAAAATTATATCGCCAAATTGATTAAAGCGGGAAAACGGGTCGCGATTTGCGATCAGACGAGCGAGCCGCAGCCGGGGCGGATCGTGACCCGCGATATCACGCAGATTATTAGCGCGGGAACGGTGAGTGAACTGGGCTTGCTCGAAGCGAAACGCGCTAATTATCTCGCCGCGATTTACGAGCACGAATCCGCCAGTCCGGTTCGGATCAGTCTTGGGTTTGCTTACGCTGATTTAACGACCGGCGAATTTCGGCTCATGCAATTGAGCAGCCAGGCGGCACTAGCTGATGAATTGGCGCGGGTCGGGCCGTCGGAAATTTTGGTGAGCGAAGAACAACGCGATCGATTCTCTGCGATTGAGCATGCGCTCGCCCACGACAGCTACGCATTCCTTCCTGAACAGGCGATGATCACGTTATGCGAGCATTTCAAAACAAAATCGCTTGATGGTTTTGGTTGCGCGGAAATGCCGGCGGCGGTCGGTGCAGCCGGCGCGATCGTTCATTATCTCAAGCATCATTTGCGGCGAAAAATCGATCACCTGGCGACGTTGCGTTGTGAGTTGCCGGACGATCACGTCATGCTTGATGCCGCAACGCAGACGAATCTCGATCTGGTCGAATCGCGCGGTGCGCGCGACACCAGTTTGTTAGCAGTGCTTGACCGCACCGTCACCCCGATGGGCGCCCGGAAATTGCGTAGCTGGATTTTGCAGCCCTTGCGCGATTTGAACGAGCTGAATTGCCGACAGCAGGTCATTGCGGATTTGCTGCGTGAATCGGACTTGCTCGGATCGTTGCGCCACGCGCTGAAATCGATTCGCGACATCGAACGCGCTGCCGGGCGGCTTTCGCAGGCTTCGGGAAACGCGCGCGATCTGGTCGCATTGAAAAATTCGCTGCAACACATTCCGCAACTCAAGACAGAGCTGGGCAAGTTGATTGAGCGAACAAATTTCGGGAAAGCCAACCCTCCTGTAGAGGCAGGCGTGTCGCCTGCAAATTCTAGCACCATGCAGCCGACACGCCTACCGCCACAGGGAAAAACGGGATTCGCGGAATCGCTGGTTGATCGTTTGCAAACCGAGATTCACGAAATGCCAAAGCTGGCGGCGAAATTGCAGGCAGCGTTGGTCGATGATGCGCCGCTGGCCTTGAAGGAGGGCGGAATTTTCCGTGACGGTTTTGATCCGCAGCTCGATGAGCTGCGCAATGGTTCGCGCGAGGGCAAGAATTGGATCAACGCCCTGCAGGAGCGTGAAATCGCCGCGACTGGAATCAAATCACTAAAGGTCCGGTTCAATTCCGTCTTCGGCTATTTCATTGAAGTCACGAAATCGAATCTGAGCAGTGTGCCGGCGCATTATACCCGCAAGCAAACGACCGTTGGCGGGGAGCGCTTCATTACTCCCGAACTAAAGGAGATGGAGGCAAAGATTTTGGGGGCGGACGAGCGAGCGCGGAACCTGGAGTATTCGCTTTTCCAAAAATTGCGCGATGAAACACTAACGGAACTTGGACCGTTGCAAAAAACGGCGGGGTCGATCGCGGTTGTAGACACAATTTGTTCGCTAGCGGAGACGGCGCGTTTGTTTCACTACTGCCGGCCGCAATTGGATGACTCGCTCCGGTTGACGATTTGTGACGGGCGGCACCCCGTGCTCGATCAAAATCTGGTGGAAGAGAAATTCGTTCCTAACGATACTGAGCTGGACGGCGAGAGACTTCGTCTCGCCATTATCACCGGACCGAACATGGCCGGCAAATCGACCTATATCCGGCAGGTCGCACTCATTGTTCTGATGGCGCAGATCGGAAGTTTCGTGCCGGCACGAAGTGCAGAAATTGGCTTGGTCGATCGTATTTTCACGCGGGTAGGGGCCAGTGACGATCTTTCCCGTGGGCAATCGACGTTCATGGTTGAGATGAACGAGACGGCGAACATCGTAAACAATGCGACTGAGCATAGTCTCATTATTCTCGATGAGATCGGGCGCGGAACCTCGACCTTCGATGGTTTATCAATCGCATGGAGTGTGGCGGAATTTTTGCACGACAAGATCAAGGCCCGTACACTCTTCGCGACGCACTATCACGAGCTCACGAAGTTGGCGATCGAACGCAAAGGAGTGGTGAACTTCAACGTCGCGGTGCGGGAATGGAACGAACAGATCATTTTCCTGCGCAAAATCGTGCCCGGCGGCGCGGACAAGAGCTACGGAATTCAAGTGGCGCGATTGGCCGGCTTGCCGCGCGAAATCCTGGATCGCGCCAAAGACATTCTTGCGCATCTCGAAAATCCAAACGGCGCCACGGCTCACACCAAAGCAAAAAGAAAAAGATCGGCTGAAGTCCTTCCGCAAGCGCAGAAGCCGCAGTTGGATTTGCTGTAGGTCGTACAATTGACCGCAATTGGCCCGAGACGGACTTGCACGTGCGGCCGATTCGGTGAATCTCCCCTACCCGGTGCAGACTGCGCGCTGTCGCATCACCGGAAGCCAGACCGGTCCGCCGTGCGGAATCACGTTTCTCCAGCGAGTGTCGAGGCGCCAAAGACCGGCGCCCCGCGCCAACTCGCGTGCGTGGCAAAATTCGTGATCGGAAGTACGGCGGTTGATTTCGGCGAAACGCGGTTCGGTTTCGGCTTTGTGGGCGGGATAATATTGGTCCATCACGTTGACGTAGGTATCGCGCGACAAGTTTTCGGCGATCCAGCGCATAATTTGGCGCGTGTCCTCGAGCAAACCGGGCATGACGAGATGCCGGACCAGCACACCGCGCAAGGCAAGGCCGTTAACGCATCCAGCGAATGCTTTCGAGGCTGTCGTAGGCCGAGGTGTTGTAAACGATCGGCAAACGTAGCCCACGGTCGATCGCGATGATGAGAGCTTCGAGAATTTGCGAAACCACATGCTCGGGGGTCACGAAATTAATGTTGTGGCAACCGATCTCCTGAAGATCGAGCATAATACCGGCGAGTTCTGAGGCGTTGACTTCGGCGCCTTCGCCGAACTGGCTTGTTTCGAAATTTTGACAGAACATGCAGCGGAGATTGCACCAGCCAAAGAAAATCGTGCCCGACCCATTCCACCCGCGAAGACAATCTTCTTCACCGAAGTGCGGAAAGGCGCTGGCCACACGTGCCAGTCGTCCGCTTTTGCAGACTCCGATCTTGTTATTGAACCGGTCGATGTTGCAGTTACGCGGGCAAACGCGACAGGACCGCAGTGCTTCGATGGCTTCAGCGGCACGCTGCTGAAGAATACCGCTCTCGAACGCGCAGATGTACGCCGGAACGAAATTTTTGCGGCGCAATATGAATCGTCCATCTCCAGCCAACTCGACGGGCGGAGGGCCGTTGCGAGGGCAAAGGAAATTGCTCGGGGTCAACTCGGTAAGGTATTCTTGAAACACTCAACCCTCAACGCTCAACGTCCAATGCTCAATGGGAGGCTGCAAAGCGCCGAACATCGGACTGTGGTATTTGAGCACTTGTCGTAACGAGGCGGAGATGCTGAAATTATAGTGACAGTCACGCGGATATGGCGGTTAAATCGGAGAAGGAACTGAGTGATGACCAGCGCGCACACTGGCTAAAAGCAGTGGCGGCGATCGAGCTGCGGAATTTCGGTTACGCCATTTCGCTTTTGCAGGGAATCCTCAAACAAGAACCGCAGTTTCTTACCGGCCGACAAGTATTGCGCCGGACTGAGGTGACACGATTCAAGGCGGCGAAGAAGAAGTTTTTCAATGTCTCGACCGCTTCGGTTTCGGTAATGAAAGCGCAACGCGAAATTAAGAAGGATCCAAAACGCGCGGTCGAATTGATTGAAAAAATACTCGAAGACGAACCTTATAATAAGCAGGCGAATTTGGCGTTGAAAGAGGCGGCAGCGTCAGCGGGGTGGCCGGAGACAGCGGTTTTTGCGCTGCAAACCTACCTCGAAGAAAACTCCCGCGACACCAAGGTGATGCACGAACTGGCGCGGCTCTACCACGACCTTGGTGACAGCGAACGAGAAGTGGAGATTTACAATCGAATCAGCGCAATCGATCCGGCGGACGCGGCGGCGTTGCGGTTGGGAAAGGATGCTTCTGCGCGCGGCTCGATGAAGAGCGGTGGCTGGGGTTCGGCCGAGAGTTATCGCGACCTGATCAAAGACAAAGAAGCAGCAGTGTCGTTGGAACAGCAGAGCCGGATGCAATTGTCGGGCGAATCGTTAAGCCAGCAAATCGCTGAGAGCTACGCGATGCACCAGGCCGAGCCGCAAAATGTCGATGTGGCACGACGACTCGGATCTTTGAGTGAGCAAAAGGATGATCTAGAAGCGGCGATTGCCTGGTATCGATATGCGTCCGACCTGACGCAGCGGACTGATCCGGGTTTGGTCCGAAAAATTTCCGATCTGAGTGTGAAGCAAACAGAGCGCGAGATTACGGCGTTAGAAGAAGCAGTGGCGAATAACGCCGGCGACAGCACGGCGTTGGCGGAAAAGGAGGCGGCGCTGGCTGCGGCGAAAAAGCGGCGCGCGGAAATGTTGCTCGACGAAGCCCGGAAACGGGTGGAGCGCAACCCGACCGATTTGCAGTTTCGCTTTGAACTCGGGGAAAATTTGATGAATGCGGGGCATTTTCGTGAGGCGCTACCGGAGTTGCAGCGGGCGCGGCAGAATCCGAATGCGCGTTTGCGGGCGATGAATGCGCTCGGACTTTGTTATCGTGAGCTGAGCATGTTCGATCTGGCGGCCAAGCAATTGGAAGAAGCGGCGCGCGAGATCGGGTCGATGGACGCGACGAAGAAGGAGATCGTTTACAACCTTGGCTTAGTTTATGAACAGATGGGCGATCGCGAGAAATCGCTTAGCTGTATGAAGCAGATCTACGGAGCGGACTACGGCTACAAAGATGTCGCGACGCGAGTGGAGAGCTCCTACGCGAGGGGCTAAGAACGCCGGATGCGATTTTACGGCCATCTTAGGGGGATGCTGCGAAACAAATATGCCGGCGATTGCCTCGGCACCTTAATCGATAGAAAAACTATGAAATACAAATTTTCCATAAACAGCGCGGTAAGGCTCGGCATCATTGCCATTGCTTGTGTCGGTTTGAGCGGGACAGCTCTTGCCCAAGGGGGGTTAACGTTTGATTCGAAGCCATATCCGACTCCCGATAACAGTGGCAAAGGTTCACCAGCACAGGGAACAGCTAAATCCAAATCCAACACTGCAGGCCGCAAATTGAGTTCAGCTGATAAAGCTTTCATACAGGATGCAGCCAAGGGTGGGATGATGGAAGTAGCGATGGGCCGGGTTGCAGAACAAAATGCGACCGATAGCGAAGTCAAGAACTTCGGTGGGCGGATGGTTAAAGATCATGGCAAGGCGAATGACGAATTGAAGACGTTGGCCAAGGAGGAAAACGTGCAATTGCCCGCGGAAAAGCAACCGGGCAAGTGGAAGTCAGATAAGGATTACATGGGCCAGATGGTGAAGGATCATGAAAAAGATCTGGCAGCCTTCGAAAAAGAAGCCAAGGAAGGCAGCGATCCTGATGTGAAGAGCTTCGCCAGTAAAACCTCTGAGGTCGTGCGAAAGCATTTGGAAATGGCGAAGAAAATTGATTCGAAGTTGAAGTGACCCGGTTGGTGTTTGTTTGCTGCGAGACGGCGCGTCGCGATGGCGCGCCGTCTATTGTTTGTTAACCCACGAAATACACGAATTACGCGAAATTGGGCGAAATTCTGGGTGGCGAAAGTGGATTGAGCATCGCGCCAGTCTCAGACCTCGATGTAAGCAAGGCGGCAAAGCTGCCGTTTATTTTGACATCGGTCCAAGCCGGACAGGCGGTTGCCGGGGCGGTCAATCCACCTTTTCGAAATTCGCGTCTCGACGTCGTTAGCTACTCCTTACTGGCAATCTCAGGTGGAGCGACGAGTTCGCTTCGCTTGATACCGAAGAGTTTCTCGCGGAGGGCGAATCGACTGGCGAGAGACTGGTAGCGTTCTTGAAATAGCTCGACTAATTCGCGTGCGAAGAGATTGGTCGTGTTAATCATCGAAGTCTCGTGCTGGCGATAGAGACAAAGGATGTTTGGGACGAAGCCAACATGCAGATCTTGTTGAGCGAAACGAAGCCACATGTCGTAATCCTCCCAGCCGAACCATCCAATCTCGCTCAAAGTGTGATCGTAACCGCCGAGCTTGAGAAGAACGTCGCGGCGAAACATCGCCATTGCATCCACGTACGGTCCTTGCACGAGGATTTCCGGGTCCCAGTCATAATGGGAGAGAAGGCCGACGGGTTGTCCGGGTGCTTTCCGAAAACGACAAAGAATGCTGTAGGCCGCAGCGCACTGCTCGTGCTCCATCGTGTTGAAAAGAAATGAGAGAGCTGGCGGAGTTACGAGGTTGTCCGCATCCATCATAAATATATAGGGCGCACGGGCGATACGCGTTCCGACGTTACGCGCATCGGCCAGGCCGGTATTGAAACGTTTCCGGACAAGACGGACTGGCCGAGTCACCCGATTTTGAAGGCCTCGGGCGCGTGCCCATGAATCGTCGGTCGAAGCGTCGTCGATGATGAGTATCTCGATCGGCACAGCGACGACATCAGCGGAACGATCGATCGCATCGACACAGCCTTCGATGAAGGCAGCATAATTGTAGAGTGTGATAAGAACTGAAATTTGCGGAGCGGGAGCACGAGCAAACTCGGCATTATCATGAATGGCCCACACCTCTTCGCCAGCACACAGTCGCGATTCCTGCTCCCGGCGTCGCCGCAGATACCCGGCGCGTCTTCTCGCGACATTTTCCCGCAGCTGCTGTCGCTCGAGTGCGGTCGGAGGAGGCGACGGTTTTTCCGGAACAGCGGAATTTCCGTTTGAGCTAAGAAGATCTTTCCGCAGCGCGTTCCAAAAACTGTTCTTCTCCAGCAATGCGCCGCGCAATCCTTTCGGCAAGGCGGCTGGCACGGGGTCGGATTGTGACGTTATGGAGATTGTGTGTTCCGGTGCTTCTACGTCGGTACCGTCATTATCGCGTTCGAGGGTTTGCAAGAGCCTGGCGCAGCCGCTGGCCTGGCGCAATTCAGTGCGAATGAATTCGGCCCCAGCGGTGGCAATGCGCGCACATTCGTCAGGGTGGTCCAGGTAATATTCACAGGCCTCGATGAGAGCGTCGTGTTCGACCATGACGAAATGTCTGTTTGGAACGAGCGGGGCATATCCCGCGCAGTTTTCCGTGATGATGCAGCAACCATTGGCCAGTCCCACCAGCATCCGGTGCCACTCGAAGTACCGTTGATCGGAGTAGTGGACATTGAGCAGGATTTTGGAATTGGCGAGCAGGGCGTTGCGTTGCGCGGCGGGCAAGTAACTGCGCGACAGTTCCGTTTTGGCAAAGCCGAGCGGGACGAAACGCAGGTGCCAATTGCGTTGCGAAAAGAAATCCGCGTGACGGGCAAAGAACCGTTCGCGACGCGAGGTTAACGAGCCAAGAAAGACGAGATCGATTTCACGCGCTGGCTTTCCCACGGTGTGCTCAAGCAGCTCGTGGTATCCCAGCGGGAGATGATGCGCGCGAATGCCGTGGGCGCGATAGGATTCCACCCCGAGCGGGTTGATATCAGCGACGGCACGGGCATAACAGCCCCAGCGCAAATTTTGTTCAAACCAACCTGTGGCCGGTTGCTCGGTGCAAAGGAAAATGAGATTGGCGCTGAGCTCGCGTGCAGTTTTTCTGGGAACCTGTTCGAGAAGAAATAAATTGTAGTACTCGTGCGGGGTTAAGACGATTTGCAGGGCCTCGTTGTTCTCCCGCTCGGGCAGTCGATCGAAAAGAAGTTCTGTCTCACACCCGAGCTCGGCGAATCCGGCTGCGACCAATTCTCCGACTTCGCGAATAAAAAGATTCGAGCGCAATGTCCCATAAATCACGACGCGCCTGGGTTGAAACTGTGGGCGCTGCGCCATCCCACCGACGGATTCGGATATTGCAAGATGGATCGACCGCGCGGTACGGCGGCGTTGCAATTTATCGACAAGATGGTCGCGGACGTTTGGGAATCCTGCTTTCTCAAGCAGGTCAAGCGGCAAAACCTTGATCGCCGTGCTAAAAAAGGTCCGCCATCGTTTTTGTTCATCCTGAACCTGGATGGATATCTCGTTGCGTCCGCTGTGTAGCTGCGCTTCGATCAGGAATCCGCTCGCACGGGCATCGGGAACATCTGGAAATTCCAACGCGACATCAGGGCGGCTGCGCTTACGTCGCGCGCGCGCGCCCCGGCGCGGCCATAAACCGTTTCGCGCGATCAGTCGTATTCCGTGAATCGGCTGTGCTTTGATGTTGACCAGCCAGCCGCTGATGCGGACGGCACGCGAGTAACTCACGGAGTCGATTGGATCATCGAAACCGTATGCAAATTCCTCTTCAAACGTTCTTGACCCGATCATGGCATAGCCTGAGGTAGCGTCTTCCAGGGTGGGGTAACACGCGGTGGAAAGGCGAGTTCAAAACGCTTTTCACCAAGCGACAGATTGGGGTTGTAAGCCGGGTCGTTTTGTATCAGTGCGCCCCAGCGAGTGAATAGAAGCTTACTCTCCCTAAAGAAACGCCGCTGCTTTTCAGTCGTGTTCTCAATCCCGCGGCTGATGGATTCATGATGAATAAGTTCAGCGTAGGGGCTGTAGATAATGCGCCAGCCCAGCTCTCGTGCACGCAGGCAGAAATCAACGTCATTAAAGGTGACCGGTAAATGTACTTCGTCGAAACCGCCAAGTTTCTTGAAGACTTCGCACCGCACCATCAGGCAGGCGGCGGTAACAGCGCAAAAATCCTGCGCCAGATGCTGGCGAGCGAAGTAACCGGGTTCATGGCGTCGAATACTGTCAATGTGACTAGCGACGCCACCAACTCCGAGAATGACACCGCCGTGCTGAAGGGTCCCGTTAGGATACCACAGTCGTGCGCCCACGATGCCGATCCCTGGGCGGGAAATCTGCGACACAAGTTCGCTCAGACAATCCGCGTTCATGATTTCAACATCATTGTTGAGAAGGAGAAAGATCGATCCGCGGGCGTTGCTAGCTCCGAGATTAATTAGGCGGCTAAAATTAAAATCGCCGGCACTCTCGATAATTTGAATCCGTCGATCCTTTCTCAGACGACGATACAACTCGTGCGTCTGCTCTTCCACGCTGTTGTTCTCCAGGATGATGATCTCGAAATTCGTGTAATCGCTTTTGTGCAGAATACTATCGATACACTTCTCCAGCAGCGCGGATTGGTCACGCGACGGAATGATGATGGAAACCAACGGATGCGTTACGGGAAGCGGATAGCGAACACGCTGGTAAATCTCGAATTCGCGTGGTTCCACTTTTCCTTCGACCTTTTGGGTGTCCAAATGCTCCTGCACCGCGCGTACGGCAGCGTTATGTGCATAGTTTTTGGCCGAGGTGGTCGCGGCGGTGCTTTGTGGCAGTGCGCGCCAATGATACAGGACGCGCGGAATACGAACGATCGTATTCGGCTCGATCTCGGCGGTACAGCGCAGGAAAAGATCGTAATCTTGTGACCCGTCGAATTCCGATCGAAATCCTGCGACTTTTCTAACGAGATCTGTGCGCAGAAATGTCAGGTGAGAGACATAGTTTTGGGCGAGGAACAAATCCGGATTCCACTCGGGTTTGAAGTAGGGATTATGTCGCTGTTCGCGTTCGTCGATCTTGTCTTCGTCAGTGTAGATCAATTGCAATGCCGGTTTCCGTTCGAGTTCCGCTGCTGCCAGGTAAAGGGCTTCGGGCGCAATCGTATCGTCGTGGTCGAGCAACGCGACGAACTCTCCGGTAGCGAGAGAAAGCGCATCATTGGATGTCGCCGCGATGCCGCCTCGAGTCTCGCGCCGCAGCATTTTAATGCGATCATCGCTGCTGGCGTAGCGCTCCACAATTTTCCAGCCTACGCTTTTAGTTGAAGCATCATCCACGACGCAAAGCTCCCAGTCCGGATAGAACTGCTGCCGGACCGAGAGAAGGGCCCGCCTGAGCCAGCGTGGATCCGATTCGTAAACCGGAAGTAAAATGGAAAATCGCAGCCGACGCGACATGGCGTTGATCTGTTGCTGGATGGCATGTTTGTCCCTGCGGGTAAGGCGTTCATAACGGGAGATCCAATGCGCGTAAATTTCCGCTTCGTTGCCAAGCGATGGACCGCCGTGACCAAACATGGATCGATGAATAGTCGTTTCGAAAAACGGTTCCCATCTGCCGGTGGCATCTCGGGCCTCGAGCACGAGCTGATGTCGTCCGCGTGGAATCGAGGCCTGAATCAGAAAACCGCTGTGCAACGACCCGGCGCAGTTGTTGTGTGCGAATGCCACGTCGCGCCGTACGATGCCGAATTCGCCGGGGGTAATCCTGCGGCCCGCGCGAGCGCGCACTGTTTCCACAGCTGGCCCTTGGCTAGCGAAGCACCAACCAGCAAGGCGCAAGCTTCCCTCCCTGATCTCCCCTTTATTTGGAATATGCACCCAGGAGAAAAAACGGGACTTGGAAGTAGGGCTAAAAAACGGTAGTTGGCTCGGCGGCGGTACTTCCGCCTGATAATTGCCGCGCCGGACGCGGTGTGAATCGAAATCGCGCCAGACACTGTCCGTGCCCTGGTATTGAAGGACTAATTTCGACGTTCCACGCGGCAACGGAATGGCCACTGCGAATCCGCTACGGCCCGCCCACGGCAAGTCTGGCTGCGTTACCACCAAGTCTTCGCGGGGAAGGTTGATGTTCGCGGGGAAAAATTGCCGGCCGATTCTGGCGCGAATGCCATGGATCGGCGATCCCATCGTATCGATGAACCAGCCGCTGACGTAAAGAATGCGGGTAGATGCGCCCCAGTCGGCGGGCCGATCGTACCACCAGCGGTAGCGCTGAATGGTAGCGGCACGATTCCGTTCCCGGCGACGGCGTCGTTCGCCGGGCCGGGCAAGCAATGGACCCTGGACTGTTGTCGCTAAGACTACCCTCCACGGCGACTCGGGTATTTGCGCTTCCACCGTGAGTAGCCGGCGCCCATGCGGCATTCGCACGTCGAGGGAGAAACCGCAACGATTGTTCTCTGGTGAGCGCCCGAAATAATCGATCACATCGGGCCGCGAAATCTCTAGCGGAATGATGAACTCCCGTTTTCGAAGCCTGGCTCGAACAGAAGCGATCGGCGCTCCGCTGACGTGCAAACACCATCCGGCCAGGCGCAGCCAGCGTGACGTCGCCCGCCAGGTTTGCGGTTCATCCAACCAAAATATGAAACCGTTCGAGTCAGGCACAGGATGACGAACGGCTTGTTCGTCCGGCGTACCTGGCGCAACCCCGACGCCGATGCGGTCAGGTGGAACTAACGACACCTGACTCATTTCCGATTCGGTTTGCGCCCGATCAACTCAAATCCGGCGGCGATTTTCTTCTGCGCAGCTTGCGGCAGATTTTGTAACGTGTCGAATCCGTCCGGCGGTCCCGTTTTACCGGCCCAGAAGTCCGCCCATTCGCCGACGGTAGTTTCTTGCACGCTCGCCTGTTCTCGCCATGCAACGCCGTTCTCCCGGAGCACGTTGACGACGCTCGACATGAGGTAGGCAAGCATAATCCCGGGCGAGAAATTCGGTGAGACGGAAAGTTTTTCGATCTCGAAATCGGCAAACCATCGTAGCAAGCCGTATTCTGTGGTGTTGTAAAAGTGAGCGGGTTCTTCGTGTACCGCCTGCAGAAAAGCGGTGTGAATTGAAACGGTACCACCTGGTTTTAGAACTCGCGCGATTTCGGCCGCAGCGCGTGTCGGTTCCCGCAGATGCTCAAAGACGTTGAAAGCGAAGACGCGGTCAAAACTCCCATCGCGAAACGGTAATTGATGTGCGTCGCCGACGACATCGGTGTGTTTGAAAATCTTATGCTCGAATTCGATGCAAGTTGGATATTTCTGCGCGGTGGCGCCGGCACCGATGTGAAGGATAACGCCATCGCCTTTGCGTAGGATCTCCTCGAAATCAGCACCGATTGGGTTGGACACGTGGTCGGACGAAACGGCGACCACGTTTTCCTGGATGAAAAGCGGCACGTCATTTTGGATTCGATAGGTGACGCCACAAGACTCGCATTGGAACTGGCCTCGCCCGGAACGCAATCCGCCGTGGCAGGCGGGACAACAGATAAGACTGGCAACGCTTTGATTCATTCGACCAAACTGGATGGTTTACCCCACCGACTAATCTCCGTCAGCCCTCACGGGCCTTGTCTGAGGGACGTTCCATGTTTTACCTCACCTTGGCGAACGCAAACTTTCTCCGCGCTAAGAGAAAGCCAGGCCTATCGCGCCGAAGAAGCGGCGAACATGAGCAGCTAAAGAGGGCTTGCTGATCCAGCTCAAAGCAATTGGCGTGAGAAAAGAGCGATCCAATTCGTAGCGGTGCCCAGCATAACGAAGAAACCACGCGGCATAGCCGAGGCGGTTGAGGTCGAATATATCTGGGAATGCCGCTTGCAGATCCGGCCGCTCCTTATAAACAAAAACCGCCAGATTAGTCAGTCGCGGAATTGTCTCTGCTCCCAGGGATTCTTCGTCGGCTGTGGCATTCGCCCAATGGAAGAAGCAATCGTGTGAGGCCGTATCGAGAACATTGTGCCAGCGTGCCTTCTTCTCCGGCGGAGCACTCTTCAGCAGCTTGGCTAGGAGTGGAACGAAAGGAACTCCATTATCGAAACGCTTTTGGGTCGGCTCCGGAACTGTTGATTTTACCTTTCGGGGTTTCGCTCTCTTCTTGTCGAATTTCACTTTATAGCCAAGAAAGGAGAGCTGCGATCGAAACGGCTCTTCTTCGGCGAAGCGACGCAAAACGTGGATGGGCAAAGCGCTGCGCCACTCGCCGATTAATGCTCGGCGGAAAAATCGGCTATCAATTGCATAGTTACCCCGCAAGACGTTGATGTCGCAAGCCTTAATCGCCTGTTCGATGCAGTCCCGCGACACCGGAACGATCGATTCGGCCAGGGTGCTCAGAGTTTTTAGCGGATCGACTCTGAGATCTTCGTAGCGCACCACGAGACTGAGGCCGCTGCGAATCCAGCTGATCGAAATGTTAACGTCACACATGATGCGTTCCTGGAGAACGCGGAGTAATTCGCCATCGACCACGTGGTGCGCTAAATCGGCAGTGGCCTGCCGCTCTTCCGCGTCGGCAGCGAGTGCGGCGGAGACCGCCGGGTCGTCCTTGTAATGGTCAGGGTAATTACAGCAATAATGGTAGAGCGAGACGAAGATATCGGCCGGATGCCGGATCATTGTCACTAAATGTGCCTGTGTCTTCGCCGCCCAATTGAGAAGAGGACGCTCTGGAAGGAAATGTTGATGCGTCACCCACCGATTCCCGAGCGAATCGGCTTCCGCTTCGGAAAAATCCTGGCTGATGTAGGGCGTAGGCAGTTCGTAAATGTGGGCGAGCAGATATTTCAACCAGGTGTTGCCGGTCTTCTCTGTGGCGGTGATGAGAACACGAAAATCGTCAGTCATCGGCTCTGCAATATCATAACAGCTCACCTCGGCTTCGCGAGACAGGCAAGTTCAGGAAATACTGGAGTCGAAGCCATCGTGAACCCGCCGGCTTAGGCTGATGATGCGATGAGATTGGACTATATTAGAACGCTCCATCTACAATCCGGACCGTGAATAAGAGCTCAAGCGAAATCTCGAGAGCTGCGGTAGGTGCATCACTATCGGCGCAATTGCGAGATCTTCGCTACCGGCCATTCCTTGTGCTGGTTGCCCTCGGCATTCTGCTTCGAATGATTCTGATGCTGGCCTATTTTCCTGCCATTATGCTTCACCAGGATTCGCAGCGCTACGCCCGGGTTGGCGGGTGGCCAATGTATAGCGATTTCTGGATGCCTGCGGGATATCCAATGTTCTTGTGGTTGCTGCGCCGGCTGTCTAATCAGCTTTGGTTTACGATTTGGATCCAACACGTTTTGGGCTTGGTTACCGGAACCTTTTTTTATTTGTCAATGCGTCGACTCGGCGTGGTGCGAGCAATCGCCTGCATTCCCGCTGCGATTCCGTTGCTTTCCGGAGATCGTCTCTATCTCGAGCACACTGTCATGGCGGATCACTTGTTGATCTTCTTGACCGCGGGCGGCCTTTGGGCAGCAACTTGTGGGCTAGTTCCGAATCTGAGTCCGCGGTGGCTCGTAATCGCGAGCACTTTGCTGGCAATGGCAGCCTTGACGCGCAGCGTGGGCGTTGTGCCGCTGCCGATCCTTGTCTTGACCACTTCGCTCTGGGTGAAGGGATCGTTCCGCGCCAGGGGTGCAGCCTTGGCGGCGGCATTGTTACCGGGGATGGGTGTCTTTGCCCTATATGTCGGCGGATTTTACTTCAGCCACGGCCAATACCTTGGTTTAACAGACATGAGCGGGTGGAATCTCTACGCGCGCGTCGCACCATTTGCCGATTGTGGTAAATTCACTCCCCCCGACGGGACTGCGATCCTATGCGATGAACGCCCGTCGTCGACACGGCCTGGGCCATTCGGCTACATTTGGGATCCGAAAAACGTTGCGGCGAATCATTTCGAGCCGGGACCTAAGACTGGCCGCGACTTAGGAGAATTCGCAAAGCGCGCAATTGCCCATCAGCCCGGGGATTATGTCCGCTCCGTTCTGACGGATCTCGTCAGGTTTGTCGATCCTGCTATTTCGCCGTACCGTCCTGGCGGGGGCCAACCGCGCGAGATCTTATCATTCGGGTGGCGAGATACTGCAGTAGAGGCACGCGTGGTTCAAGCCATGTCACGTTCATACAAAGGCACGAACGTTCGTCTGCACTGGCAATATCTACTGGCGTTCTACCAGAATCTTTCGCGTCCCAGTGGCTTGATCCTGGCGGTGCTTCTTATTCTCACCGGCACCGGATTAGTTAAAGCAAGGGGCCCAATCCGACTTGGCATCGCCCTGTTCGGTCTGAGCGCCTTTGGCCTTTATTTGATCCCGGTAATGACGCTTTCTTACATGTTTCGATACGGTATTCCTCCGGAGACGTTCATAGTCGCCTCCGGCGTTCTCGGCGCCGCTTCGAGATGGCCGCGACTAATGTGCCAGTAGTTTCCATCAGGGGTGTGCCTCGAAGATCGGCCGCGCTTTTTAGCCAGCGGAATTGATTTCTGGCTGGAACAACCTGGCATGAGAAGGGCAGGTGAGAAATTTCCTTTCCCTAAAGTTATTTCCGTTGAACTCACGATCGAAACCGGTGAAAAGAATTCAGGAGTTTGAGAATGCTTCCCATTCGCACAACTGAGTCACCGCCGGTAGCCGATTTAGCTTGGAGGGATCGGTTTAGCACGTTTTGGAGACGTTGGCTCACGCCCGCTGACGCCTGCGCCCGTAGATCCCCTTCCGCAATTTGCTTTCTATTAGCTATAACGAGCGTTTCGCTGAGCTGTTACCCAGTAATCTTCTGCGGCAAGAGTTTTGTCTCACCGAACAACGGGGGAGCGTACCTCCTCTATGGCAAAATGCCCACCGTACCAGGTTACAAAGATACTACGACCGACGATCAGAAAGGAGTCGACCTGGGTGCGGTGATGTGGTACATGTGGCCGACTTCAGTCGTTGAGAGCAGAGCATTGCTGAAGCATCATGAATTGCCTCTTTGGAACCGATACGATTCTACCGGTGTCCCTCTCCTGGGCCAGGGTCAATCTATGTTCGGCGATCCACTTCATCTGCTCGTCCTTTTGACAAATGGTTCGGCTGGTTGGTGGGATGTGAAATATATTCTCGCGAAACTCTTCTTCGCTTTCTCCATCAGCCTATGTGTCCTTCACGCAACTAAGCACCTCCCCGCGGCCATAATCATGGCGATCAGCTCGCCATTCATCGGTTTCTTTTCCTACCGTTATGCGCACCCCGCTTTCTTCAGTGTCTGCTATGCGCCATTGATCTTACTTTGCTGGCTTAAATTCGCAGATGCGCGCCGCGGCCGTGCAACCGCGGCCTGGCTGGGCGCGATGGTTGTGGCCAACTGGATGGTAATGAATAGTGGCACAGTTAAGGAAGCCTATATCCTGCTCCTAGCCATGAATGCATGTGGCTTGATTACGTTAATATGCGTTACTCCGGTGGCAGGCAACAGAAGCGTTAAGGTGCTGCAAGGAATTTGTGTTCAGATCCTCTTTGTGCTTATCGCCACGCCAATCTGGTTGACGTTCTTGAACGTACTCCGGAGTTCGTGGACTGCTTACGATCGGGGCGGCGCCTTTCAACTCCAACCCAGCCTCGTTATCGGATTGTTCGATGATATCTTCTACCGCCAGCTCAATACAAACGAACTCCATCTTGATCCGGCAGCGAACTTTCTCACCTTGGCAGGCGTTCTTTGGTTCTGCATTAGCTCAAAGAGAAGTGATAACAGGAGGTTCCCCCTCGCCCTAGGCATTACCTGTATTCTAGCGTTGGCGATGGTCTTCGGAGTCATTCCGCCAGCCTTAATCATTCGAGTGCCCTTTCTCCGCAACATTATGCACATAGATAATACCTTTTCTTGTGTCGCGATCCTTTGTCTCCTGATACTAGCGGGATTCGGCATCAAGACTTTTTGGAACGACTGCCAGGCGTCTGATTTTAGACGGACCTACCTTCGCATGGTGGTCCTGTTGTCGCTTCTGCTTGCGCTTTATGTTGGTTCCGCTCAGGCCGCGCAGCGCTCGAGTATCACACTGTTCCACCTGGGCGAGCATTTGAAAGCCTCACGCTTCTTTTGGCGTTACTCGTTCTCGCTCATCGTTGCGATGGTTGTATTGCCTTTAGTTGCGCGAAACGCGATCTCAGCAAACCGCTTTCGTGCGTGGCATATCGTTTCGCTAGTGTTCCTATTCATTCTTCTGCACTGGCGGCACGGGATGCATCTTAAGACCCCTTTCGACCCATACGTGATGAATCCGCATCATCGGGAATCCTTGATTGCAAAGTCTTCGCCTGCACTTCAGCTGATAGAAAATGGCTCAAACCAACCCTCGCGCGCGATTGGACTTGATCATAATTTTCTTGCGGGATACGGAGGCGCAGTGGGGATCGAACAGATCGATGCCCCCGACCCACTGGTCAATAAGCATTATCGAGCTCTGATGGACGCTGCCGGCTTGAAATGCTACGGGGCTTGGCGATACAAAGTGAACGCAGAAGAACTTGGTAGTAACCCGCGCCTCTTCGAGATGCTTAATGTCGGCTACGTTCTAGATTTCGTTGCGGCACGAAAGCCACTCCTTCCGAACCTGAAAGCTGTGGCCTCTCTGGATTTGAATGTTTATAAAAGCGAAAGTGTGTGGCCGCGAGCTTTTTTCACCGATAAACTATCTGTCTATCAACGAGAGAATGAATTTATTGACTTACTCAATAGCGGCGATGGTCGCCCTTTCGCGGCAGTACAAAAAGCTGACTTAAGTTCACAGCCGGCACTCAGCAACGTCCTCAGTGACCTGGGGAATTCCGCTCCCGGGCAAGTCGTGCCCGCGACCGACTATGTTTTAACCGGCAATAAAACCTCTTTCCGTATCCAGGCGCCTGGACCGGGGCTAGTCGTTCTTACAGAAGCATACGTTCCGGAGGACTTCCATGTTCTTGTGAATGGTAAACGCGAAGACCATTTTCGAGTTAATTCTGCTTTCAAGGGGATTTTTTTAGCACACGGCGGCACCTATACAGTGTCCTTTGCTTATTGGCCTAAGTATTTAACCGTATCATTATGGATCGGAGCTACTGGACTTGTGCTATTGATAGGATGGCTTTCGGTTATCTCCAGGTTCGGTCCACGGGAGCAACTTATTTCCCCATCGTGAAAGGAATTGAGGAAAGCTGATGATTGAAATTGCCCCAGCAGCAATTAGGCCGGATCATGCCACCGAGGTTCGCCCCATGGCTACGGAATGCGTCGTTTGTCGCAGTCCCCGCTTGCACTATTTGTTCTCCGTTGCGGGGTACAGAATTGTGAGATGTGATGATTGTGGCCTTTTGTCGACCAATCCTCAGCCTTCAGATGATGAACTGGGCCGTATTTACGCCAGCGATTATTTCCTGCGCGGTAGAAGCGAGGCGAGTCAAGAATCCGTAGAACGCCTTAAAAGCAGGACAGCTGGCCTTTACCTCGATCTGATCGAACGATATCGCGGTCAGAGAGGTGGTCGCCTGCTCGAAGTTGGCTCTGGCGAAGGCGATTTTTTGGTTAGTGCCATCGAACGTGGATTCAAGGTCACTGGGGTGGAGTATTCGGAGCACGCCTGCGCGATGGCGAGTAAAAAGATGGCATCTCGCTGTCCCTTTGAAATCATATGTGGGGAAATTACTGACGTCCCGGGGGCGGGTATCTACGAAGTGTGCGTTCTTTCCGACGTTATCGAACATGTCCGAAATCCGCGTCATCTTCTGGAACGCGTTCACGAATTATTGTGCCCGGGAGGCGTCATCTTCATCGCCACTCCCTCCTTGAACTCCTGGTCGGCGCGTCTCCTCAAAAACAGATGGATGGAATTTAAACCCGAACATCTCTTCTACTTCGATTCCTCCACGCTCCAGACTCTCTTGATCGACGGTGGCTACAAAGACATTATTGAGCAACCGGGGACTAAGTCGCTGAACGTCGGTTATATCGCCGGGCATTTCGCACGATACAAGGTTCGGGGGCTCTCGTGGCTGGCCGATCTGGTTTACAGACTCACTCCGACGAAATTACGACACAAGCCTTTTCATGTGGTGGCGAGCGGGATGGTGCAGCTTGCCCGTAGAGCGGACCATCCAAAACGCCATCGATTGTCGATCGTTGTCCCCGTGTTTAACGAAGCACGTTCATTCTCACAGGTGTTTAATCGCCTCCTGGCGAAGAAGCTGAACGGGTTGGAAACTGAATTTATCGTAGTCGAAAGTAACTCAAACGACGGCACCCGCGAACAGGTCTTGCGGTATTCCGGTCACCCCAAAGTAAAAATAATACTACAGAACGTCCCGCGTGGAAAAGGTTATGCGGTCCGAGCGGGGCTCAGCCAGGTGACCGGCGATTTTGTTTTGATTCAAGACGCCGACTTTGAATACGACATCGAAGACTATGAAGCGCTTCTCGAACCGCTCCTGCGCAATCGTGCGGCGTTCGTCCTTGGAGCGCGTCACGGTGGGAGCACATGGAAGATGCGCCAATTCGAAAATCAACCGGTTGTCGCGGCTATCTTAAATCAAGCACACTGGTTTTTTACGGGCCTCATCAATATCTGCTTTGGCTCTTCTCTCAAAGATCCGTTCACCATGTACAAAGTATTCCGGCGCGATTGCCTGTATGGTATTCGATTTGAGTGCGATCGTTTCGACTTTGACTGGGAGTTAGTGATTAATTTCCTCCGCAAAGGTTATCGGCCTCTCGAAATCCCCGTCAATTATCGGTCCCGCTCTTTTTCGGAAGGCAAAAAGGTTTCGATCTTCTATGACCCAATAACATGGCTACGCGTCTTAATCAGACTTCGGCTGAGTAGCTTTGATCCACTGTGCGAAATCGAACGGGAGCGAGAGGCTATTCCGGAGCCCGCCGATGACGAGCAGCTCATAATCGGGCAGACCTAACGCGGTGAAAAGTTTCATCACCGGTGCCGCTGGATTTATCGGCAGCCACTTGACCGATGCACTTCTGGCACGGGGTGACTCAGTAATTGCCTGGGATAACTTTTCCACAGGCCAACGTGATTTCCTGCGCGCCGCCTCAGAAAACCCCCTTTTTCAATTAGTTCACGGAGACATCCTGGATTTACCCAAACTTACGACTGCCATGGACGGCTGCGACCGCGTTTTTCATCTGGCCGCAAACGCCGATGTACGCTTTGGCCTCGAGCATCCACCCAAAGATTTGGAGCAAAATACGATAGCAACCTTCAACGTGCTGGAAGCAATGCGCGCGAATGGCGTTAAGACGATCGCGTTCTCATCGACCGGCTCGGTGTATGGTGAAGCTACAACTTTCCCGACTCCTGAGGATGCGCCTTTCCCGATACAAACCTCCCTCTACGGAGCATCTAAACTCGCTGGCGAGGGTCTGATCCAGGCCTATTGCGAGGGGTTTGGATTCGAAGGCTACATTTTTCGTTTCGTTTCGATTCTTGGCGAACGCTATACTCATGGGCACATTTTCGATTTTTATCGGCAACTTCTGAAACATCCGCACCGGCTGGATGTGTTAGGCGATGGCACGCAGCGCAAGTCTTACCTTTACATCAAAGATTGCATCGAAGCGATGCTGCATGTGATGACGATAGATGGGGAATCAGATAACCCTCAGCGGGTCCATATTTATAATCTTGGCGCTCCGGAATATTGTCGCGTTACCGACTCCATTGGCTGGATCACCGAATACCTTGGCTTAACCCCACAATTGATATTTAGCGGCGGCGATCGGGGGTGGGTTGGGGACAATCCATTTATCTTTCTGGATACGACAAGAATTCAGAAGACTGGATGGCGAACGAAGCTAACGATTCGTAGTTCAGTTATTAAGACAGTAGAGTGGCTAGGCGAGAATCACTGGGTGCTGGAAAAACGATGAACGTCGTCGTCCTCGGCTTATGGCATCTTGGCTGTGTCACCGCCGCTTGCTGCGCGGAGTATTTTGCGGTAGTCGGTCTTGATTTCGATCGGGAGCTCGTTGCGAATCTCATTCGCGGGAAGTTGCCTGTTTTCGAACCGGGGCTTCCCGAATTGATGGCACGTCAGCTGGAAAATCGCAGACTTTCCTTTTCCTCGGATGCCGACCAGACACTGAAGACAGCGGATGTTCTTTGGGTCTGCTACGACACGCCAGTCGACCGAAATGATGTTGCCGATAACGATTTTGTTCTCCGTAGCCTCGATCGATGTGTGCCTGAACTTCGCGCCGGCGCGACAATTCTTATTTCATCCCAGTTGCCGGTTGGCACGTGCCGTCGTCTGCAAAAGAAATATGCGAGCCGGAATTTATCTTTCGCCTGCAGCCCGGAGAATCTTCGTTTGGGAAATGCGCTGGAAAGTTTCCGGAGCCCCGACCGCATCGTAGCCGGAGCACGCGAGGAGGTCGCGCGCAGCAGACTCCGAGAACTGTTCGCGCCATTTACCGGGGACCGGGTGCTGTGGATGACGCCAGAGTCGGCCGAGATGACCAAGCATGCGATCAATACATTCCTGGCGCTCTCAGTCACCTTCGCCAATGAAATCGCACGGCTTTGCGAAGTTATTGGCGCTGACGCACGCGAAGTAGAGCAAGGTCTGCGTTCCGAGAGAAGAATTGGGGCCAACGCTTACATTCGGCCAGGTGCGGCGTTTGCCGGTGGAACGCTCGCCCGTGACGTCGTCACCCTCAAGCACATGGCGCACGCGAATAAGCAAGAGGCCATTTTAATTGAGGCAATCCTGTCAAGCAATGAAGTGCACAAGCAGTGGGCGCTCCATAGGGTGGAGACGGCTTTTCCGCAGCTCGACCAAGTTACGGTTGCGATTCTTGGCCTTACTTACAAGCCTGGCACCGATACTTTACGCCGCAGTAGTGCGCTCGAACTCTGCCTGGCGCTGCTGTCACGCAACTGCACAGTCTGTTGTTACGACCCAGCGGTGAAGGTTTTGCCGCCAATCGCGGCCGCAGCTACCCTTTTTCAGAGTTTACCCGAAGCTGTCGCCAATGCTGATGCCATCATCGTCGCGACACCGTGGCCACAAATCACCCAGGCCAATTGGGATCAATTAATTCCAAGGATGAAAGAAGGGACGATAATCCTCGATGCAAACAGAGCACTTGCCTTGTCCGAAAATTTATTGCGCCACGTGCGGTATGTTACGGTTGGAGCGCCGCAGATATGAAACTATGTAATAGGGGTGCCATCGTAACGGGAGCTAGCCAGGGACTCGGAAGAATGATCGCGCAACGATTCGTGGAAGAAGGCGCGAATGTGTTGTTCTGCGGACGCGACGACCAAATGCTAGCCTCGGTTGAGACTGAACTGCAATCTGCTGCCTTTGCCGGCCAGAAGGTGATCGCCCGACGGTGCGATGTTTCGTCTAACAACGAGGTTGAAGCAATGTTTCGCCAGTACGACAGCGAACTGGGACAACTGTCTATTTTGGTAAACAACGCTGGTATCTATGGACCGAAGGGTCCGACTGAAGAAGTTGATTGGGATGAATGGCAGCGCTGTATCGAGATCAACCTTTGCGGAACCGTCATTCCATGTCGCTACGCCATCACGCGTTTTAAAAAATTGGGCGAAGGAAAAATTATCAACCTTTCAGGTGGTGGCGCGACCAGTCCTTTGCCCAATCTCAGCGCTTACGCCGCTTCCAAAGCGGCGGTGGTAAGATTGACCGAAACACTTGCCGAAGAATTGCGAGACTGGCATGTCGATGTAAACGCGATCGCTCCTGGCGCCCTCAACACCCGTTTGCTCGATGAGATTTTGCAGGCCGGCCCAGAACGAGTGGGCGCCGAGTTTCACGCTCGCGCGGTTAAACAATCGCAGACCGGAGGGGTTCCACTGGCGCTAGGCGCGGATCTTTGTGTATATCTCGCCTCCGAACAAAGCAATGGGATCAGCGGCAAACTCATCAGCGCGAAATGGGATCCATGGTCTTCACTGCACAAATATAAGAACGAGCTAGGTGCAACCGACATCTATGCGTTGCGACGGATTACTCCAGAGGATCGATGCCGGAACTGGCACTGAGTAGCTATGTCCGACGCGCGGCAGACCACATTTGCCATTATTGGTTGCGGCTTAGTCGGACGAAAGCGCCTCGATAGCTTGCGACCTGGGCAACTTGTCGTCGCCTGCGATTTGGATCAGCGCCGAGCCCAATCATTCGTTAATACTGCTGGGTCGGGTAAGGTTACCACAAAAGTAGACGAAGCTGTCAGTGATCCCGAAGTTGATGCTGTGGTTGTTTCCACCCCGAATGGTTCGCTCGCGCGAATTGCAAGTTTGGCTATTCGGGCAGGCAAGCACGTGCTAGTTGAGAAACCAGCCGCGATCAGCGCGAGGCAGATTACTGAACTAATCGAGCTAGCCAGGCACAGTAGCAGTTGCGTCAGGGTTGGATACAACCATCGCTATCACCCGGCTTTGCAGAAGGCCCGCGAACTCGTTGATACCGGCGCCATTGGTCCGCTGATGTTCATTCGGGGTCGCTACGGGCATGGTGGCCGCCCGGGTTACGAGAACGAATGGCGTGCCGATCCAGCGATTTCGGGCGGAGGCGAACTCATCGACCAGGGTGTGCATGTGATCGATCTGTCCAGCTGGTTCCTTGGCGAATTTAGCTGTGTTAAAGGTCACGCCACGACTTACTTTTGGGAGATGCCGGTGGAAGATAACGCTTTTCTTAGCCTCCGGACTGCAGCGGGCCAGACCGCATGGTTACATGTTAGTTGCACCGAGTGGAAAAACATTTTCTCGCTCGAGATTTATGGACATGTAGGCAAGCTGCATATTGAAGGGCTCGGAGGAAGCTACGGTGTCGAGCGTCTCAGCTATTATAGCATGCGACCTGAACTTGGACCTCCAGATACAACTATTTGGGAATTTCCTAGTGCAGACACCTCTTGGAGTCTGGAGATGAAAGCTTTTCTGGAAGATATTGAATTGGGACGCACGCCAGTGCCAGGTTTGCAGGAAGCCGCCGCTACCTTGCAAGTAGTGGAGCGATTCTACGAACAGAGGAGCTATTCTGCGTAATGCTTATTACTCGCTCACCCTTGCGCATTTCTTTCGGCGGCGGCGGCACCGATTTGCCTTCTTATTATCAAAAGTGTCGCGGAAGTGGAACATCCCATTATCCGGGAAGCCCTCCAAATGACCGGGATTGAAGCGGCATCGCTGGAAATCACGAGCATGGCTGACATACCTGCTGGGACCGGCCTTGGATCCTCGGGCAGCTTTACCACTGCTTTACTTAAAGCATTCCATGCTCACAAGAAAAATCTCGTTCATCCGGCCGAACTTGCCAACCAAGCCTGCGAGATTGAGCTAAACCGCCTGCGGGAACCGATCGGAAAGCAGGACCAATACATCGCAGCTTTCGGCGGCATCACTTGCTTCAAGTTTAATGCGGATGGCAGCGTTGAAGCGTGGCCTCTGAAAATCTCTGAAGAGACCCTTTTCAATCTTGAAGATAATCTGCTCTTATTCTTCACCGGTTATTCCCGATCGGCCTCGACGATTCTAAAAGAGCAAGACGATAGGAGTAAAAAGTCCGACAAAGAGATGATCGATAACCTCCATTTTGTAAAAGAGCTTGGCAGACAGAGTCAGATAGCGCTGGAAGCCGGTGATCTGCATGAGTTCGCTCGCTTGATGGACGTTCATTGGCACCGCAAGAAAGAAAGGTCGTCTCAAATGAGCAATCACCAAATTAACGAGTGGTACGATTGTGCCATGGAAAATGGGGCGCTCGGTGGCAAGCTGATTGGAGCGGGAGGTGGTGGATTTCTCATGTTCTATGCCGACGATAAGGCGCGCCTGCGGCATGCGTTACGATCAAAGGGGCTCACCGAAGTCCGGTTTCGGTTTGATTTCGAAGGAACGAAGGTTCTTAACCAGTGAAGAGGCGGCGGCGCATGAGCCTTGAAGATTGGCCGGTCGCGCTGCTCGCCGGCGGTCTGGCCACGCGACTCCGGCCACTCACCAAAAAAATACCGAAGGCGCTTGTCAAGGTGGCCGACGAACCGTTCCTCGCCCATCAATTACGTTTGCTGCGCGCTCAGGGAATCCGTCAGATCATTCTATGCCTCGGCTACCTCGGTGAAATGATCGAGACGCACTTTGGAGACGGCGCTGCCTACGGAATGAATATCGAATACTCATTCGATGGACCTAAGCTTCTCGGGACCGGCGGTGCGCTCAAACGTGCCCTCCCGGCTCTGGGCGATCGGTTTTTTGTCATCTATGGAGACTCTTATCTACCCACCGATTACGCGAAGGTCGCGCAAGCCTTCCTTAGTTGTGGCAAACCAGCGATGATGACAGTGTTCAAAAATAGACACCGCTGGGACACGAGCAACGTGGAGTTCGACGGTAAAGAAATACTTCGGTACGATAAGACGAATCGTGATGAAACGATGCAATACATTGATTACGGCCTGAACATTTTTCGTCCAGAGGCGTTCGCAAACTGCCCCGGCGATAAGCCGTTCGATTTAGCTCAATTTTACCCAGACCTTATTATCAGGAACCAACTTGCCGGCTTTGAAGTGAAAGAACGATTCTACGAAATTGGATCGAGCCGCGGACTAACGGAGCTGGATTCCCTGCTACGAAAGTCGCCCGCGCCCGCACAATCATGAGCTATTCTGAACAACATCTTCGGGAGGCGGCACAGATACTGTCAAAGCTAAATCCAGCTCTCTGCGAAAAGGCGGTTGAGTTACTGGCGGCAGTCCGCGGAAGGGGTGGTCGCCTTTTCATTCTCGGCGTGGGTGGTAGCGCAGCCAACGCATCCCATGCAGTTAACGATTTCCGTAAAATCGCGGGCCTGGAATGCTATGCCCCGACCGACAACGTTTCGGAACTTACTGCGCGCACCAATGACGATGGCTGGAGTTCAGTTTTCGCGGAGTGGTTGAAAGGCAGCCATCTGAGCAATCGAGATGCGCTATTGGTGCTATCTGTCGGAGGAGGTAATTTAGAAAAGAATATCAGTCCGAACTTGGTCGCAGCGCTACAGTTGGCGAAGGAGCGTGGCGCGGCAATTCTCGGCATTGTCGGACGTGATGGAGGTTACACTGCAAAAGTAGCGGACATCACGATCTGTATACCTATGGTTAATCCGGCTTCGGTTACGCCTCATTCAGAGGCTTTCCAGGCGATCGTATGGCATCTACTTGTCACTCATCCCTCGTTGAAGATTGGACAGACGAAGTGGGAAAGCAGCAATTGAGAGGTGACCGGAAACCATGCGTGTTTCTCGATCGCGATGGCGTTCTCAACCTGCCTCTCATCGGCGATGGTCGTCCCCATCCGCCGAGGCATTTGGAAGAGTTCAAGCTTTATGATGATGCCTTGAATGGTTGCGAACGGCTCAAGCAAGCCGGTTTTCTCCTAGTAGTCGTTAGCAATCAGCCGGACGTCGGCCGCGGCACCCAAAGTCGTGCGATTGTAGATGCAATGAATGATCGACTCGCTGCTTTGATCCCGGTCTTGGATCGAATCGAAACCTGTTTTCACGGCGGTACGGATTTCCATCAACCTTGTCTCTGCCGAAAACCGAAACCGGGAATGCTGCATCGTGCCGCTGAAATGATGTTGATCGATTTGCCGAACAGCTACCTCATTGGTGATCGTTGGCGGGACGTGGATTGCGCCAGGGCTGCCGAATGCCGCGCAATCTTCATCGACCGCGGTTATTCTGAGACGCTGCGGCTCCTGCCGGACGTGACGGTTGCGAGCTTTGATGCGGCGGTTACCGCCGTCCTCGCCTTAGCCGGCAGAGACGCCTTGCCCGCCCCGCCTAAAGCGAGTTAAGCTGACCGTGAATGAGCAGCAGTTCCCTGGAGCAATTGCCGGTTAAAATTTTTGCCGACGGCGCCGACCTTGAGGGAATTGCAGCGCTTTACAAGAAGCCTTTCATCCGAGGGTTGACGACCAATCCTACGTTGATGCGCAAGGCTGGCATCGGCGACTACGAAGCTTTCGCCAAATCAGTTCTCGAGATCGTAAAAGATAAGCCGATCTCTTTCGAGGTTTTTTCGGACGAATTTCCCGAGATGCACCGCCAGGCTCTTAAGATCAGGGCCTGGCAATCGAACGTGTATGTCAAAATACCCATTACAAATACGCGCGGTGATTCATCGATTCCGCTTATTCGGGAACTGGCGGCTGATGGCGTCCAGCTCAACATCACCGCTGTCCTGACGCGTGCTCAGGTTGAAGCTGTTGTCGAGGTTCTAAATCCGGCCATTCCGACGGTGCTTTCTGTCTTTGCCGGGCGAGTGGCGGATACCGGCGTCGATCCAATGCCGCTGATGAGAGATGCACGGCGAACCCTAAGCAGTTTACCTCGCGCAGAACTACTTTGGGCAAGCGTGCGAGAAGTATTGAATATTTTTCAGGCCGCAGAATGCCATTGTCAGATCGTGACGGTGCCGCACGATATCCTCGGCAAAGCGATAACTTTGTGCGGTATGGATCTGTCCGACTTATCTCTTGATACCGTAAAAATGTTTCACGCCGATGCATTGAATGCCGGGTTTTGCCTTTAGGAACAAGACCTTCCTTCCGAGCAACGCATTGGAGCCGATGCGGTCCAAATGATAAGGGAAAGGAGATGAACTCCCGAGACCGAGATATCCCGATCTTGAGAAAGCGATTTCTTCTATCCTCGCGAGTGCAACAGTAAGAGAGCAATCTTCGAGCTAGGAGTAGTTCGGTAATGCCATGCGCAAAACCAAAATTATCTGCACGCTGGGTCCGGCCAGTGAGAAACCGGAGACGCTGCGGCAGTTGGTGGATGAAGGGGCCAATGTTTTCCGGCTCAACATGAGTCACGCCCAACATGAGTGGGTGCGCGAGATCGTCCCGCGAATCCGGGCCATCGCGCAGGAACTTGGTCGGGCCGTTGCCATTCTCATGGACACGCAGGGCCCTGCCATTCGCACCGGCAATCTCAAGACTGAATTGCATTTGAAACCCGGAGATATTCTCGAGTTCACCGTGCGCCGGGCCAAGAGCGAGGAAGCCTACTCGGTGGATGTGAACTACGATGGATTAATCAATGACATCAACGAAGGCGACACCGTTTTGGTTGATAATGGCGTCATCCATCTGCTCGTCCTGGAGAAACGGGAGAACCGGATTCGCTGCAAGGTCATCACTCCCGGAACCCTAGGATCACGCCGCCATATTAATCTGCCCGGCGTCCGCGTGAACCTGCGTGCGTTTGATTCACGAAATCATCGCAGCTGCCGATGTCATCATGGTGGCGCGTGGCGATCTCGGCATTGAGGTCCCGCTGGAGGAGCTGCCGATTATTCAGCGCAAAATTGTGAAACTATGCGCGCGCCTCGGAAAACCGGTGATTGTTGCGACGCACATGTTGGAATCAATGATCCATAATCCCCTGCCGACGCGCGCCGAAATCACCGACGTCGCTAACGCAGTCTTCGAACAAGCTGATGCCATCATGTTGAGCGGCGAAACCAGTCTCGGGAGTTATCCGGTGGAATGTGTACGCGTTTTAAATCGCGTAGCCTTGCGGATCGAGCGTAGCGGTGGCGCCGGTTACGCCAAACAGGCTGTTCTTGAAGACGTGCGACAAAAAACGGTCGCCTCTGCTGTCGTCCTGGCCAATTCATTGCCGCGCGCAAAGATCATCGTTTTCACTCGACACGGCACGATGGGGCGCAACACTTCCAATTTGCGACCGGAACATGCCACTATTTTTGCTTTCACGGCAAGTGAGGAAGTGCGACGTCAGCTGGCCATTTGCTGGGGAGTGTGTCCGGCACGGATAAAATTTTCCGATGATCCGAATATAACCATCGAAGCGGCGGAAAAATATCTGCGGGAGGCAAATTTGACTTCGCCGGGCGACAATCTGGTGATCATCAGCGATCTGCGCGCAGGCGACACGCTGGTGGACACAGTGCAGCTGCGAACCGCGAAGTAAGCAAATCCGTAGACAACCTTCGGAAGTTGAGGGGTTCTCTCGCATCGCTTGGGAATAAGCCAC
>QHPU01000100.1 GCA_003219175.1 Verrucomicrobiota bacterium | reverse complement strand
GTCGTCCGCCTGAATCAACCATGCTGCAGCGTTTTGTGGAATATCAAACCGCCTTTGCGTTTCTAGTTCGAAGGTAGACGGATCTTTTTTATTTTTCGGTGCAGCTTTGCAAGACGATTTGAGCTCGACTGGTCCGCGCGATAAATGTTTTACCCGACAGAAGGGAACAGAGAGGTTTTTTCCAAATTAACTCCGTTGCCTCCCATTCGACAACGCTGGCAATCGTCAGGCGAAACTAATCCTCGAAGGAACAACCGCCCTTTAATCCCTGTTTAAAGAGAATTGCAGGAGTGCCGGCAGCGTGCTAATCCCTCCACCCCCAGGATGATTAGCACCTCTGCCCGGGCGGATCCGTTTTGCTTCTCCGCCACCTCACGGTCGACTGGGTGCCACGTCACCCGCACGACCGACCCCCAAACCAAACTTCTTAGAGGGCACAACGTTTTGCTATAGGACCTTAGTCCTATATGGGGCCGGGAGGGACTATTCGAGCAACGCCGGCGTCTCTGGCGGCTATTACTTTTAAGGGTCGACGAATCCCGTCAGAAATTGATGCCGGTTTCGAGAAACGGACCATTGAGTTCCTCTGAGATAGAATTTTGAACGACTGGCGACTGTTGGACTATTGGATTTTAGGCTCACAAAAGCGCGCACCGCCGTCATTGGGATTCTCTACCGCCCGTAAAGAAGCGGAGTTGGAAGCACAAAGACATCGGACAGAGGTGGCGCATCTTAGTCGGGCTCCCAGAGCCGACAGCGCAAAGAGAAGGTGCGCGATCTCCCGGCGTCGTTTCAACCAAATGGCAAAGTGAATCGCCGCCAGCGTCAAGCACACCGCCGACGCCATCGACCAAACAACAGTGATCCAGCTCACGGGACCTAAGGGGCTAAAAAGATGGCAGGAAGCAAACTGAGGGCGCAAGGCCAACTGCTAGGCGGGGATACCTTCGCACGGCCCCACGATACTTACACGAATTCGCCTCTGAGGGAAGTCAAAAGAAGATGCGGCTTCGCCGCTGCGAGTTGGAGGGTCGGGCGCTCCGTGAATGCCAGCGGACGCTACCGCGCTACGCGCTTGGGCGAATAGCTTCTCGGTGGTCGTGGACTGCTTTGTGCTCGACGCGCGCATCCGGGTCCAATGAACCTTCGGCCGAAAGTGGTGTTCGGCGTGGTAGCCGTTATAGAACCAGATCCAATTATAAAGCTTGTCATAACTGCTGACGCCCCAGGCGATCGGTTCATCAGGATTTCCACCGTAATGCCGGTAGTAGCCGTTCAGGTAGGAAAGACAGTGCCCGAAATACCAAAAGGGAAGAAGGAAACCGAGGTAGTGCCAGTTCAGAATACCTAACAAGGCAAAGGTACCAACAAACAGAACAAGCTCGGTCACACCCCAGAAAGCCTCGCGCCGATCCTTATGCTTAAGCGCACGGAAGACCGTTTTGGGATCTTCGCGAAAGAAGCTGAGGAACGTGTACTTCAGTGGATGTTCCGCTTCGCCGCTCTCGCCATGTTTGTAGATAGAAATCCAATCAATGGTCTGCCCGTGTTCGTCCGGCCGGTCCGCGTTTCCCTTGTGGTGCTGCATGTGAATGCATTCGTAGAAAACCTGACTGAACCCGACCGTAATTGATTCCATAATGCTGAAGAGCCGATTCAACAGCGACGACCGGAAATAAGGATTGTGAATGAAATTATGTGAAATGCCGTTGATGTTCCATGAAATGCTGACTGAGTAGATGAAACCAAGCGGCAGCATCACCCAAAGCGGGACGCGCGAAAAAAGCCAGAATAGGGAGAAAAAATAAAGGCAGTGGAAAATAGCGGCCACCACTGGAATCGCGTCCCAGCAGGTGTAAGCGAAGACTCGGGACGAAGTCCTCAGTCGCTCGCTGGCGACATCGGTCACGTGCTCGGCTGGTACCGGGTCAGCAAGAGATTTTTCGGCTGTGGCAAATGCTGCCGCCGTCTGCGGGAAACTCATCTTTAGGGGATTTTACCATCTCGCGTCGGGAGAGCAATCGGACCATTCCGACTTCGGACCCGCTCCGCATTCACACTTTCTCCAGAATCTGCCGGGAAGCGCGAAAACGCCCGCTGAACCGGTCGCTATGTTCCTTCTGAAGCGCGGCGGCAAAGTGATCACGGTAGCGCTGATACTCCGCCATAGCGGAGCACTCATACTGAATCACATACGTTGGTTCATCGCTCGTCGACTCGAACGTTTTGTAAATGGTCGCTCCTGCGAAACAACCGGTCCTGAGCACATCGGGAACGTGGACCCGCCGCATCCAATCCAACCATTCGCGCTCAATCTCATCCTCAATTGTTACCGTCACGCTATAGATAATCATCCTTCGGGAATTTACCGCGCGGGACAAAGCTGCCAGTCATTCCTTGACATAGCTGTAGCAGCGATCGCTGAGGCGGGCAGGGGTCAGCGACCCGACCACAGAAGTCAACCCTTAGGAAATGAGCGACTGGTGTCGGTCTGAGCTGCGATAATTTGATAGGGGAAGGTCCATGACATCGAGCAATCAAAAGAGAGCGGCGCGCCGTAATATCAAGAAAGCGGCGAGGGCAGCGAAGAAAAAACGCACCGTAGCCCATCTACCCAAACGGACGCGGACCGCACTGGGTAAGGAAGGCGCCAAGGCAGCAAAAAAGAAAAAGCGTTAGCATTTCAATTGTGGGTGTAGAGATCGTTACCTCGATCCTCTACCGGTGCGCAAGCCGGCTGGTTACAGGATGAGAGGCGCGGGACGTGCCGGTGTTTTACCAGTTGAACGCAAGGGCTTACCTTTTTGCTCTTTACCGTTTGCCCTTTGCCCTTCGCTCTCTGCTGCTCCAAATTTCCGTTTCCAATCTGGTTTGTTTCAATCTCCGAGGCCCCACACATCATGTCGCAACCGATCCGAGCTTTAATTTTTGATCTCGATGGCGTTCTGGCCGATTCCGAACCGTGGTGGAATAAGATTGATGCAACGCTGCTCGCCGAACACAGCGTCACTTATCGCGGCGAATACCACCGTAACGTGCTCGGAGTGAGCTACCGGCTCGCGGTCGAGTTTTACAAAAAGACATTTGGCCTCTCGGTGCCGACTGAGCAAATGATGCGCCGGCGCGGCGAAATCGCGACCGAGTTCTTTGCCAACCGCATCGATCTGTTTCCGTCTACAAAGCAGGTTCTGGAAGAGTTGAGGCAGATGAATCCGCCCGTCCGGCTCGGACTGGCTACCAGTTCCGTGAGCGCGTCAGCTCGCCCATTTCTCGATCGTCACAAACTCACGCCGTTCTTCAAAGTCATCGTTACCGGCGAAGAAGTCGAGCGCGGCAAACCGCATCCCGCTATCTATCTGCGCGTCGCGGAAAAGCTTGATGTCGCCACCGACGCCTGCCTCGTCATCGAAGATTCACTTTCCGGCATCGCCGCAGCGAAGGCCGCGAACATGCGCGTGGCTGCCATCCCCGATACCCGCTTCGTCGATCCGGGCCAGTACGAAAAAGACGCGGATTACGTCCTGAGCAGTTTGAGAGAAATACCCCCGCTGATTCGGAACGATATTCAGTAGTCCCTTCCTTTCGCTCTGCCGCTCTGCCACTCTGCCTTGTCTTCCTCTCAACACTCAACTATCAACCCTTCCTGCGCTCTGCCCTTTCCGCTTTCTCCTTCTCGATAACTGAGTAGACTGCCTTATTTATGAGTGAGGCAGAACAAACGATAGCCCCGCCCCCGGCTGGGGCGCGGGTCTTGGAAGAAGGCGAGATAATTAATGACGGCGATCTGCACTGGAACGCAGAGGTTAAGCACTGGGTTGCCGTCACCCCGCAAGGCGAGGAAAAGGTTGCCCCCGGTCAACGCGGCTTTTACTGCCGCAAGAACGGTGACGTGTAGCAGCTTTTGGACGGTAAACGCAGCGACACAGGAGTCTTGTCTTCTGGCTTGCGTCCCGCATTCTGTGAGTCGCGCCATAGGAAGAGCGCTTTAACGGTTCAACTCTTCAACCCTTCAACGAATCGTGTATCTTCTGCTTTCTGATAACCAATAACCGATAACATAGTTGGCGTTGACCGACCCGGCATTGCGGGCTTTTTTACCAACCCATAACCACCCGAACCCTATGGCCCACATCGTCACAGAGAAGCACGGCATGTGTCGAGGTTTGCCCTGTACACGCCATCTACGCGGAAGGCGATCTCCCGTCAGAGTTCACCAAAGACACCGAATTCAACGCCACCCAGGCCCAACAGGTAAAGGATGCGGGGGGCGATGCGATCACGGTCAAGAAGGAAGCATTGCCCGGCGCCCAGGAACGGAAAAAGGCGTTGGGGTATTAAAGCGCAGAGCAGCCGGGGTTAAAAGAATGTCCATTGTCGGTAGGCGGTGCTCCTTGCTTGAACAGCTGGTCGTGAATGGCGGATGATAACGCGCGATGAGCCTGCGCAGTCGGGAGCACCAAAAGTCCCTGCTCAACGTTATCTTGGAAGTCGTCCTCATTAGCATTGGCGTTTTTCTCGCACTTTGGGCGAACAACTGGCACGAGGAACGCCAGCACCGCGGGCTGGCCCATTCCACACTGCGCAATTTCGCCGACGAACTGCGAGCGAACCAGCAAGCCGTCCGAGGCGAACGCCAATACCACGAAACTCTCGCTCGCCAACTGCACGAATTCCTTATCAGCAACGAACCGCTGACCGAAGAACGGCTGCAGAAGAGCGTTCAGTTCAAGGGAGTTCACCCGATCATATTCGAGCATACGGCCTGGGACCTGGCACTGGCGACTCAGGCCCTGTCCTACCTCAAGCCCGAGCTGGCTTTCGATATCTCGAAGGTTTATACCGCCCAAAGCGCCTTCCAGACTCTGGAGAACAGCTTTCTCGCTTCCGCTTTTACTCCGGCCACTTTTTCGAGCGACAACGTCAAAGGGCTGGTCGCCGCGATGGAATACTATCTCCGCGACATCAACCAGAAAGAACCGGCCATTCTGCAACTCTACGACAAAGTCATCCCCGAAATCGATCAGGCTCTTTCAATCTCTAATACTCGTTAGCTGTAGTGTTACAGATTTTACAATTTGACGGAGCAACGATTTAAACGCCTTCACTATGTAATGCTTTAACGATGGATTACGCAACACTGCTGCGCCGTACCTCATTCGCCCTAACGATGGCTCTCATCGCGGTGTTGATCTGTTACTTTTGGATTGATCGGCCGGTTGCATTTTTCGTGCATCGCCACCACATCGATGAAATAAATTTTCTCCGCTGGCTTACCTACCCGCCGCCGGAACTTCAGACCTGGTCTCCTCTGCTCGTTACCTTGCTGCTCGTTCGAGGCGCCTGGGGACCGTTGCTTCACTGGGAGAAAGTGCTCCTCGTCGCTTGCCTTAGCCTAATCGTGGCCGATCAATTCCGTATCTGTCTCGGCGATGTTTGTGGCCGCTACTGGCCGGAGACCTGGCGGCAGGACAATCCATCGCTTATTGACACCGGAACCTACGGGTTTCATCCCTTTCAGCGTGGCGACGATATTGGCAGTTTCCCCTCGGGCCATGCGGCGAGGATTCTCAGCTTTGGCATGGTTTGGCTAATTGCGATACCCGGTAGCTGGGTCATCCTTGCGGTTCTAGGTCTCCCCATGCTGATCAGTCTGGTAGCCATGAACTACCACTTTGTCGGAGACGTGATTGCTGGCAGCGTCCTTGGCGGAATTGTCGCCACATACGCAACGCATCTGGCCCGGCTACGGCCGGACGGGCAAGCCTCAGCGTAGTTAGGTAAGGATGAGTGAAGCAATAGAAAACAAACCAAAACTGCCGGATGACGCACGGCTCTTGGAAGTCGGGGAGATAATTAACGATGGCGATTTGCATTGGAACGCAATGGTCAAACACTGGGTCGCGGTCACGCCACAAGGTGAAGAGAGAGTTGCGCGCGGGCAACACGGCCTTTACTGCCGCAAAAACGACGCTTAGCCGATTTACAAGTTCAACGATTTAGCGATTAACGCTGCGTCAATTCTACCAGTCCGGTGCTCGCCGTGGAGAACTCGGACTCATCCGGACTTTGTCATTGCAACGTCCGTCTGATAAAACTTGAACGTATTTTCTTCTCCGGCATGCGAAGCGGCGACTGTATGATAGCGATCCAGCACATCATCGACGAATTTCGCTCGTTCCGCTGCCGGCAGGCGGTCCGTCCATGCCACTAATCCCACCGCGGAAAAACCGGCGAACGCCGCCCGCGAACCAAAATCCCATGAGTGATCCTGCGTATTAACGCGCAGTACGCGAAAACCGTTCCGCTCTGCGACGGCGACATATTCGTCTGGCGTCAGACGCAGATAGGGATCTTGAAAGTTTTTGAAATAAGCTTTCCATTCCGGCGCAGTCCGCGTTTCTTCGACGACACTTTCCAAGCTCTGACGCGCACCGGCCGTCACTAAACGAAACTGCGCCCTGCCACCCGAAACCAAAGCGGAACATATGCTACGCAGAGCCGCCTTCTGGTCAGGAATCCAATGCAGAGCATTAAAAGAAACCGCAAGATCAAACTCATCCTTAAAGGGAAGGCGACGAGCGTCAGCCACTTCGAATCGAAGATTCCTCAGCGAGGCGCCACTAGGGACCGTCAGAGTAAAGTGCCTCTCGGCGAACCCGATCATGTCGTGAGAAGGATCGACGCCCACTGCCGAACCCCTCGGTACGCGAGATGCAATTTCTGCGGTAATCTTGCCCTCGCCGCAGCCGACATCGAGGATCCGCTCTGAACCATTAAGGTCGAGCAAAGCAAGGACCTCCTGGGCCATCACTGCCTGCAACGACGAAATGCGGGAGTATCCAGCCGCGTCCCATTCTGTCATATGCGGTAATAGCAATGTAGCACGCACTCCCCTTGCATAAAAACTTGGTCGCGCCGCGAGCAGGCGGCGCGTGCTTATTGGTGAGAAGCCCGCGTGCGCCGGCGATCTAACGAGGTTTGGCCGATCCTTTTCAATCGGACCTAGCTCCTACACGCGGGATAACCGATAACTGACAACCAGAGGCCGCACCGCTGTAGGTAGAGCTCCTACCTTTTCCATTCCGGAACGAAACTTTTACTTTTAGGATTGAGCGGGATCATCGAAATGCTTGTCGATCTTTAGGAACAAAAGTCCCGGTCTCTCAGTTTCCGGGGGCAACTAGTCCGAATCATACCCTAAGAAAGGAGCGTCTTAGCCATGAAAAATACGATACCATTCCGGATACGCCTTAGCCGTTTCATCACCAATCGATATGCCTACCGAACACAGCCCAATTACTTGTGTGAACTTGTCGCGTTCGGCCTTCTCGTGCTTACCGCGATCTTGCCACTCTTCGCCTTGGCCCACGCAATGGCAGCGAGGAGGTAAGATGTCGTGGCGGCCGTGCCGGCTCCATACGTCCGCGTTACTTATTTAACAATTTACCTTGGCGCGCTGCCCGCTGGCGAAGCTTTCGGCGCAGTTCGACGTTGGCGGAACAAAAACCGTCAGGGTCGCGCGCGCGTTCCTGCTCGTCGCCTCGATCCAATCGGCCTGCCTGCGTTGACCGATTCACGCTTCCCGATGCACGATGAAACGATTTAACGTGCTCGAGCGAGGTAAATGAATCTGCAAAAACTTCCGCGCGGCGTCGGCACCCTTTCGCTTGTTTTCATTGTGTTCTTCTGCACCTCGGGCGGGCCGTACACAACGGAAACACTGATTCATTCTGTCGGACCCGGTCTCGGCCTGCTCATGTTACTGCTAGTGCCCATTGTCTGGTCGGTGCCGGAGGTGCTCATCGTCGGTGAGCTCGCGAGCATGCTCCCGGAAGAAGGAGGCTATTATCGCTGGGTTGATCGCGCCTTCGGCCGTTTCTGGGCGTTTCAAAATGGCTGGCTTACCTGGATGTACTCGCTCGTGGATATGGCGATCTATCCCGTGTTGTTCAATCAATACCTGCGCTACTTCATTCCGGGCCTGGATGCGCGATTGGAATGGATCCTTTCGCTTGCCGTCATCTGGGGCGCGACCTGGATCAATTTGCGCGGTTCGGTTCGCGTCGGACGCGTGTCGGTGATCGCCGGCTCATTTGTGATGCTCGGGTTTCTTGCCATGTCGTTCGCGAGCATACCGCGCATTGCACACATCCCATGGCAACCGTTTGCGTCTGAAGATAGGCAAGGTCTTGGTGGCCTCGCCATCGGAATTTCCATCGCGCTTTGGAATTATATCGGTTGGGATAATCCGTCCACGGTGCAGGGTGAAGTAAAGGATGCATCGCGCAGCTATCCTCGCGCCCTGGCCTGGGCATTGCCGTTGGTCACGCTCGGTTATTTTGTGCCTCTGCTCACCGCCCTCGGGGCGAGCGATTGGACCGCATGGACAGAGGGAGGTTGGCCGCAGATTGCGGCCTCTGCCGCCGGAACGGTCGGCCGATGGATTGCAATCTGGATCGCGCTTGGTGGAATGGCGAGTGCACTCGCACTTTTCAATGCGCTACTGCTTAGTTATTCGCGTATTCCGTTTGTCCTCGCCAGCGACGGTC
The DNA here is from genome assembly GCA_003219175.1 of Verrucomicrobiota bacterium. Lineage (GTDB taxonomy): Bacteria > Verrucomicrobiota > Verrucomicrobiia > Chthoniobacterales > UBA10450 > AV69. Next base: position 3,126 of record QHPU01000100.1, on the reverse strand, counting down.
TTTTGCCTGGGGCGTTGGCGCGGCTCGATGCTCGAGGCACGCCACGCAATGCCGTGATTGTCTCGGCCGTTTGTTACTCGTTCTTTGCTCTTTTCGCTTTCGGCAAACTAATCATCGCCGACGTGCTCCTCTATTCGCTCGCACTCTTTCTCGAGTTCGGCGCGTTGCTTCAACTGCGCAAGAGCGAACCGTCGCTGCGCGGCGCATTCCGAATCCCGCTCGGTCGCGGAGATGTGGCCTTTCTCGCCGCACTCCCAATGATCGTGTTGCTCGGTGTCATTGGCATTTCATTTCGAAACGGGGAATATGGTCTGCCAGCTTTGATGGGTGCCACGGTAGCGATCGCTGCCGGACCAGTGATCTATCGACTGGCCCGCCGCCACGCTATCGATCAGACCGGCTGACGGAGCGCTGTAGTTGGCGGCCGTCGGCCAGCCTTCGCTCCCTTTGCTCCGCACTCTTTGTCCGAGTGGTTGAACACGCGGAATGTTCCTGCCGGTGATCCTTTTCTTCCGCTCAACCCTCAACCAACTCTCAACGTATCTTCACCGCATCACGGCGCCGGGTGACCCGCGATAAGATAGACGCTGATGGCGGCGAGCAGGATACCGAGGGCGTTGCGCAGAGTGAAAGGTTGGTGCAGAAAAAGCAGGCCGAGGACGGCGCCACCTACGATGAACATGCCGTAGATTGGGACGACGACGCTGGCTGGTCCTTCGGATAAGGCTAGGAAATAAAAGACGACCGCAATCATTAGGGCGACACCGCTGCCGAGCGCGAAAAGACCGTCAGCGCTGGCAAGATTGTCCCGGGAGAACGCTCTTATGTCTCCGCGAAGGATGGTGATCGTGGTTGAGGTCGCAACCACCATGGCGGAGGAAACCATAAGAACGAAGTAGCCGGAGAACCGCCCGCTCTGAGTAGCAAACTTGACCAGCAGTGCGGTCACGGAGTAGCCGATCATCCCAATGACGGCCCAAAGAAGGTACGACTTGCTCATTAACGAGAGCGAAGCAGTCGGCTTCGAGATTGCAAGCTGACGTTGTCGGAACACTGACGACATCGGGATCGCGCGCTGCTGCCCGTGTTTGCCAATCCCACACCAACTCAAGTTCCAGCGCGCCGCCGCTTCGTTTTTGCGCTGTTGCCGCTATCGATGTCTCTGGTCTAACCTCTGATCTCCGCGGCTCCGGCGCTACGGCATCTTGTCCAAAATGCTCTCCATTTCTTTGGCTGTGAAAGCACGCATTGTCTGTGAGCGGATGTTGCCCAGCATGTCCGCCGCGAGTAACACGCTGGCCGCCGTCTCGTCGTCGGGTGCCTCGAAGATGCAGACCTGATCATAGTGCCCCAATGTCCAGTACATCTGCTTAATACTCACGCCCCTCGACTGGACCTTGGCGCTCCACTCTGTCACTCGCTCGGTCGTCTGCTTGGCGGTCTGGATGCCCTTATCGGTGAATTGTACCAAACTAATGTACGTTGCCATGATATTCCTCCTCCAGTTAATGATTGGGTCTTTTGGGGGGACGAAATAAAGCACACGTTACGGCTCGCCATTAGAGGGTCAAATGTCGACAGAAATACGCGTCGCTTATGCGCCACATGCAACAGGAACTCAGCATCCACTCACCAAACTTTAGGATAAGTAGGGCCGCTTCACCCCCGCCCGTCTTCGGCCTCGCGCTGGGAACAGAAGAAGCGTTTTAGCCTCCAACCTTCACTTCGAGCCTCGCGTGATTCATACCTGTGGTCATATCGGGTACGTAGTAAACGATGCAATCAGTCCGTTGAAAGATTCGCGTGTGACCGCGATCGGCTTTTTTGAATTGCCTGGTCGTTACCCCCGGCTGCTGGTAGCCATAGCGGCCATTCGTGCGAACGAATCGCATGTTTTCGTAGTCGATCGCTGTAACACTAATGTCGAACTGATCGATTCCATTGATAATGAGCTCGACATTGGGCCCTCCCAGCTTTGCTAACTTCACGCGCTGGCCGATTTTCACGTCGAGGGTTTGAGTCTGCTGGGCGAGAGCAAAGCAGGTAATTAGCGTGCAGATACTGGTGGCGATGAGATTCGGTTTCATTGCTTTGCTCTAAAGAGCAGGAATCGAGCGGAGGCTGAGGGCTGAAGCAAAAAAGCTACGCCTGGCTTGGCCATGTCTTTCGATTCTTGCCTTTCGTAGATGTGACCGCCTGGTCTGCTTTCCAAAGGGAATCAAGGCTCCATAAACCCGGACCCCGAAAGAAAATGTAGAAAAAGGCGAAACAATACGCCACGGCCATCTCGCCACCGTTCGCGATAGGGAAGAGGCCACGACTGGCGGAGACCCAAAAATATGCGACAGCCATTTCACCGCTGGCAAAGAATGCTGCGGCCCTGGTGAACACACCCGCCGCGACCAGCAAGCCACAGCTTAATTCAATCCAGCCAGTAACAAGTCCCAGCGCATTCGTTGCTGGACCATATGCGCTTGGTGGAAAACCAAGGATCTTGGTTCCGCCATGAGAGGCAAACAAGAGGCTGATCACGACCCGCAGGATGCAATATACGGGGTCAGCATAACGATTAAGCCAATTCACTTACACCTAGAAGTCTTGGTGAAAAATCGTTCGACGTTTTTCAACCAACCAAAACTCCGGCTCAGACAATCCTCAATTTGCCTTCCTTGGCAGGCCGTAATTTTGATGAAGACGACTGCGTTTTCTTTCTTTCAACCATCAACGATCAGCTATTAACTCTTTATTTCGTCACCGCCGATGAAGTGCCCAGAAAAGGTCGCCGGTCATGACGTAGGTGACGATGGCGAGCAGCATCACGAAAACCGCGAACCAGAAAATCCAACTGTGGTGCACTCGACGCCAACGCGGAGGACGATTGCGGCGATGCTCGTGATTATGGGCTTGGTCGTTCACAGAAAGCAAACAACGCACATTAGCGACACTGGCGTTCCTGAAAAAGAAAAAGGTCCGAGCCGGATTGACGATTCAAGCTTTCCATGGCGAGTCTTCGACCGGACCGGCGGTTTCGTGACAGCACGGCAAATTAACGTTTGCTTGTCCTGTTAACGCTGTAGAACCACACACGGGAGGAACACTTCGATGTTTGATTTTTTGTTCGATCTA
>QHPU01000099.1 GCA_003219175.1 Verrucomicrobiota bacterium | reverse complement strand
TTTTATGACGATGGGGAATCTGTCCCGCTTAGCCTTTGGTTTCGCATTCATAGTGCTTAAGTGCGCGAATATTGTCCGAAAACTGTCCGAATTAGCAAGTAAAATCTTTTGATTCTGGACAATTTACCTATAAAAACAACATCGCAGCGCGTACGGGAGTCGAACCCGTGCACCAGCCTTGAGAGGGCTGTGTCCTAACCACTAGACGAACGCGCCACAATCAGACGCGTCTAGAATAGCTGGCCCCTTACTGCCAGCAAGCGCCCGATTTTCTTACCTAATTCACACGGTGCGGCGCGAAGTCTGCTGAAAATGCCTGAACCATTCGTGCTAGCATGTTTCCGAATTCACCAAAATCGCTACTGCAATCGTAGCCAGCCTTTTCTTCAGCGTCTCTCACGTTAAAGCCGATGTCGCGCAGGCCATTCCAGAGATAGGCGACCTGGAGCGCTGGGCGGCTTTTTCGCTGGGTGCCGGCGACAACTTCAGCCGGGCTCTGGGCGATGCTCTTATTGACGGCGATCTTGGGCTGGCCGGGAATGGAAAATTCCTTGTGGGCAACAGGGCCATCGTTAACGGCGACGTTTATGATCGAAGCAACGGCGCGGTCCTGACCCTAAATCACGTTGTTATCACCGGATCGATTTTTCCTAATCAAGACGCCATTCTCGATAACGGAGTCAATGAAGCGCTCGCAGCTTCTGCCCATGCGGCGAGTCTCATGCCCAACCGTTCTAACACGTCGATAAGATTGACCGGACATGACGATGTCACCATCACCGGTGCGCCGGGAGAGACGGTCGTACTAAGTCTGAAAAATTTTGTTCTTCAGGGTAACAGCTCCTTTACTCTTCAGGGAACAGCGACGACGACATTTGTCATCAACGTTAACAAGAAATTCTCTCTCAAAGGCAACTCGCATATCGATCTAGCTGGGCTGCAATGGAACCAGGTCTTGTTTAACGTCGTTGGGGACAAGGGTCGCGTTCACCTCGGCGGTAATTCGATCTTCAATGGTATCCCGATGGCAAACGACCGTACCGTTGAACTAAAGCGCGATGCGACGGCCTCAGGCGAGATCATTGCTAACCGGTTTAACTTCCGAGGATCAAGCCAGGTGCTTCATCCAGCAGTTGTTAGTCAATAGCATCCCTGCCTTTGCGCCGGTTCGGCCGCTACAACTTTTCAGTACCCGTCAGCGTTTACTCAAGCGATAAAAAAGAAACGCTCCCAAGGCGATGAAGAGAACGTTCGGGAACCAGACCAACAGTTCCGGATGAACCTTGGGATTATTCCGTAGGGTGTCGGCGACGATCCAAAAAACAAAGTAGGAAAATCCAATCACCAGCGCCATGAGAAAACCGATGGTGGTTTCGCGGCGGTGCGCGGTGATACCAAGAGGCACGCCAACGAGGGCAAAAGCGAGGCATGAAAACGGGGCCGAAAAGCGCTTGTTCAACTCCGTGCGGCTAGCGCTGCGTTCGCGCTTATTCGCGCTCTTTAGTTGGTCGACCAGCTGCGTGATTGACAACGCGGAACGGCTCGGCCGTTTTTTCTCTTTCTCATAAAGTTCGTCGAGACTGATCGGCAACGTGCCCTCAACCATATTGATGCCGTCGCGGATCTTGCGCAGATCGAGTGGATTTTTCTCATCGCGCTGCTGGTAACGCGCATCGTAAAGTCTCATCAGAATCCGTTTATTCGGCAGATCGGCTTCCAACATTCCGGACCGTGCAAATGTCACCCGCACCGGAAGCGCCTGTTCATTCATTTCGAAGACAGTGATGTTCTCCAGTTTGTTGCCGTCCTTTTTTCCGACATAGATTTTGCGACCGGGAAACTCATCGATGACTTGGTCGCTGCCGAAGAGCGCCATCGGGTTCCGTGTCGCCAGGTCGTAAAGGTTGGAGCGCAATTTTTCCTGGGCGGCAGGCGCGACCTGCACGTTGAGCCACAAGCTGATCCCCGTGCAGCCCAGCGCGATCACGACAAGCGAAATGCAAACCCGGGGCACACTCACGCCGTTGGAGCGGAGCGCGATCAATTCGTTGTCGGCCGACAATCGTCCGAAGACTAGCAGAATCGCGGTCAACAGTCCCCATGGAATGGTGAAGATGAGGGAAAAGGGAAGGACATAGGCGATAAAACTAACGAGATATTCGACAGGAACGTCGTGATTGACGAGCAGGGGCAATAGCTTGCGGAAAATATTCCCGACGACGAGGACCAGGCTCAGGACAAAGATAGCGAACAAGAGGCTGATAATCAGTTCGCGGCTGACGAATCGGTCGATCAATTTCACAGCGCTGTTTCGTTAATACGAATTTGCGCCCCAGACAAGCGCTGTAGTCACGACGCTCTGTCGCCGTGCTTTTTTGTTTCGGCAGAGCGAGGCGGCTACAACTTTGCTTCCCGGCGAAGTCGGCTAATTTCTGATGGTGGAAGACTATGACGTAGCGATCATCGGCGGCGGCCCCGCCGGCAGCACCGCGGCAACGCTGCTAAGCAAAGCGGGGCGTCGTGTCATTGTGCTCGAACGCGAGAAATTTCCGCGTTTCCACATCGGCGAATCGCTTTTGCCTTTCAGCATGCAAACGTTTACCCGGCTCGGTCTGCAGGAAAAATTGCGCGCGCATTTTGTCGAAAAATTTGGGGGCGAGATCGCGGAAGCCGGAGGAGAGAAAGCGGCCAAGTTTTATTTCAAGGATGGGTTCGCTTCCCGGACTGATCGTTCGTATCAGGTGACGCGATCCAAATTCGATAAAATGCTGCTTGATCATGCGGGCGAAGCGGGCGCGGAAATTTGCGAAGAAACGTCGGTGGATGACGTCATGTTCGATGATGGCGGCGTGACGCTGCGTATTCGCGATCTTAACCAAGCGGGGGTCGCCGACCCCCGCTATAGAAAGATTGGGCCTGAACTGCGCGCCAAATATTTGATCGACGCGAGCGGCCGCAATTCGGTGATCGGAAACAAGTTCAAGCTGAAGAAAAGTTATCAGCATTTGCAAAAGCTCTCGCTCTTTGCGCACTACGAAGGTGTGGAACGCGAGGCTGGAATCGATGGCACACTCACTCGGATGGTGCGGACGCTGGACAGTTGGTTCTGGGTCATTCCTCTTGAAAATAACCGAACCAGTATCGGCATCGTGCTGGAGGCGGCGGACTTCAAAAAGTCCGGGCTATCGGCCGAACAATTTTTCGAGCGCGCGATTGCCGAACAACCGCTTGTGCGTAATCGCATCGGCGGTGGACGGCGGGTTTCACAGGTATATACCGCGGCGGATTTTTCTTACCGGAGCCAGAAGCTCGCTGGTGATCGCTGGCTGCTCGCGGGTGATGCGGCCGGTTTCATTGATCCGGTCTTTAGCAGCGGTGTTTTTCTTGCCGTCCTCGCTGGCGAGCAAGCAGCCGATGTTTTGCATGATGTGCTTGATCACCCGAAACGTGTCCGCCGGCTATTCCGGCACTACGAACGGCTGGTTAATCGTGCCATGGATGTTTATCTCCGTTTCGTGGAATCGTGGTACGCGGGCAAGGAATTCGTGGAAGTTTTTCTGACACCGACGCAACTCTTCCAGATTCCGCCGGCAGTGAATGCCGTGCTCGGTGGTAACGTTGGCAATCGCTTCGCCATTCGATGGCGGATGGAACTATTTTACCTGATCGTGCGGTTGCAAAGAAAATGGACGCTGTGCCCGCGACTTTCCCTTGTGCCGAAGACAGACCGCGAAGCAGCCCCGCTGAACCCCGCATCTATATAATATGGTAATATGGGCCGGACGGCGTTGATGCTGGCTACCGCGCTGTGTCTTGGCGGATGCGTGATTCATCAATTCGCGCAACCGAGCCACGCTTGGACTGCTCGCAATGGTCAACTCTCCTATCGCGGCCCAAAGACGTCGCTTATCGGCGAAATCCTGGTTCGTTATTCGAGTCGTGGCGATTTCGAACTGACCTTTACCAAAGGTCCCGGTGTAACCTTGCTGACCATGCGCAGTGATCCGACCTTCGCGCGCGTGCAGGGCCCGCTGGCGCGTATCCCCTGGTCCGGACCGATTCAGCAGCCGCCAGCGCGCGCTGCCGGTTGGCTAGCCTTGCGTGCAGAAGTCTTGAGGCATCCGGACAAAAATATTGTGCGGGTGAGCGAGGGCCCGGAAACTTTCGCGCTGCGCTTCTAAGCGATCGGAGCGCGATTTCTTACGATGCCATTTAGCGAAAAGGTTGCATTTTTTGTCACAGAACGACGCGGCCTGATGTGGGGCGTGGTTGCGCTGATTGTCGTCGCGAGCCTCACCATTCTGATTGCATTTTTGCGACTTGATACCGAGGTGCTGAATTTGCTGCCGCGCGGCTTTGATTCGGTTGAAGGGCTGAAAATTTACAACAGCGAGTTCGCTCAGACGCGTGAACTAACTTTTGCCCTACTTTGCCAACCCGAGGATGTGGACAAGCTGGAAGAATTCGCGCCGAAATTCGTTGAAAGCCGCAGAAGATTCAGGAGCGCCTCGCGCAGTTGCGGCGTGAAATCGAGAGCGGTTCGCCACGGCCGGAGATCGAGCTGACGTTAGATCCACTCGGTTTGATCACCCCATCACTCAAGCCGTTTGCCGGCAATGCCGCAATGGAAACGGACCAGCCGCTTACGTCACCCGATTCCACGATGCGGGTTTTTCCGACGGTGACGAACCAACCAACCATCAGCGCCTTCGATTGTCAGAAGCTGATGAAACAAGTGAACGCATTTCGCGCGACTGCGTTGGAAAGCTGGGATGGTGGCAAAATCGAAGTGCTCGTTACGGGACGTTCCGCATATGTTGCCGAAATTTCACTGAGCATGCGTCATGACATCGTGGTCACGGTGTTGAGCTCGATTGCATTGGTGGGCGCGGTTTTTTTTATCGGTTTCCGCCGGTGGTTGCCACTGCTCGGGATGGGATTTTCCCTGCTCCTTTGCTGCCTGATCGGACTCGCCGTTGGCCTGTTGATTTTTCATCGGCTGAATATGATCACGGTTGGCTTCTGCGCGATTCTGGTTGGACTGGGTGTTGATTTTGCGATTCTGATTTACGGACGTTATCAACAGGCGCGAAGCGAAGGGGGCGGGCATCGGATGGCAATTGCCGATGCCATTCACAGTCTTGGTCGTGCGGTTTTTTTTGGCGCGCTTACGACTGCGGTTGGTTTTCTTGCACTCGTCTTGAGCAACTCCTCCGGGTTCATCCAACTGGGTGTTCTGATCGCCATCGGCATTTCTGCCGCCGGATTGTTAATGACGACCGTATTCTTTTTGTTCGTGCCACAAGGAGACGTTCCGCGGCGGAGCGATTGGATCCTAAATCTCGTTAAAAACTATGTCCACAGTATGCTGGTTCGGCCACGGCCCATTCTGGCGGTGAGCCTCCCGATTTTGATCGCGTTGCTGATCGTTGCGGTTGTTCCCCAAATTCCGCTTACTTTCGAAGCCAACGCGCGATCGTTAGAGCCGAAGCACAGTCACGCCGGGACTGCGCTCAGTCTGATCATGCAAAAAATGCCGCTGCGCTGGGAACCGGTCCTTGGAATCGTTCAGGCAACCACCGAACAAGAACTGCACGATTTCTGGAAAGCGATTTCACAGCATTGGTCCGACCTGCAACGCGCCGGCAAAATCAAAGGCTATTCCACTCCTAACGCGCTTGCTCTTTCGCCGCGCGAGATGCAACGAAACCGCCAGCAGCTGGCCTTGATTGATTTTCCGGCAGCCCGGGACGCTTTGCAAAATGCGCTGACCCAAAATCGATTCAGCGCCGATGCTTTCGCCTCGGCTTTCGAACTTCTCAATCAACTCCAGGCGGCGAGCGCTCCTGATTACAAAATTCCGTCCTGGCGCACGCAATTGCCGCCGACATCCGCCTGGTGGTTCCTGATCGAACGCTACTTTGCGCAGGACTCGCTCACCACTACCGGCTTCGTCACCACCAATGCGCCGGTGGCGACGCAGGAACAAAAAAATGTGCTCGCGCACGAACTTCCGGTCGCAGGCATTCCGATCACCCTTTCGGGCTGGAGCTACACATTGACCGACCTAGTGCCTTGGTCTCATCGGCAGTTGCTTTTGATCAGTGCGCTCATGGCCGTTTTCGATGCCTCCCTGCTGGCCGTCCTTTATCGTGACTTGCGTCTTTGGCTGGTGCAGGTGATAACGCTTGCCCTTGCCGTCGCAGCCATGATTGCTTCGATGAAACTGTTTCACCTTCCCTTGAATTTGTTAAACGTGCTCGCTTTTCGTCTCGTTTTGGCCATCGGTGTGGATTACGGCATCTATGTCTTGTTAGTCTGGCAGCGAAGCCACGAAGTGGCGCGCGATCTTACCGGTGTGATCAAACCCGTTGCTCTCGCCGGCCTGACCGCGATCGCCGGATTCGGTTCGCTCGGCTGGGCGCATAACCCGACCCTGAGCGAGTTGGGTATTGCCTGCGCCATCGGCTTGTTCTGGAGTCTGGCCGCGACCATTTTTTTCACTTTGCCGGCAGCGGTGGCAATAAGACCCAAACTGCCACAGGAGCATTTCGAATCGGAACATGCGTAAGGCCCTTCTCCTTCTATTTCTCCTCGCCTCATTCGCCAATGGCGTTAAGGCCCAGTCCTTATCGCCCACGGACGTGAAGACGCTCCTGGAACGCATTCGTGAGAAGCGCGCCGCTGCGCCAAGCATGCAAGCCGATTTCCAGGAACAGCGAAAAATTCATTTACTGGATGAGCCGATCAACAGCAGCGGCAAAATCTGGTTTCAGGCGCCCAACAAATTCCGCGTCGAACGAAAGGGCAACGCTCCCAGCATCACCGTGAGCGATGGACAACAGCTTTGGATTTATTATCCGAACTTCAAATCAGCCGAACGCTATTCGCTGGCGAAGCGTTCGCCTTTGGACGCCGCGATTTCAGCGATCACTACCGCGCTCAATCTGGAAAACGTCGAACACATCTTCCACATCACCGGTGAGAAATCGGAGAAAGGTTATGACCTTGAATTGATCCCGCGAAACCCGTCGATGAAACGCATTTTTCAAAAACTGTTGCTGCATTTGAGTAACGATCTCTTTGCCGAGCGCACGGACATGCTTCAGGCAAACGGCGACCGTACCGTCACCACCTACGAAAACACCGGTCACGCTGCCATTCCACCCGGCGAATTCGAATTCACGCCGCCGCCGGGCACAGAAGTAAGTACCCCGTTGGGGAAACAATAGGGATAGTTCCCGAGCGTACGCACCGGTGGTGGTGCATGTCGTGGGCTCGGACCAAAGGAACCCCTGTCGCGCAATTTTGAAGTCGGGCGATTGAGTCAATCGCCCCTACCTTTCTCTAATTCGTCAGCCAACGCGCCGGCGTCGTAAATTTTTCGCAGCGCTTCCGTGATTGCCGCGGAACCAACGCTAACGGCGCGCGCTTGTTTGTCGGAGAAAATGCAATCGAGCACGAGCGATTGAATGTTCCCGTCAAAAATGATGCCGACAAATTCGTTGGCTTTGTTCACGACCGGACTGCCGCTGTTGCCGCCGATGATGTCAGCATCGGATACGAAATTGAATTTCGTCGTCAGATTCAACTGGGATTTACGATCGACCCAGCGTTGCGGGAGATCAAAAGGCGGTTTGTTGTCGTGTTCGGCGGCACGCCGATAAAACCCAGCGAAATCCGTAAAAGGCGGAATTTCTTTTCCATCTTCCTCGTAACCGACAACTTTTCCGTACGATAAACGCAGCGTAAATGTCGCGTCCGGATAGGTGCTGGTTCCTTCCACCGCAAAACGCGCCTTCGCAATTTCCGCATACGCCTGTCGCTTGATTTCCTCCTGTGCTTCGTGGGCCTTGCGAGCTTCGCGCGCCGGTCCATCAATCATCCGAGCAAGATCGAGCATGGGATCATTCGCAGCCCGTAACGCTGCCGCGCTTTTGCCATAAAGATTTTTGCGAAACTCGACGTCTTTCAGTTTTGTTCCGCTCATCAACTCGACTGCGCGTGCGCGGGGTGACTTCCCGCCAAGAACCTGCTTCACCAACGGATCGCTGCCGCCAAATTTTTCAGCGAAATCGGTCAACGAGTCGGTTAGCCGGAGGATTTCATAATCATCGTAAACTGGCTCGGTGGAAAACAGACTGAGTTCCAGTGATTCCTTTGCGCTGTCGCGAAACTCCGCGATGCGTTCGCCATTCGGTTTTGCGCGTTCGTCGAGCGCGCGCATTAATAAGCGCGCATATTTGAAGAGCGTGCCGTAAAGCGCGCGCGGGCCGCGATATCCGACGCTAATTGGCCGTTCTTGTTCCAGGTAATCATAGCGCGGTGCGATCTTGGCCAGCTCGGCTTGTGCTTTCCTGATCCGATCGTAGGCACCGAGCGTCGCTTTCAATTTCGGATCACGTGAAATCGTGTCGCGCAATTTCTTTTCGCGCGCTTCAATCGCGCTCCAGATTGCCGGATCGAACAGGGCCGCTACATAACCGTCGTAACGTTTGCGGTTGTTTCGGTCGCCAAACAAATCGTCACGTGCAGCCGGCTCGTGCCCCCGGGATGACCCGAGACCAACACCAAGTCGCCATCGCGCGGCCCGCTGGGTGAGAACCGCAGATAATTCTTCACTTTTGCCGGATGTCCATTTTCATAGGCCCGGAAAAAGCAGATGTCGAGGTCGTAACGAGGGAATTCGAAATTGTCCGGGTCGCCGCCATAAAAGGCCATCTGCTCTTCCGGTGCGAAAACGATGCGCACATCGTCGTAACGCTTGTAGCGGTAGAGATGGTAAATACCGCCTTGATAAAGAGTGACGACATCGGAGCGAAGCCCCGTTTTTTCTTTGCTTTCTTTTTCGATCTGAGCAATCGCCTTTTCGCGCGCCTTGCCGGCGGCGTCGGCAGACATTCCGCTTTTCACCGCGCCGTTCACTCGCGTGGTCACATCTTCGATCGACATCAGGACATTGAGTTCGAGATCGGCGCATTTGATTTCCTCGGCGTTCGTTTTCGCGTAGAAGCCATCCTTCAAATAATTGTGCTGCTCGCTCGAGGCTTTTTGCAGCGCATCCGCTCCGACGTGGTGGTTGGTAATGCAGAGGCCGTTGGCAGAGACAAATGAGCCGCTGCCACCGGAATTGAAGCGCACACTGGCCTTTTGCAGGTGCTCAAGCCACTGCGACGAGGGCTCGAATCGATATTTTTCCTTGAGTTGTTTCAGCGGCGGATTGTTGAAGAGCCACATGCCTTCATCGGCGAGTGCGGTGGCGGCGATAAACAATGGGAGAAGCGTGAGAAAACGTGACGCCATCGTCGAATGTAGAATGGAAAAGGGGTTGAGCGAAAGCTCTGGCTTTGGGGGGAATGGGTCTTAAACGACCGGTGCAGAAGTCGACGATTGCAGTGGCCTTGTTTTCTCGCGCGAAATTTTTTTCGCGCTCTCTAATATAGTACGGTGTCCGTAACACCCCGCGCCGGCCTGACTCTACATACCAGCAACCGCCTCGAGCGGCTGGCGGAACACCTGGCTGAAGTTATTGCGCGTCCACTGCGCTTGCCTCTCGGGTCTGAAATCGTCGTGGTCCAGAGCAACGGGATGCGGCGCTGGCTCGAACAACAGATCGCAGAACGCCACGGCATTTGTTGCAACATCCTGTTTCCGTTTCCACAGAAATTTTTTCAGGAGCTGCTGCAAAGCATTTTTCCCGACGCCGCGGCGACCGAACTTTTCGATCGCGAGGTAATGACATGGCGAATCATGGAACAACTTCCGCGTTTTGCTTCACTGCCGGAGTTCGCCGCTATTGCCAATTATATTCGCAGCGATCACCGCGGGCTTCGGACGTACGAACTCGCCCGACGCATCGCCCACGTTTTCGACGAATACGTCGCCTTTCGACCGAAAATGATTTTGGATTGGGACGCGGGTGCGGGAAAAGGTTGGCAGCCAATTCTGTGGCGTGAATTGCAGCGTGCCGCGCCCCGTCAACACCAAGCCGCTTTGGGATCGCAGTTAATTGACGCGCTTAAATATCGCAACGCGCCGGTTCCCGAACGAGTTTCAGTCTTTGGAATTTCGACCCTGCCCCCTTTTTACGTCTCACTCATCGGAGAACTTTCGGCGCGTTGTCGGGTTCACCTATTTGTAATGGAACCGACACCGACCTGGTGGGGCGATATTCGTTCGAAACGCGAAAAAGCGCGGGCAAACCAACCAGAGCTCTTCGGCTTCAGCGAAGAAGAAACAGGGGACAACGAGCTGCTCGCCGCCAACGGAAAACTCGGCCGTGATTTTCTGAATCTCGTCGCTGAGCTCACGCCCGCGGCCGAATGGGAAGATTTCATTTCACCGACAGATCAATCGCCGTCACCGAGCTCGGTCTTGCTGGAAATTCAGAACGACATTTTTGAGCTGAAATCGGGGCCCGAGCCGGACGGGCGGTTACCGGAAGTAGGGCGACACATCGCGAGGAATGATCGCTCTCTGCAGATTCATTCTTGTCACAGCATCGTGCGCGAGCTGGAGGTTTTGCACGATCAGTTGCTCGATCTTTTTCAGCATGATTCGGAGCTGAAGCCGAAAGACATCGTGGTGATGATGCCGGAAGTATCCATTTACGCGCCTTTCATCGATGCCGTGTTTGGTGTGCCAGAAAATCCGAAACATAAAATTCCGTACTCGATCGCTGACCGGGAAGTGCGCGCCGGGAGCGGAATCATCGACACATTCTTTCGCATTCTGGAGATTCTCCCCGGGCGTTTCACCGCCAGCGAAGTTCTCGCGATTCTCGAATCCTCGTCGGTGCAGCGTTGTTTGCAAATCGCGCCGGCAGAAATGGAGACAATTCGAGTCTGGATCGACGACTGTGCGATCCGCTGGGGTATTGATGCGCAGCATCGCGCGCGACTTGGTTTGCCTGCCTTCGCGGAAAACAGCTGGCGCCATGGTCTGGACAGGATGTTACTCGGTTGTGCGTTGCGTCCCGAGAAACGCGAATTATTCGATGGAATTTTACCTTTCGACGAGATCGAGGGGTCGAGCGCGGAATTGCTGGGGAACTTTGTCGAATTTCTGGAGCGGCTGTTTTCTCGAGCAATTGAATTCAGCAAGCCGCGTTCGATCTCCGAGTGGCAGCGCGATTTACGTGAAACCATCGACGCCTTGTTTGCTGCAGACGAGACGGCGCAATTCGAGCTAAATCGTTTACGCAATGCAATCTCGAACCTTGGCGAAATTGCCGGGGCATCGCAGAATGACAAAGCGGTCGAGCTTGATGTCGTCGCGGCACACCTGGAAGATTCTCTCGAAGAATCAAACAGCGGCGCTGGTTTTGTTTCCGGACAGCTGACTTTTTGCGCGCTCAAGCCAATGCGCAGTGTTCCTTTCAAAGTGATCTGTCTGCTTGGTTTGAATGATGGCGCTTATCCACGACACGACCGCCCACCAAGTTTTGATCTGGTGGCGCAACATCCTCAACGTGGAGATCGCAATATTCGCGATAGCGATCGCGCGCTTTTTCTGGAGGCGCTTCTGTCAGCTCGTGAAGTTTTTTATCTCAGTTACGTCGGGCAATCGCTGCGCGACAACCAGCCGCTCCCGCCAAGTGTTTTGGTGAGCGAGTTGCTCGATTATCTGGCGGAGAATTTCGAAACCAAGCTCGACGACTTCGTTACCCGACATCCGCTGCAGGCTTTCAGTCCCCGAAATTTTCAGCTTAACGGAAAGTTGTTCAGTTATTCCGCGGACAATTGCGCAGCGGGAATTATCTCGGGAAAACCTCGGCTGGAAGCGCCGCCATTTTTTGAGGAAGCACTGAGCGAGCCAGGGAAGGAATGGCGCGAAGTCGACCTGGCGCGGCTGGTGGACTTCTTTTCTCATTCCGCGAAATTTTTTGTGCGGCACCGCCTTGGAATAGAGCTTCCACGCGAACGCGAAGAAACGGAAGATCGCGAGCCGTTCGCGCTGCACGGGCTCGATCGCTACGACATTGAACAGAAGTTGCTGGACGAAACCCTCAATGGACTCGGCCCGGAGAGTGCGCTCGAGCTCGTGCGCGCAGCCGGCGTTTTGCCGCCGGGCGGAACGGGACGACTAATTTTCGATGAAATCTGCGGGAACGTAACTGCTTTCGCGGAGGCGATTCGGGAAAAAGCGGAGTCGAAACTGCAACCGCCGGTGACGATTGGCGTGACCATTGGCGATTTCGCGTTGAGCGGCCGCATCGATCGAATTCGAGGAGATACTCTGCTCCATTATCGCCTAACGACATTAAAACCGAAGGATTTTGTTCGCGTCTGGATCGAGCACCTGGTGAGGAACCTGACCGAGGAGAAGCCGGCGCTGCTTTTCGGAAAGGATGAACAAGTAATCGCCGGCTACGAATTCCCGCCGGTCAAGAACGCACGCAAGCTTCTGTCTGATTTGCTGGCACTTTATTGGCGCGGTTTAGGTGAACCGTTGAGATTTTTTCCGAGAACGTCGTGGGCCTTTGCTGAAACGATTGCCCAAGGAAAAGACGAGACGAAGGCTTGTCTCGCGGCCGGGCAAATCTGGCGAGGAAACGAGCGAGAAGGTAAAGGCGAGCAGGAGGACTCCTACATCAAGCTCGCATTTCGCAATGTCAGCGATGTGCTCGATGAAGATTGGAAACAAACCAGCCTGCGGGTGCTCTCACCGCTACTGCAAGCCCGCGATGATAAGCGAATTTGATCCAGTAGAAACGCGGTTGGAAAACGGCTTCAGTGTTATCGAAGCAAGCGCTGGCACTGGAAAAACCGCCACCATTTCTGCGATTGTTCTTCGGCTGATTGCGGAGCAGAAGATTGAGATCGAAAACATCCTGGTCGCGACATATACCGAACTCGCCACTGCAGAATTACGCGGTCGTATTCGTGAGGTTCTGGCAGAAGCGCGCGCTTGTGCCCGTGGTGGCAAAGCAAAGTGGTCGTTCATCGATGCAATTATCGCGAGAATTGCCGATCGCAAAGAAGTCGAGCGCGAGCTGGAACGCGCCCTCCACAATTTTGATGAGGCACCGATTTTTACCATTCACGGATTTTGCGCGCGCGTTCTTGCTGACCGTGCCTTCGAGGCCGGCGCCCTGTTCGGAACCGAACTGGTGACCGACCAATCGCGTTTTCTAAATCAAGTGGCGGATGATTTTTGGCGGGCCCATTTGTATGGCGATGATAAAGTGCTGGCGGCGTTGCTGCGCGAGCGCTTGTTCCCGGCCCGGCTGGTGGAACTGCTCATCGAACTGACAAACAATCCCGCTTTACGAGTCCTGCCACCTCCGGAAAATCAGGCGGAACTTAAAAAGAACATCGCGGAAGTTTGGCGAACGCTCTGCGATTGCTGGTCGAAATCAGCCCAGGAAATTCGCGGCCTTTTCTCGAATATTGCTTGGGCGAAAGGTAATCATTTCAAGCGCGAGGTGGTCGATGCGCGATTGGCTGCGGCGGTGGAATGCATCGGTGAATCGCGTAACGCCGGCGATCTCCTTTCGTGCGTGGAATTTTTTTCCGCTGCTACCTTGCAAGCGAACACACGAGTCCGCGGAATTACTCCCAGGCACGAGTTCTTTGATCGATGCCAGGAACTATCGGACGTGGCCCGCCGTTTCGTGGTTTCATTTCAATCGGAATTTTGCCAATGGGCGCGTGAAGAATTGCGCCGCCGTAAAGCCGACGAGCAAGTTCGGTCTTTCGACGATCTGCTAACGCGCCTGGACGAGGCGTTGCGCCGGGACGATCAACTTCGCAATGGTTTGCGGGAGCGATTCAGGGTCGCCCTGATCGACGAATTTCAAGATACCGATCCGGTCCAGTATTCCATTCTTGCGCAGATTTATGCGGGAACGAATGCGCGAGTTTTTTTGATCGGCGATCCGAAACAAGCCATCTACGGATTTCGGGGCGCGGACGTTTTCGCCTATCTGGAGGCGGCAAAGCTGGCGGACCGCCGTTACACGTTGGGGAAAAATTGGCGTTCGGAAAGGAAGCTGGTTGATGGCGTAGGTGAAATCTTCAGGCAAAGGGATGACGGGTTTGTGATTCCCGGCATTAATCTGGTTCTGGTCCAGGCTTCCGGCAGTACGGACGAAGCGCCGCTGACAATTGACGGGCAGCGCGACCAGCCATTGCGATTCTGGATCGCGTCACCGGAACAAAAAGGAAATATTCCGCGGGTGGTCGCGGCCGAGATTGCGCGACTGCTTGTGGCCAAGACCACGATCGGCGCGGAAAAAATCAGGCCGAGTGAGATCGCAGTTCTGGTGATGACGAATGCGGAGACGGCCGATATTCAAAAAGCACTGTCGCAATTTCGAATTCCGTCAGTGGTTTATAGTGCGGCCAGCGTCTTTGAATCGCGGGAAGCGGAAGAGTTACTGCGTTTGCTGCTGGCGGTAGCTGAACCAACGCGTGAAAAGATTGTGCGCGCTGCGCTCGCGACTGAGCTGGCCGATTTCAAAGCGAGCGAGTTGGAAAAATTATTCGGCGACGATTCACGCCGGGAAGAAATGCTCAATCGCTTCGCGGGCTATCAGGAACTCTGGCGCGACAAGGGTTTCATAGAAATGATGCGGAAGTTTGTAGTGGAAGAAAAAGTGCGGCCGCGGCTTCTAGCTTACACTGACGGTGAGCGCCGGTTGACCAATCTGCTTCACCTGGTCGAGGTGCTGCATGCGGCCTGTGTCGAAAACCGGTTTGGCATCGACGGCGTGATTGGCTGGCTGACAAAACAAATCTCCGAGCGCCGAGAAATCCGCGACGAATATGAACTGCGCCTCGAGAGCGATGAGAACGCGGTCCGGATTGTGACCATTCACAAAAGCAAGGGTCTGGAATACGATATCACGCTTTGTCCCTCAGTCCGGAAGGAACCGTACCGGGCGAGGGATCTGGTCAAGTTTCACGACGGCGACGCGCTCGTTCTCGATTTGGAAGAAAAAGCGGAGAATGAGAAGCTTCGCGATCGCGAAGAGCTCGCGGAACTGGTGCGGCAACTTTACGTTGGTACGACCAGAGCCAGACATCGTAGCTATTTGGTTTGGCCGGACAGACCGACAAAATCGAAATCGGCGCTGGCGTGGTTGCTTTCCAGCACAGCATCAGCTGAGGCATTTCTCGAAAAAAAAGGTGAACCCGACACGGGTCTGAGCGTGCGAGATACATTTGCCGGAAGTGATGCGATTGCAGTCGAGGACCTGCCGGAAGCTGGCGGCGAAATTCTTGCACAATCACCCGCGACGCAGATCCCTTTAGCGCCGCGAATTTTCACTGGCAAAATCGATCGCAGCTGGCGCATTTCGAGTTTCAGTTCATTGATTAGCGGACGAACCGAGGAACCCGAAACGCCGGATTACGATGCCGCTGGAGCGGAAGTCGAAACTGCAGAAGAGGCTGCGGTTGCGGCGGAGGGAATTCACGCTTTTCCGGGCGGGATGCGCGCCGGCACCTGTCTGCATTTGATTCTGGAGGAGCTCGATTTCACCGATCTTTCGCAATTGCGGCCGCTCGTCACGCGCAAATTGGCCGATTTTCGTTTCGAAAACTTTGATGACGCGGTGTGCGAAATGTTGGAAAAAACCTTGCGCATGCCGCTTGGCGAAGACGGCTTCAGACTCTCTGAAATTTCGCGCGCATCACGTTTGTCGGAACTCGAATTCACTTTTCCGATCACGGCGTTGACCACTTCACGATTGCGCAAAGTTTTTCAGATCGATGAGCTGCCGTTAGCGATCGATCGTCTTCAATTCGCGCCAGCCAATGGATTCATGAAAGGATTCATCGACTTGGTTTTCGAGCGAGCGGGTCGTTTCTATTTTGTCGATTGGAAATCCAATTGGCTGGGGACAGACGCATCCAGTTACGTGCCTCAGAAAGTAGGTGCAGAGATGACACGGAACTTTTACAATCTACAGCTGACCATTTACACGGTGGCACTGCACCGCTACTTGCAGCAGCGTTTAAGGGGTTACGACTACGAGAAAAATTTCGGCGGCGCATTCTACATTTTTCTGCGCGGGATCGATTCAAGGAAACCGAGCAACGGAATATTTTTCGCGCGTCCGCCGCACAAATTTGTGCAGCAGCTGAACGAAGTTTTTCATGGCAACGCCCCAGCTCGAAATTGATTTTATCGATCAGCATTTCGCCGCGCTGATGAATCGGCTGGCCGAGGTTCCTTCGCCGGAATTGGAGTTGGCGGCAAAACTGGTCAGTAACTTTCGTGCACGCGGGGACATTTGCGTGCCTTTACGAATGTGACGGCCACCGAGGCGGAAAAGATGGGGAGCACGGACGTTCCAGCGCTGAAGAATTGGGTGAAGAAACTGCGCTCTT